>CAZFHL010000012.1:0-14831 GCA_964519145.1 uncultured Candidatus Saccharibacteria bacterium
AAAAAGGTGTGATGAGAAAGAGTTTTGTGATTCAAAGTAAAAAAACGGTAAAAAAATAAAAACCTTGCTCATTTTAGGAACAAGATTTTTATTTTTTAAAATATTTTTTATTTTCTAGATTCTACGATAGTTTGAGCAACATTTGGTGGAACAACAGCATAATGATCAAACTCAATGTTAGCATTACCTCTACCTTCTGTCATAGATCTAAGTGTCGTAACATAACCAAAAAGTTCTGAAAGAGGAATTTTTGCTTTTACCACCTTTAATCCACTTCTATCATCCATACCCTCAATCAAACCTCTTCTTGAAGAAAGGTAGCCTGTAACATCACCCATAAATTGTTCTGGCACTACTACTTCTATTTTCATAATAGGTTCGAGTATCACAGGATTGGCTTTTTTAGCAGCCTCTTGAAAAGCTTGAGAAGCAGCTATTTTATAAGCAATTTCAGAGGAATCAACATCATGGTATGAACCAAAAGTTAATTCACAAGAAATATCCGTCATTTTAAATCCAGCCACGATACCTCTATCCATAGCCTCTCTCACACCTTTTTCAACGGCTGGTATAAATTCGGCAGGAATGACACCTCCTTTAATAGAATCAACGAATTCAAATCCTTCTTCTCTGTGTATATTTTTTTGTTTTTTATTTGATTCAACTTCTGGTTGTAATGGCTTTATATTTAATTTAACATGTCCATATTGACCTTTACCTCCAGTTTGTTTGATATATTTAGTTTCAGCTTCAGCTGTGCCTATGATTGTCTCTTTATAAGCTACTTGAGGTTTACCTACCACAGCTTCGACACTAAACTCTCTTTTCATACGATCCACAATGATGTCCAGGTGCAATTCACCCATACCCATAATTACAGTCTCACCTGTCTCTTGATCTGATTTTATTCTAAATGTTGGATCTTCATCAGAAAGTCTCTTAAGAGCCATGCCCATTTTTTCTTGATCAGCTTTTGTTTTTGGTTCAATACGCAAAGAAATAACAGGTTCTGGAAAAACAATTTCTTCAAGCACTATTGGATTATTTTCATCAGCAAAAGTGTGAGAAGTTTTGGCATTTTTCAAACCTACAGCAGCCGCAATCTCTCCTGCATATACCTTTTTCACCTCTTCTCTTTGATCAGCTTGAAGTCTCACTATACGACCAAGCCTTTCTCTGTCTCCTGTAGATGCATTATATATATATGAACCTGATTCAATTGTTCCAGAATATACTCTAAAGAAAGTTAGTTGACCAACAAAAGGATCCGCTTGAAGTTTGAAGGCAAGAGCAGAAAAAGGCTCTGAATCATTTGGATGTCTCTCTATTTCTTCTCCATTTCTAGGATCTATACCTCTGATAGAAGGAATGTCGAGAGGAGATGGTAAAAGATCAACAACAGCGTCAAGTACCAATTGTACACCTTTATTTTTTAAAGCTGAACCACAAAATACAGGAAATATTTTGTTTGAAACAACAGCTTTTCTTAAAATCTTTTTTAATTCATCTACACTGATTTCTTTTCCATCTAAGTATCTAGACATTGCGTCTTCATCATTTTCAACGATTCTCTCTATAAGTTCAGCCCTATATTTTTGAGCAGTTTCCACCAAATCAGATGGGATTTCTTTTTCAATCACATTGTCTCCCAATTTGCCTTCAAATTCATAAGATTTCATTTTGAGCAAATCTACCACACCATTGTGATTGTCTTCTTCTCCCATAGGTATTTGCATTCTAATAGCTTTTTTAGATAATCTATCCAAAATAGATTTATATGACTTTTCAAAAGAAGCACCTGTCCTGTCTAATTTATTTATAAAACAAAGTCTAGGAACTTGAGCCTCTTCTGCGTATCTCCAATTTGTTTCTGATTGTGGTTCTACACCTGCCACTCCATCAAAAACACAAACAGCACCGTCAAGCACACGCATAGATCTTTTTACTTCTACTGTAAAATCAATGTGTCCTGGAGTATCTATAATATTAAAACGATATTTATTTTCTTTTTTATTTCTCTCTTCATCTGAAAGATAGGTTGGTCCCCAAAAACAAGTAATAGCGGCAGCTGTGATAGTGATTCCTCTTTCTCTTTCTTGTTCCATCCAATCTGTGGTAGTAGCCCCATCGTGCACCTCTCCTATCTTATGCTGACTACCTGTATAATACAAAATACGCTCAGATGTTGTAGTTTTTCCAGCATCAATATGGGCAATAATCCCAAAATTCCTAACTTTTTCTAATGGATAATCACGATTCATAAAATATTTTAATAATTTAACTAATTTGAATAAATAAAATTCCTTAACTATAAATTTAAAGAGTAATAAAAATATACACTACTTAAATACAAATTGCAAAAATATTACAAAAAAATTAAAAAGAGGACGAGTGTCCTCTTTTTATAGTTAAGCATCAAAAACTTTGTCATACTCCAAAAGATCCATCATATTTTTTTCTTCATTATACCTATATGAAGTAACCCCACAATTTCGGCCGCCGTTACCATTTAAAAACTGATTTATTTTCTCCAAAGTCCATCCATCTTCTAAGATAAACCTTACAACAGATATGACTCGACCGTGAGAAGCAAATAGCAATCTCTTACCCTTATTTTCTTTAAATATTAGAGCAAGTGAAGATCGTACCCTTTCACAAACATCAGCTATACTCTCTCCGCCTACAGGTCTAGCCAAAAATGGACCAGTTCTATTGTAATATTCATCCCAATAAGGAAAATGGCTCTTCATTTCGCTCTTAGTCATACCCAGAGCATACCCACATTCCCTTTCTCTAAGAGAAAAATCTTCTACAGTAGCAGGTTGTAAATTTTCCGGAAATTCCTCCAAGACAAGTCTCAAAGTTTCTTTTGTTCTAGCATAACCAGAGTGATACGCAGTATCAAAAACAACACCAGACTCAAACAATCCCTTTCCAGCACAAATAGCCTGATTTTCTCCTTTTGGAGTAAGCGGGACGCTACAGTCTGAAATATTAGCAAATCTTTTTCTCAACTCTTCAGACTGAAGACCAACTGTTATATTTACTCCATTAAACTCAGATTCTCCATGTCTAACCAAAGTCAATTCTTTTGGATAGTTTTCAAAGATCGTGTGTTTCACCTTTTCTCCTTCTGTCTAAATTATATAGTAATATTTCTATCATGTACCAAAAACAATTCAAAATTGAACCAATGTAAAGTATATAGCACAAATATGTTGCTGTTTAAATATATATTGATATAATAAATATGTACTATTATAAATACATTTAAATAAAATGGATACAGAAATTTTCAAATCTTTAGGCTTGTCTAACATAGAAAGCCAAATATATACCTGTTTATTAACAGTACCACGGGCTTCTATATCAAATGTAACAGTAAATACAGGTTTACACAGACCAACGGTTTATAGAAATATACCAAAATTAATACAAAAATCTCTTGTTTCAAAAATAAAGATCGGTAAAAGAATATTTTATATTGCCGAAAATCCAGAAAAATTAAAAATTTTAGTAAATAATTTGCAAAGCAATTTAGAGCAAAGTCTACCTGAAATTAATAGAATTTATTTATCAAATCAAAAAAGACCGAATGTTTCTTATTATGAAGGCAAAAAAGCAATTTCAAGTATTTATGAAAATATAATGATAAGAAGTAAAAAAGGTGATTGTATTTATAGATATGAATCTCCAAGAGAAGCTAGCACAGCAAGCAAATATTACCCATCTTTATATTTTAAAAAAAGTGTCAGAAACAATGAAGAGATAGATAAATTTGTTATCACAAATGAAACGACAGCAAAAAGAAGAACTCCTAGAATATGGCGACATACCAAATATATCCCGGAGAGTTTTGATACATTTGATCAAAACATATCTCAACTTATATACAAAGATATAGTGGCTTTTATAGATTATGATACAGAAACAGCCACAGTAATACAAAATCAAAGATTTGCAGATTTCCAATTAAAAATATTCAAAATGTTTTTTAGTAAATTAGAAAATAGGGGTAATTAATAATGGATCTCTTTCAAAAGTCTTTCTTAGTATAATTTTTGATAGACACACATAAAAATCTGTTGATTTTTTGCTATAATCAGCAGAGTCATCTTGCGCAAATCTATCAAAAACTACACGTGCGACGACTTTTGTAAGACCTTTTTTATAAACTACCAAGCAAAGTGAGCAAAAGCTTTGTTTGATTCAGCCATTTTATGTACATTTTCTCTCTTCTTGCAAGCTTCACCTTCATTTTTACTAGCGAGTATTATTTCTTCTGACAATTTTTTAGCCATAGGTTTGCCTTTTTTAGCTCTAGCTGCGTCAACTATCCATTTCATAGAAAGAAAGTTTCTTCTTTCTGCCCTTACTTCTCTAGGTACTTGATAATTCGCTCCTCCAACCCTTCTAGACCTTACTTCCATAGTAGGACCTGTGTTTTTTAATGCCATATCAAATATTTCCATAGGATCTTCTACTTTTGCTTCTTCTTTTATAAAATCAAAAGCTTCATAAACTATTTTTCTTGCTGTATTCTTCTTTCCTTCTTGCATTATATAATTAATAAACTTCTCAACTTTTTGAGAATTGAATATTATATCTGGTTTTACTATATTTCTATTTTTGACTTTACCTCTCATATTCTTTATTTATATTTAAAATTATTTTTTAGATGCTTTTGGTCTTTTAACACCATAACTTGATCTTGAAGTCATTCTTTTATCTACACCTGTAGCATCTAGTCTACCTCTAACAATAGTGTATCTTACTCCAATATCTTTTACTCTACCACCACGAAGCATCACCACTGAGTGTTCTTGGAGTGTATGACCAATACCAGGGATGTAAGCTGTCACTTCCATACCATTTGTCAAACGAACCCTAGCAATTTTTATAATAGCAGAGTTAGGTTTTCTAGGAGTCTTTGTTGTCACCTTAGTACAAACACCTCTTTTGAAAGGAGCTGGGTAATACACGGGTTTGTTTTTTAAAGTATTGAAACCACGCGCAAGAGCTATCGCTTTTGATTTAGCGCGAATAGATTTTCTTTTTCTTTTAATTAATTGATTAATTGTTGACATTAAATAAATCTTTATTTCCTTAATTTAACAAAATTACAGGCAATGGCAATATGGTAATATAAAACCCAAAAATATGCAAATTGATTGGATATTTTATTAACAAACAAAAGAAAACCCCGCAATTAGTTTAAAACCAAATGCGGGGGCAAAACAAAAGCTTTATAAAAAAATTGAAGCTATACCGTGACCGCAGAGTAACATTTCTTATCACGGCCCTCATCTAAAGAATACCCCTCCGAAATCCAATCATTTTCATGTTCTACCCAGCCTAAATATAAGCTAAAGCCATATCCATCTTCGGAGACCAAAGTATCTGCATCAAAGAAAATTGTATCAAACTTTTTCCATTCGTCTGGAATCAGATCTTTATTTTCTAAAAAAAATGACAGATCCTTCTCTCCTAATGGAATATTAAAATCATCATAGAGTCGCATGCAAGATTCATATCCAGAGACAGAACCTTCATTTCCTTTGAGGGTGCTGAGGATTCTCACTTTTCCAATATCTTTCGCACATTTTATCCGAGCCAAAGTTGGTTCCTTAGCAAAATGAACACCTTCCTCAAATAGAAAACTTGAACAAAATTCACCAGCTTTAATTTGTATCATCCCATCAAGAAAGGCTTGGATTAATTGATGGTTTTCCAATTCAATTAATTTATCAATATGCCTGGGTCTGTAGCCAGCAAGTTTAAACATTTTAAATAAGTCAGAAATCTGTTTTCTTGAAAAATTAGACATATTTTACTCCTTTATTGTGAATCAATTCTAGAGAGCTCTCTGTTATTATTTTTAAAAATCCCTATACTTAAAGTATTTTTAAAATAATCAACAAAAAACTGTCTGAGTATCTGATATGATTTTTATCATATTTAATAATATCTGTAAAATAAAGATATCTCTAAAAATATATATTTGAGAAAAGTAAAAAAATAGATTGGAAGACCTAAGCACCGACCAATACACCGTATATGTACGGTATTAGTTTAGCTATAAATTGCCAAACAAAGAATATGAAAAATAAAACAAAAAAGAAACCAAATTTGTCAAACCATTCTCTGATCCAATAAAATTTATAAGGAAGCACGCTAAAAAATATTTTTGAACCATCTAGTGGGGGTATGGGCATCAGATTAAACACAGCAAGTGTTATGTTCATAATGACAACAATACTGAGTAAATTTAACATATTCAGACTTAAAAAATTTTGAAATTGCAAAATCCTTATTAAAATTGAAAAAACTATTGCGATAAATGTATTAGAGAGTGGCCCAGCTATAGCAACTAACGCTTCAGCAAATTTATTTGGAATACCAAATTTTTCTGAATTTAGATTATAAATATTCACAGGTACAGGTTTTGCCCAGCCAATTATAAATCCTCCAAGTAAATAACCAAACAAAGGCAACAAAAATGAACCAAAAAACTCTAAATGATTGAGGGGGTTTAAATTTAATCTATTTTGATATTTTGCCGTCACATCACCCAACACCAAAGCCATAAAACCATGAGAAACTTCATGAATGACGACAGATATAATAAGTACTATAATAACAAACAAAAAATCCATATTTTAATTTAATTATAACAATATTTGCATTTCAATTTACATATGATAACATACTAATCACTATGGCTAAAGTATGTAAAATAACAGGAAAATCATCAATAATAGGTGGAAGATACTCAAACAGGACTCGTGCCACCCAATTCAACCCTTGCGGAAACGGAAGAAGATTTGTCAATATTCAAAAAAAGAAAATATTTATACCAGAATTAAATAAATCTATAACTCTTAATCTATCCACAAAAGCTATCAAAACTATCCAAAAAAACGGCGCTTTTTCCGTCTTAAAAAAAGCAAATTTGATATAACTGAAATAGTAATAACTAATCAATCATAAAAAGTCTATTTCCATCACTCTCAAATACAATATTTCCTTTACTATAAGTTCCCAAAATGGGAACTTTATTTTTTTCTAAAACTTCCAAAACCTCTTTATGCGGGTGGCCATATGAATTGTCTTTTCCGGCAGACACTACAGCATACTTTGGCATAACTTCATTTATAAAAATAGGTGATGTAGAAGTTTTTGACCCATGATGCCCCAGTTTTAAAACATCTGATTTCAAATTTATATAATTACCATAAACATCCACACCTAATAAATTATTTTTAGATTTATTAACAAGATATTCTTCAATCTGTTTTGGTGAGTCCCCCGTAAGTAAAAATTCACTTTCTCCATAAACAAGTTTTGCAACAATAGAGGCTGTATTTGTCTCCATACCACTTACGTTTCTATCTGGAAATAATATATATAAATAAACATTATCACCCATATCTAAAACTATTTTTTTATCAATTATAAGTTTTTTTATCTTGTTTTCAGACAAAATTTTACTCAATTCATCATAAGTGGCAGATTTTCCAAAAACATTTGTTTCTATAAACAAATCAATTTTGTATTTATTTAAAACATCTGGCATACCCCCTATATGATCTTGATCTCCATGAGTTGCTACCAAAATATCTATCTTCTTATCATAAAAAGACATCACATCGGATAATTTTCTTAAAACAGACCTATCCCTTCCTGCGTCTATGAGTATTTGATTTCCATTTGGAGCGTCAATAAAAATAGCATCCCCTTGCCCAATATCTAAAAAAGAAACAGTCAATAGATTTTTTCTATTTTCATTAAATAAATAAAATAGCAAAAAAATAATTAGAAAAATTAGAGATAGTAGGCAAAATATCCTTATTTTAAGTCTTTTTTCCATATTTCCATTATATCAAAAAAATTAAATCAAAATGTTGCCACATATATCATAATATGCTATTATATAATCAGAAGGAGAATAAAATGAGCCAATCAACATTAATCCTTATTATGTTAGGTTTGGTATCGCTCGCAGTGATCTTTTCAATCATTATTTCTAAAAGAAACGAGAAAAAAAATCGTTTCTATGAGACCAAGGACAATGATTGGTTTGATGATTTTATTGATTGTTTGCCAGATTTTGGTAGTAGTGGCCACAGTGATAGCTCAAGCGGAGATTGTGGTCATTCTGATAGTGGCGATTGTGACGGAGGAGGCTGTGGTAGTGACTAAGCTGGTACTCAGGGGAAACCCTGGGTGTTTTATTTTATAAAAATGTTAAAATGTATTCAAATTTATATATAACATATTAATATGAAAAAATTTGAGGAACAAAAATTTGAAATACCAGAACTAATAGGAATAAGCAGGAGTAATATAGAGGAACATTTGAAGCTGTATGCTGGGTATGTAAAAAATACCAATTTAATACTAGAAAAAATAAATGAATTAAGCAAAGATAGTGAAAATAATGCATATATTTTAGGAGAACTTCAAAGAAGATTCGGTTTTGAATTTGATGGTATGAGAAACCACGAATACTACTTTAAATCTTTTGAAGGTGGGCCAAAAGAATTAGGAAATGGAAAATTTAAAGAAACAATTGAAGAAGAGTTTGGTTCTTTTGATGCTTGGTTAAATAGATTTAAATCTATAAGTTTAACAAGAGGTATTGGCTGGGCTATTTTGTATTATGATCCAAAAACAAAAAGATTTTTAAATAGTTTCGTAGAAGAGCAACATTTGGGACACCTTGTGGGACTCCAGCCTATTTTAGCACTAGATATGTGGGAACATTCTTATGTAGCAGATTATAAACCAAGTGGAAAGAAAAACTATGTTGAAGATTTTTTTAAAAATCTAAATTGGGAAGTTATAGAAGGAAATTTTAATAAAGTGATTTAAAAATCACCCCCATATTAAAAGAGTGATTTATTTTTTACAAACTATTTTTTATTTTGGTTATTTTTAGGCAAAACACAGTAAATGATAAAAAGGATACACAAATATCCTGATACAGAAATAACAAATAAAAATAAAGAGTCCAATTCATTATTTGACATACAGCACTCCTTTACCTACAAAATATATAACATATTTAAATTAAAAATCTATCTTTTTTAAACTGACAATATTTTTAAATTTATAAAATATATAAAAATAAAATAAATAACATATTAAAACCAAAATATTGGATATTGATTTAAATTTAAAAATTAAAAAAGAAATACTACTAAAAAAATTTACAATATAAATAATAAACTCAGTTAAAATAAAAGAAATTAAACCAAAAGGAAAAGCTAAAAAATAAGATACAAAACCTAAGAGTCCAGTCAAAAATCCTGACAGCATTAAAACAGGTATTATTGGTAAAACAAGCAAATTGACCAAAAAGGAACTTAAAGAAAATATGCCAGAAATTTTTATAAGTAGGGGTAAAATAAAAATTTGTACAGCAATACTTGAAGAAATTATTTCTCTAAGATAATCTTTATTATAAATAAATTTTATTTTAGAAACTAAAAAAGAATCTACGATTGGAGAAAACAAAATCAAACCAAGTGTTGCCAAAAAAGATAAATGAAAAGATGGGTCATATAAAAGTGTATATGGATTCCATAAAACCATAAAAAACCCTGCCAAAAAAAGAGCCCTGAGTGCATCATTTGGTCTACCAAAATATTTTGCAAGTAGCGATATCAAAGTCATAATCAATGCTCTTAAAATAGTGGCACTCAAACCAACCATCAAAACAAATATTGAGATAAAAAATAAAACTAAAATGAAGCTAAAAAATTTTCTATTAAATTTACTTGTAATATAAAAGACGGCATTCAGTATAATTGTTAAATTATATCCAGATAAAACTATGATATGAATCAGGCCAACTGTTTTAAATTGATTAAGCAAATCATTTCCTAAAGAATTTTTAACACCAAAAATAATCCCTGCCAAAAGAGAAGCATTTGGTTCTGGCAAAATATTTTCAATCTTTTCTATAAAAAGATATTTTATTTTATACAAAAAATTTAAAATACTAATTTCATCATTTTCTATTTCTTCTAAAACAGGTCCGTATATCATAAAATGAATATTATCTTTTGCCAAAAAAGAAACATAATCAAAATATTCCCCATTTTCTAATAAAAACTTTTTCGGTAATTCTAGTTTACCAAATACTTTTATTTTTCCTCCAAAATCAAATTTAGGAAATCTCTCTCCAATAAGCATTACAAAACTTTTAGATAAATCATTTGGATTGATTAATTTTACAATATAAAATATTTTAGAATCTCTAACATCTGGCTCTTTGATTATTTCTGCTTCAAAAGAAATATTTGTGCCAATTAAATTTAAAAGATTTTTATCTGGTAAACTTTCAAAAAAAATGAACCTAAAAATACCTAAAAATAAAAAAATTAAAATGAGTATATTTTTAAATTCAAAAATGTTTTTTTGTTCAAATTCACTACTATTGTTTTCATTTACAAACCGAAATGATATAAAAATAAATAAGAGCAAAAGAAACAAAAAAATCAATAAATATTGATTGAAGTTAAAATATTTTTGTAAAACAATTCCAAGACCAAAAAAAATAGTATAGAGATAGATCATCAGTGAAACAATTTATATTCTTTTTTTAAGCCATTAAATAGTGAAACCTCGACTTTATCTGCGAAATTAGTAGCAATCTCATCACATCTATCATTCCATTTATCGCCCGAATGTCCTGCCACCCTATTCCATAAAACTTTTTTACGAGAAACTTCTTCTAACAAAATAATCCAAAGATCTTTGTTTAAAACATCTTTCTTATCTTTTGTTTTCCAGTTATTTTTTTGCCAATTATAAATCCAAAGAGTAATACCTTTTAGCAAATATTCAGAGTCAGTAAAAATAGAAACCTCGCTCCCATCTTTAATATTTTTAAGAGCTTCTATCGAAGCTCTCATCTCCATCCTATTATTTGTAGTCAAATCTTCTCTACCACCAATTTCTAAAACAGTATCATCTGATAAGACGATTGCCCCAAATCCTCCTCTGCCGGGATTTCCTCTTGATGAGCCATCTGTATAAACAATAAATTTTTCCATAAAAATATATTAGCACATCATTTAAAAAATATCTGTTAAAAAATAATGAGAGATATTTAAAATATTTTTAAAAAAAATCTACGATGCGGAGTCTGATTTCTACATTTCCAGCAAAATAAGATTTTTCTATATGTGCCACTAAATTAGTTTTTATACCCTCTTTTAAAAAATCACCAAATTTATCTACCTCTGTAAAAAAAGAAATGCCTTTGACTTTTTTAAAACCATCACTAAATATGACAGAGAGATGTTCTTTCTTTTTACCAAACCTATTTATTTTTTCTGGCAAAACATTTTTAAAAATAAATATTGGTTTAGGATTTTCTACACCAAACGGACTTAGTTTAAATATCTCATTTATAATATCTTGATTGACATCTTTCAAAGAAAGCTCCAAATCAATTTCAATTTCTTTTTCTTCTTGTTTTGTATGTAAACATGCGTCAATCAAAGCGTCTTCTAGAAAATGAATTTGGGTGTGATCAACAGCAAAACCTCCAGAAAATTTATGCCCACCAAATTCTAAAAAAATATTTTTTGCCCTCTCCATTATAGCCACCAAATCAGTAGAGCCATCTGATCTACAAGATCCTTTTATAAATTCACCACCCTCCCTGCCCCAAATAAAAACAGGTTTTTTATATTCTTCAGCAATTGAATTTGCGGCCAAGCCAAGCAATGCAGGTCGCCAATCTGGATTTCCTAAAACAATAATTGGTTTATTTTTTTCCACATCTTCGTTGTTTTTATATTTATCTTTTATTTTTTTGTTAGCCTCCTTTACAATATTTGCCACTATAATTTTTCTCTCTTTGTTTATATTGTCCAAATGGTCTGCAAACACCTGTGCCTCTAATTCGTCTTTTGCTGTAAGCAATTTAAATGCGTCTATCGGGTGTCCCATTCTTGAAGCAGCATTGATCCTTGGTGTAACCAAAAAACCAATATCATCTTCATTTAAAAAATCTTTATTTATTTTAAGCATAGAAAAAAGTTTTTTAAATCCAACTCTCCTATTTTTTCTCAAAACAGAAAGTCCAAAATGTGCCAAAACTCTATTCTCTCCAACAAGTGGCACCATATCCGAAAGAGTGGCCAAACCCACTAAATCTAAAAGCCATTTTTCTTGACCCACATCTAAGAAATCTCTTCTTTTAATCAAAATGGCTTCTATCAATTTCCAAACAACTCCAGAACCACAAAGTATTTTTTCTGGATATTTTGAAGAATTTATTTTTGGATTAATAATAGCAAAAGCTTCTGGCAAATCCACGCCTTGCTCGTGATGATCTGTAATAATGGTTTCTATATTTAAATCCAGTGCGTATTTTATTTCCTTAATATCTCTTATGCCACAGTCTATAGTTATAAGTAAATTAACACCGGTTTTAGACAACTCTTCTATTCCCTCTTTGTTTAATCCATAACCTTCTGTATGTCTATTTGGTATATAATTTATAAAATTTGAAAATCCAATCATTGTAAAAAAATGGTACAAGATTGCTCCTCCTGGTATACCGTCTGCATCATAATCGCTCCAAATACCTATTTTTTCATTTTTATCAATAGCTTTTAAAATCCTTTCAACAGCAATTTCCATATCCGGCAAAAGAAATGGATCATGTAAATGATTTAAAAAATCAGGATTCAAAAATTTCTCGGCATTTTCTTTTGTTTTTATACCCCTATGAAAAAGAAGATGTTTAGTAAAATCTGTCAAATTGCCCATATTTTTACTTATTTTTTTGTCCAAAACTTCCTTAACTTTATATTTTTGCATTTAGCTATTTTAGCATAAAAAATGCTAAAATATATTTTATAAAAATAACTGATTATTATTTAAGTTTAAATAAAAATGTTAAATGAAAATTGTATATTTTGTAAAATAGTAAAAGGAGAAATACCTTGTCATAAGGTTTATGAAGATGAAGATTTTCTAGCCTTTTTAGATATAAACCCGCAATCCCCTGGGCACACACAAATAATACCAAAAAAACATTATAGATGGGTATGGGATACACCAAATGTAGGAAAATATTTTGAAGTAGCGAGAAAAATAGCCTTAGCCCAACAAAAAGCTTTTAATACAGATTTTATATTATCAAAAATAGTTGGTGATGAAGTGCGCCATGCGCATATTTGGGTTTTTCCAAATAAAGAAATAAAAGGGGATTTAAAAGACTTTAAAAAAAATCTAGAAAAAATCAAAAAATTTATATAATTAACTTATTACAAAAATCTTTCCCGATAAAACCTTTTTTAAATAAGAAACGATACAGCAAAGATTCACGAAATATTTTGATGTAATTTATATATATTAAATCTCTTTCAAAAGTCGTCGCAAGTGTAGTTTTTGATAGACTTGCGCAAGTCTGGCTGAGACGAGCATAGCAAAAAATCAGCAGATTTTTATGCGTGTCTATCAAAAAATATACTGAGAAAGACTTTTGGAAGAGGTCTATTAAAAAAAGATCACTCAAATTAATGAGTGGTCTTTTATCTTTTACATTATTGTACAAAATCTAAAGGTCTTGATTTTTTAGCATTATTTAAAGCATCCCTCAATACCCATTCTGCTTCAACCTGCTGTTTTGTCATGTCACGCAGATCTCTTTTCAAACCAAGATTTTCTTCTTCCAATCTGGCCACCTGTGCAAGCAGAGCATTTTTTTCATTAAGCAATTGCTCTATTACTCTTGTGGCTTCCACAATATAATCTTTAGGAGTGACACTATTAGAATTTGCTTTAGTATTACCATTTGGATGAGCCTTTGCTTCTTGTACCTTAGGGGCACCAGCATGACCATTTACTAAATAATCATGAGTTTTATCGGTCAAATAAATAAACCCGTCTTTATAAGTGATGCACCCATCTTCTCTTAGCCTTTTTAAACTAAGAGATATTGCTGGTCCAGTACATTCAAACTTTACCGCTAAATCTTTTTGATAATCAAGAACCTTGCCTTCATCTTTGATAAGATTAAGTAAATTACCAGCAATTCCTCTATATTGCTTCATACAAAATTCTCCTTTGTGAATTTTTACAGCTCTACTCTAATATTGTTTATAACATAAAAAAAATATAATTGCAAATTATATGAATCAAATATTTATATTTATCGAATTTAACCATAAATTATCAAACAAAGAGATCATCATATTAGAGTGAGATTTTGATTGTATTAAGACAGCATAATTTTCTTTAACTGGCCCAATGTAGAGAGTTTTATCATCATAAATAAATATCGTGGTGTCAAAAGAATTATGCATATCAATAGGAAATTGTCTTATATCATATGAATTATAGTATTCTTTTATAACACTTTTTTTAGGAATATCCTCCCATATAGCTTTGGTTTTTATCTGTCTTACTTTTTTTTGATTGACATAATCCTTGATAAAAGATTCCCCATTTTCTATAAAAAAATTATTTGCAGGTACGATACTTTTTATAATTTTAGACCTAGAATAAAGAGTGTAAAAAATGGCTGATTTAATAGATTCTATATTATCAAAATAAGAAATAAGAGCATTATTTTCTTTTTTATTTTTTGGATAAAAATCTTTTATTTTTCTAACTTTTTCTAAAATAATATTTTGTTTTCTTATATTTAAGTTTATAAATTCAATCAATTTATCTATTGGTTCTAAATGAAATTTATTTCCATAATCCTTACCTGTTTTGCTAACTAAACCTCTCTTTTCAAGTGAATTTAAAGAATAATAGACCGTTGGCCTCTTTTCATTAGTTATTTTCATAATCTCTTT
>CAZFHL010000013.1:0-505 GCA_964519145.1 uncultured Candidatus Saccharibacteria bacterium
TTTTGATTTTTAAAGTACCTTCATGATTTGCTCCTGTTATTTTTTCTCCTTTCCAATTTATAACACTCTTTGCTATGTCTAATTTATAAGAACCTTCTTCTATTTTAACCACCATATTTGTTGCTTTGTTTTCTGGGTTTTTTGGTGCTTCCGTCTTTTTATTTTTGAATATAAAACCAATTATTAATACTAAAATTATTGCCAATATGACTAAATATGAACTTTTCATTTGTTTAATATTATTTATAATCTACAAGTAGTTTAAGTACATTTACAAATAATTCTATAAAAATAGGTGAATTATTTACTTTTTAATACTTAAATGATATTGTATATTAACTTGATAGAAGTATCAAGAGATTATTAACGAATCGAAAGTTTAACCTCATAAATTTAGTTTAGAAACATTTTTATGCACACTTTCGTCATTTTTATTATATGCCAAAAAAAGTTTTAAAAGAAAAAGCAATAAAAACATTAGAAAATACTCAAAATTCTTCAATTA
>CAZFHL010000013.1:515-2365 GCA_964519145.1 uncultured Candidatus Saccharibacteria bacterium
GGGCCAAATTTTCTATAAACACTCAAGTTCGAGATTTTGTTTTTGAAAACCACCCTCCTGAAAATTCTTCAATTATGTCTTCACTTATAGGTGATAGCGTATCCATTATTGAAAAAGATTCTATAGTGGAGGGAAAAGTTATAAATATTGCAAAA
The DNA here is from genome assembly GCA_964519145.1 of uncultured Candidatus Saccharibacteria bacterium. Taxonomy (GTDB): domain Bacteria; phylum Patescibacteriota; class Minisyncoccia; order Phycocordibacterales; family WO2-35-19; genus CAZFHL01. Next base: position 671 of record CAZFHL010000013.1, read on the forward strand.
AATGCAATATTTGTTGATCTTGCTCCTTGGGGTACAGGTATAATTTTTGGAAGAGAGTACATAAATGCTAGAGATTTGATCAAAAAAATTAATATAGGAGATAAAATCACAGGAAAAGTCATAGGAAACGATAACAAAGAAGGTTATACAGAAATATCTCTAAAAGAAGCAAAACAAGCTCTTATCTGGAGTGAAGCAGAAGAAGCAATAAGAGATAAAAAAGTATTTGAATTGGCTGTACTTGAGGCAAATAAAGGAGGTTTAATGATGCAGTGGCAAGGGCTTACAGGATTTTTACCAGCTTCTCAATTGAAGACTGAACATTATCCTAGAATTTCAGATGGAGATAAGGATAAGATATTGGATGAATTAAGAAAATTAGTTGGTCAAAAATTGTCAGTTGCTATTATTGGTGCAAATGCAAAAGAAGGTAAACTAATTTTTTCTGAAAAAGATCCAGACAGCAAAGAAAAAGATAAAATTATAGATAAATACGAACTTGGAGATGAACTCATGGGAGAAGTTACAGGGGTTGTAGATTTTGGTATTTTTGTAAAGATAGAGGAAGGATTAGAGGGACTTGTGCATATATCAGAAATTGATTGGGGTCTTGTAGAAAATCCAAATAAATTTGCAAAAGTGGGAGATAAAATTAAAGTAAAAGTTATTGAAGTAAAAGATGGTAAAATATCTCTATCTATTAAAGCTTTGAAAGAAAATCCTTGGAATGAAGCTTCTAAAAAATACAAAAAAGATGATATGGTTTCAGGAGTTGTCATTAAATTCAACAAACATGGAGCACTGGCTTCTATAGAAGAAGGTGTAGCAGGATTGGTACATGTTTCTGAGTTTGGAGGAGAAGATAAATTGCATGACAAATTAGAACTTGGAAAAACTTACAATTTTAAAATAAGCATTTTTGAACCAAAAGAACAAAAAATGGCTCTAGTTTTGAGTGACAAATAGAGGTTTATTTAAAAAGTTTAAAACAAAACATCATACTTGAGTATGATGTTTTGTTTATTTATTTTCATCAAAAGTCTTTATAAATAAAACCTTAATTAAAATAATTTGTTGCTTTTTCTCTACCGTTTACCAAATATATTTTCAATGTCTCATTTATTTTTTTAAAAATACTTTTTAGTTTTTCGGTTTCTTTTTCTTTAAATTTGCCTAAAATGAAAGATAAAACAACTTTTTCTCCTTTAGGTTTCTTTATTTTTCCTTTTGGAGTACTATCCGACACTCCAATTCTTATTCTGGCAAATTCTTCAGTTTTTAAAGATTTTATAATCGATAAAAGTCCATTATGTCCCCCACTACTCTTGTTATAAGATATTTTGGCGTTGCCTAATTCTAAATCTAAATCATCATAAATTACTAAAATATTATCTATTGATTTATTTTTTGAAGTTTTTGGTTTTATAAAATAAGATATTGAGGCACCAGATTTATTCATAAAAGTTTCTGGCATTATCAGGCAAACTTCTTTTTTTTCTATTACACCTTTTGATATTAGAGAATTGCTTTTTTTATCAAATTTAAAATCAGGAAAATTATTTTTTTGAGCTATGTTTAAAACAGCTATTCTTCCTGTATTGTGTCTTGTATTTTCGTATTCCTCTCCTTTATTACCAAGTCCTACTATATAAAACATAAATTTATTGATTGTTATGATTATAATATTATCAAAAA
>CAZFHL010000013.1:2465-14762 GCA_964519145.1 uncultured Candidatus Saccharibacteria bacterium
AATAAATTTTGAATTAATGGAAGAATGTAATATAATGCATTAAATTATGGAAAAAGAATTGGAAAAAAAGGGTTTTTTGGCAAATTTGCATCATATTTTTATGGTAGTGGCAGGTATTTTACTTATAATATTATTTAGGATATTTATTGCTCAACCATATATAGTGTCAGGATTATCAATGGATCCAACCTTTAAAGATGGAGATTACCTTATAGTTGATCAATTGAGCAAAAGATTTAATGAACCAAAAAGAGGAGATATTTTGATTATAAAATACCCTAAAAACCCTTCAAGATTTTTCATAAAGAGATTGATTGCTTTCCCAGAAGAAGAAGTAAGAATTGATGATGGTGTGGTATACATAAAAGAAAGAAATAGTGATGAATGGAAAAAGATAGAAGAAAACTATATTGTTTTTGAAAAGAAAGAGGAATTTTATATGGAAATGAAAAAAGATGAATATTTTGTTATGGGAGACAATAGATCAGGAAGTTTTGATTCAAGATATTGGGGTCCAGTACCAAAAAAATATATTATAGGAAAACCCATATTTAGACTATTTCCTTTTAATAAAATTAATTTTAACCTGAACGGTTAATATAACTTAATTTATGGAAAAAAATAAAACAAGAGAAATTAATTATAGAGAAATGAATACAGCTGAACAAATCGCTGATTTTTATGGATTCACACCTATAAATTCACCAACTATTACAAAAAATGATTTTGATTTGACAAAAAGTTTTGATCCAGATTTTAATCCAGAAGAAAAAACTGCTTTAACAAAGATTTATTTTGAGCAAAAGATGATGGGTGCGCCCCAGCCATCCATGTTTTATTGTGAAAGACCTTTTCATGGTTCTAAAAATAGGAAAAAACCAAACAAATTAGAAATATCTCTAGTTAGCATTGGTTCATACAAAAGTGTTTGTGAATGTATTTCTATACAAACAGCAATAAATATTTTAAAAGAGTTTGGTTATAAAAATATCTCTTTGGATTTAAATAGCATTGGTGATAAAGAATCTATATCTGAATTTCAAAAAAAATTAAATTTATATATCAAAAAAAATATAAACTCTTTTCCCTCTGATTTAAGACAACTAGTCAAAAAAGACCCTTTAGTAATTTTAAAAAGTGATAAAAAAGATTGGGAACAATTTATAAATGATTGTCCAAAATCTATAGATTTCTTATCGGAATCTAGTAGACTTTATTTTAAAGAAGTTTTAGAATTTTTAGAGATAATGAATATACCTTATTCTATAAATAATGGTTTATTTGCAGATTTAAATATTGGTAGTGAGACAATATTTTCAATAAAAGAAGAAAAGGAAAATCTTGCTTTTGGTTTTAGATTTAATAGATTAGCAAAAAGAATAGGTTTTAAAAAAGATGTTCCAAGTTCAATTTTAGATATAAATATTAAAATAAAGAAAAGTTTAAAAAAAATAAAAATAAAAAATAAAAATCCTGATTTTTATTTAGTTCAATTCGGTCCAGAAGCAAAATTAAGAAGTTTTCTTATATTGGATCAAGTTTATAAGTCTGGAGCGAAACTCTCTCATTCTATAGCGAAAGATAAACTAGGTAGTCAAATAGGTGTTGCAGAATCTTCGACTGCACCCTATATTATTCTTATAGGCCAAAAAGAAGCATTGGAAAATTCTGTTGTTATGAGAAATAATACAAATAGATCTCAAGAAATTGTTCAAATAGGAGATTTGGCTTCAAAAATTAAAAGTATGAAAATTTAGTTTTGCATTTAAAAACTCTTTATGTTAAGATATTAACCAATATGGCAACAAATGTAGAAGTCACAAAAAGCGATAAAGACAATAATCTTGGCTTAATACGCAAATTTACAAAAAGAGTTCAAGGCTCTGGAGTTTTGAGTCGTGTAAGAAGTATAAGATACGCATCAAGAAAAGCCTCTCCTTATGTAAAAAAGAAAGGTGCTTTAAAACGCATAACAGAAAGATCTAGAATAAGGGATCTAATTAAAATGGGTAAAATGCAAGGAACTTTAGAGTAGTATTTTAAATGACCTATTCTATTTTAGATAAACAAAATATCTCTATAAACTCTACTTTAAATCCCCTTATTTTAAAAAATAAGTCATTTTTCAACTTTTTAAAAAAGATAGATTTTAATTTAATAAAAAATGAAATTTTAAATAAAGATTTTAAACTATCTTTAATTATTGTTGGTAGAAAAAAAATAAAAAATTTAAATTTTAAATATAGAAAAAAGAATTATGCAACAGATGTCTTGTCTTTTAATGTAGAAAATAATATTGGTGAGATTTTTATTTCTCCAGAAATTGCATCTATAAAATCTAGAAAATTTGATATTGATAGAGCGATTCTCGATTTTGAATTAAAAAATAAAATAAAAAATGAATCTAGTTATAAAAATTATTTTCTATTTTTAGTTATCCACGCAATTCTTCATTTGAAAGGAATGCAACATGGTAGTAAAATGAATAAATATGAATTCAAATATTACAGTAGGTATAGATATAGGTACATATGAAGTTAGAGTTGTTATATCTAAATATGAAAAAAATAATCCTATACCTGTAATATTAGGGACAGGAAAATCTGAATCAAAAGGCTTGAGACATGGCTATATCATAAACTCAGAAGATGTAAGTAGATGTGTCAGGTTAGCATTAGATCAAGCAGAAAAAATAGCAGGAGTAAAAGTAAAAAAAGTTTTTATATCAATAGGTGGCGTGGGTCTATCAAGTATAAATTCTCAAGGTTCTACCATAATACAAAAAGCTGATCAAGAGATAACTGACTTAGATATGGAGCAGGCAATCAAAAATGCTGAAGAAATGATACCTGGACCCTTTATACAAAATAGAAGAATTATAAATTCTATTCCTATAACTTGGAAAATAGATAGCAAACCTGTCTTAGGGAGAGTTCTTGGTATGAAAGGTATTAAACTAGAGACAAAATCTTTATTTATAAGTTGCATAGAATCTCATTTAGATGATCTGATAGAAGCTGTTGAGAACGCATCAGTTGAAGTCATAGACGTGGTTGCTTCCCCTATTGCAGCTAGTTTTGTAACATTAACTAAAAGTCAAAAAATAGCAGGATGCGTGCTTGTAAATATAGGGGCGGAGACAGTTTCTATGGTTGTTTTTGAAAATAATATACCAATTTCTTTAGAAGTTTTTCCTATAGGAGGAGAAGATATCACAAATGATATAGCCCTTGGACTAAAGATATCTTTAGAAGATGCTGAGTCTTTAAAATTAGGAAGTGTCGTTGGTTTAAACTATTCAAAAAAGAAATTAGAAGAAATAGTCTCAGCAAGGATAGGAGATATATTTGATTTAGTTGATATACATCTCAAAAAAATTGGCAAATCTAGAATGTTACCGGCTGGAATTATTATGACGGGTGGATCGTCTGCTCTCGGTATGCTAGAAGATTTAGCAAGGAGTTATTTACATTTACCGTCTCGTATTGCTATAACAAATCCAAACAATAATAAATTTCAAATAAAAGATTCTTCTTGGTCTGTGGCTTATGGTTTATGTATAATGGGTGGTTTACAAGAAGAAGATGAAGTTTTAGGACTCAGAAAAAAAGGGTTTAATATTTTTAAAAATATTTTAAGTATAGTAAAGCAATTTATGCCATGATAATTGTTTAAAATCACTTTTTAAAAATACTTTTATTCTATATAAATGACATATTTTTTAATTTAAACAAGATTGTTTTTATAATTTCTTTTGTTAATATATAAGTATTAAAATTTAAGCTTATTTAATAATACTTTAATCAATATGCCCCAAATAAAACCAGAAGTAGAAACATTTGCTAGAATCAAGGTCATAGGTGTGGGTGGATCTGGCAAAAATGCAGTTAACCATATGATAAATTCCAAAGTAAGAGGAGTTGAGTTTATTGCTGTAAATACAGATGCTCAAGATTTGCATCATTCTGAAGCTAGAAAAAAAATTCATATTGGTAAAAATTTAACAAAAGGTTTGGGTGCTGGTATGAATCCTGAAATAGGAAAACGGGCTGTCGAAGAAACAAAAGAAGAAATACAAGAAGCAATAAAAGGTGCTGATATGGTATTTATTGCTTGTGGTTTAGGGGGAGGTACTGGAACAGGGGCAGCTCCAATTGTAGCAAGAACAGCAAAAGAACTTGGCGCACTCACGGTTGGTGTGGTCACAAAGCCATTTTCTTTTGAAGGTCAACAAAGAATGAGGTTTGCTGAAGTTGGTCTTGAAGAATTAAGACAATCCGTAGACGCTTTGATTGTAGTACCAAATGACAGATTGCTTGCAACAATTTCTAAAGACACTTTGGCTAAAAATGCTTTTGCTATGTGTGATGATATATTAAAACAAGCAGTCGAGGGTATATCAGAACTCATAACAACTCCTGGAATGATAAACATAGACTTTGCCGACATAAAAGCTGTCATGGAGGGAGCAGGAGCAGCTCTTATGGGTATAGGCAGAGCAAGCGGAGATAAAAGAGCAGAAGAAGCTGCTAAATTAGCGATAAACTCCCCTCTTTTAGAGGTTTCTATTGCAGGAGCAAAAGGAGTGCTATTTTCAATTGCAGGTGGTGATGATCTGACTATGTTTGAAATACATGACGCTGCTAAACTGATAACAGAATCTGTAGATCCTAATGCTAAAATAATATTCGGAACAGTAAGAGATGAAAAACTTAAAAAAGGCGAAATAAAGATAACAGTTATAGCTAGTGGATTTCCTGAGAGTTATATGAGAAAAACTTTCTTTGGTGAAAATAAATCAAATAATACAGATGATTCACGTCAAACAGAAAATACTGAATCAAGAGGTAAAATATTTAATTCTGTTTTCGGGAAAGAAAAAGAAGAGGAAAAAGAAGATCAATATGTTAATCAACAAGAAACAAAAAAAGATGATACTCAAAATATCATAGACGATGAAGATGAGTGGGGCGCAGTGCCAGCCTTTTTGAGACGATCTAAATTAAAATAACAAAAATTTTCAAAAAGTTTTTACTAAATATTTTTTTAAAAGTCTTTTCATTTTGAATTACAAAACTCTTTCTCATCACACCTTTTTGAACCACGGATATTTTTTTGCTAAAAAATTCCTCGAGCTCGTTTCAGTCAAACTCGCTAGGCTTCAAAAAGGTATGATTTCGACGAGTTTTGTAATTCAAATTAAGAAGAACTTTATGATATAATTTAAATATGTCTTATCAGTATGAACTTATAATTATAGGTGGTGGGCCAGCAGGAGTTTCTGCTGGTGTTTATTCGGCTCGTAAACAAATTAAGACTGCTTTAATAGCAGAAAGTTTTGGTGGACAAAGTGTTGATTCTCTAGAAATTCAAAACTGGATTGGCACTATAGCAATATCTGGCACTGAGCTTGCTAAAAAGTTTGAAGAACATCTTCGTTTCTATGCAAAAAATTTTGTAGATATAAAACTTGGTCAAAAAGTTTTATCAATAAAAAAAGAAAATGATATTTTTATACTAGAAACAAATAAAGAAAAATTGACAACAAAAACAATTTTGGTTGCTACAGGAGGATCTAGAAGACAGCTTGATATAAAAGGTGCTAAAGAGTTTGAAGGCAGAGGTATCACATATTGCGCTTCTTGCGATGGGTTATTTTTTGCAGACAAAGATGTGGTGGTAATTGGTGGCGGTAACGCTGGTTTTGAATCAGCTTCTCAATTATTGGCTTATTGTAAAAGTGTCACTCTATTAAGCAGGAGTAATTTTAAAGCAGATAAAATAACAATAGAAAAAGTTTTATCAAATCCTAAAATGAAAGCTTTTGAAAACATTGCCCCTTTAGAAGTTAAAGGTGATAAATTTGTAAAATCTTTAATCTATAAAGACCTTAATTTAAAGGAGGAAAAAGAAATTCAAGCCGATGGAATATTTGTAGAAATTGGCCATATTCCTGCCACTCATTTTGTTGAAGGATTGGTAGAATTAAATGAAATTAAAAAAATAAAAATAGATCATAAAACTCAAAGAACAAGTGAGAGTGGTATTTGGGCAGCTGGAGATTGCACAGATGTTTTATACCATCAAAACAATATAGCTTCAGGAGACGCTGTGAAGGCTCTAGAAGATATTTACATAGAATTACAAAAGATTAAATAATTTTTTATTATAATATATTAGATACATTTCAAAAGTCGTCGCAAGTGTAGTTTTTGATAGACTTGCGCAAGTCTGACTGAGACGAGCATAGCAAAAAATCAGCAGATTTTTATGTGTGTCTATTAAAAACTATACTAAGAAAGACTTTTGAAATGGGCTTATTATTTGGCTGGGGCGCCGAACATTTGAACTACGAATATGGCTTCCCTGCCTTTATAAAAACCAGTTGAAGTAGCTATGCCTATTTCTGTAAATTTTGGATTTATAATATTTGATTTATGAGTTGGTGAATTCATCCAAGCATTTTGTACTTCTTCACTATCTAAAAAGTTAACAGCTAAATTTTCTCCTGCATAGAGATATTGATAACCCGCCTGTTCAAGCCAATACCAAGGAGTTTTTCCATCTGGTGTATTGTGGGCAAAATAACCTTTTGTCGCCATATCGTTTGCTTTAAGTTCAGCAGCTTTTTCTAGTAATGGGTTTATTTTTAACTCTGGTACTTTAGAATTTGTTCTATCTCTATTTGTTAAATTTACTAAAACTGAACCATATATAGCAGAAACAGAATCTATAGCGACATCTCTTAGCGACGGTACCGAAGCTATAAATATTATCACAGCTGTTATCACTATGCCTGCAAATTTATAAGGCATTAGATCTTTACATTTTTTAACCATAAAATTTATCATATTTATTATATTAGATATATTATATCATATAAAAACAAAAATACTAAAATTAGATCTCTTTCAAAAGTCTTTCTTGATATAGTTTTTGCTAGACATGCGCAAAAATCTGCTGTTTTTTTACCATACTCGTTTCAATCAAACTTACGAAAGTTTATCAAAAAATATACTTAATTATACTTGTCATGATTTTTTAAAGAAGTGTATTAAATATATCAGAGTAAATTGAAAACAGGAGGATATTAAAATCCTCCTGTTTTTTGTAATCTACTTCATTGTCTTCATCTTCGCTTCAAGCTTGGCCATGACAGCCGAGATGTTTTGGGCCACGCCTGGCATGATAGCGCCAGCGGCCACCGCCACGAAACCTGCCATCAGGGCGTACTCGATGAGGTCTTGACCCTGGGTATCCCTCCAGAGCCTTATCTTCCAAACTAAGTCTGTGATTTTCTTCATAATCACCTTTCTTCTTGCACCACTTTGACTAGCTAGTGCAAATCTAATACAATTAGATACTTATTCTTTAAATAAATCAAGTTTTTTATGTCACTTATCCACATATATAAAAACTTATATTTATAATCTAGTTTAAGTAAGAAATTATAGAGCTATTGGTTGATTTGCAAGACCAGGGCATTTTTTGATATTTATAAATCTCTTTGTTGTTTTATAAACATACCCTGTAGGGTCTACGATGCCCCAAGGAGTGAGTATTTCGTCTTTATGCATCTCTTGTAGTTTTTTGACCCAACTCATTGTTATTTCCCCATAAAAGCCTGTTATTGGTATATTTGCCTTCATATGTTCATTTAGGAATATTTGGAGTCTCTTTACATCTTCTACATCATTATTTTGACCAAATTTTATATATGTTTTTATATATTCTTCACAAGTACTATTATTTGAATTTGTATTCGTGGTTGTTTGTGTTGTTGTAGAATTTGTGTTTTCAGTAAATGCGCCTAAGACTTGTCCTCCAGAATTATTTCTTCTACTGCTACCACTTCTACCTTCAGATTCTTCTACCACTTCAGATACAGGATCAGCTACACAAACCTCCCCTTCTCTATGAAAACCACTTTCACAAACAACAGGAGCAATATCATTGTTTGTTATTGTACAGACTTTTACATCACCAGCACTTAGACTTATGTTTCCGGAAATATCACAATCTCCACTAAAAGTCGCTGTATATGTGGAGCTAGCAGTCTCGCTTATAACAAAATTACCAACATTAAAAATATTTTGAATACCTGAAGATACAGAAGTTTCTCCTACAAATAAATTGAAATCTGAAGATATGGCGCTTCTACCATTGTCATTTATAACTATTTTGTTTACAGTCAATTTTGGTTTAAAACTTTCACAATCTGGATCATTTAAATCAACAGATTCATCCTCATCATTGTCTAAAGTATCAGTACAGAGAACTAAAGTATTTTCTGATGGAGGAGGGACATAGGAATCATTGTTTGTAATTGTGCAAGATTTTGTATCACCTGCTTCAAGTGTAATATCACCTTCCTCATTACAATCTCCACTAAAAGTCGCTGTGTAGCCTTCATCATTTGTTTCTGATATAGAATAATCTCCATCCATAAATGTATTTTCAGTACCAGAAGAAACCTCGGTTTCCCCAACAAAAAGAGAAAAATCTGCAACCACTTTTGTGCCTGTATTTGGAGCCTCATCATCATTTATCACAATTTTTGTAATAGTTAGTTTTGGTTTAAAAGATGAGCAATCTTCATCTTCTAAATCTGTATCTTCATCTAGATCATTGTCTGTATCATCACTGCAAAGTTCTAGTGTATTTTCTAAAAGCTCATCTCCTACAATGGAAATATCATCTATTCTGATTTCTTCATTGTCGGCAGTAGTATATGATGTAAATTTGATGTCTATAGATTCATTTGTGGCATCATCTAAAGATAGAGAAATTTCATCTGACCAATCATCTTGAGTTTCTGGATCTGTATGTGAATTTAAGAGAATAAAATCTGTATCACTACTCTTTTTCCAATATACCTTTAAATAATCTGCATTATCACCAGTATTTTCGGCATCACTATCACCTCTCCAATAGTATTTTAAATAAATATTTTCAAAACCAGAAAGATCTACAGTCTTTTGTATAGATGTTGATCTAGTTAATCTTACATGTCCTGTAGTTGAACCAGCTCTAGGAGATGAAGTGGTTATTCTTGCCTTGCTAGCACCTGATTCTGTTTCTGTCCAACCAGAAACAGTGTTTGAAGATGAGCTACCAAAGGAATCAGAAAATATTGAGCTAGAAGCAAAAGCATATTTGGGTGAATAAGAAAATATAATAACAAATATTAAGATGGATTGTATAATCTTTTTTAACATAACAGATTTAATTTAATAATAACTAACTTAAACTACATTAAATTATAATAAAAACAAAATCAGTCTGTGGATAGGTATTTTCTAATAGATTTCTTCCAAAAGTCTTTCTCAGTATAGTTTTTGATAGACACACATAAAAATCTGCTGATTTTTTGCTATGCTCGATTCAGTCAATCTTGCGCAAGTCTATCAAAAACTACACTTGCGACGACTTTTCGGATAAGTCTAATTATTGAATAGAAACAAAATTATTTGTGCGCGCTGAGGAATTCGAATCCCCGACCTTCCCCACGTCAAGGGGACGCTCTAACCAACTGAGCTAAGCGCGCATTTTAGGTATTATACTACACAATTATTTTCAATAAAGTTTAATTCGTTATTATTCAATATAATTTTAAAAGTCTTTCTCAATAAAACCTTTTTGGACCACGGATATTTTTTTGCTAAAAAATTCCTCGTGCTCGGTTCAGTCAACCTCGCAAGGCTCCAAAAAGATTTTATGTTCGACGACTTTTGAAAAATATTTAATTTATATGTATAATATTTAAAATGAACAAAATATATCAGCATAAAAAGTTTTTTTTATTTGGAATAATATTTTTAATTTTATTATTTTTTATAATACACAAAATTAAAGAAAATAATAATTTATCTGATTATACAAACAAATCAATTTCATACATAAAACCTATTCAATATTCAGATAAAAATATTTCATTTTCTGCCATAAATACCAATGAAAATTTTAAATCGATTTCTTTTTTAGATAATATACCAAATCAACCTAAGACAAATAGAGATTTTGCTTCCGTAGTAAAATCTTTAAAATCACTTCTCATAAACCAAAAATCTATAGTAAAAGAAGAAAAGACTGATAAAGAAAAAGAGTATGGTACATGGGTTTGGACCCCAACTCTTTTTATGACAAAAGATTATATGGATTCTATTTTAGAAGAAGCCAAAGCAAATTCTATAAATACGATTTACCTTTCTATTGATTCTTATTTAGATATATATGAAATGAGTGCTGACATATCAAAATTAGAGGAAAAACAAATATCTGGAAAGAAATTTATAGAAATCATTTCTTATTTTATTGAAAAAGCTAATTCATTAGGTATAGAAGTAGACGCAGAGGCAGGCTGGCGAAATTGGTCTGAAGAAGGCAACCAATACAAAGCTTTTATCATTGCTCATTTTGTAAAAATGTACAATGAGTCAAACCAATTCAAATTTAGAGGACTCCAATACGACATTGAACCATATTTACTTGAATACTATGAAGAAAATAAAGAGAAAGTCTTATTAAATTTTATTTCCCTCATTGATCAAACTCAAATGTTTTTAGCTACTACATCTATAAAATTTTCCATTGCTATACCAGATTTTTATGACGGCAAAGATGGCTTAACTCCTAAAATAAATTATAAAAACAAAAAAGATTTTGTATTTGATCATCTTATGAAAATTTTAGACAAAAGAGATGGTAGCACAGCCATCATTATGTCATATAGAAATTTTGCAGAAGGTACAGGTGGAACAATAGACATAACTCAAAATGAAATAAATACACTAAAAAAGAAGGGCTATAAATCAAATATTATAGTTGCCCAAGAAACTGGTGATGTATTGCCAGAATTTTTAACATTTCACAATACTTCAAGGGAATATTTTGAAAATGAAATATCTAAAATAAAGTCGGTTTTTAATAATGAAAAAAATTTTAATGGTATTGCTATACACTACGCAAATACATTTTTGAATATGAAATAAGCCAACTAACAGTTGGCTTATTATTTTATTTTCCAAACATTATATAGAATATTTTTAACAACTTTGGTCTAGATTTCACTTTATTTATCTGTAAAAATCCTGCATCAACGGTTGTACTACCAATCATCACATTTCCATTTACATCAAACATATACTTATCTACTTTAGGAATAGTTTCATCATATATTTTTTTAACCAATGGCTTTCTTTTTATTTTAAAAATTTTTAAATTAATATCCCTATTAATCGTAATTGTCTTTTCTTGCATTGGTAAAATTATAAATTCATGATATATATAATATTTACCATCGCTAGCATATTCAAATCTTGAAATATGCTCAAGAACAGCAGAAACTAGCAAATTATGCCCAACTCGACTCACGAGTTTTAACTTACCATTTTCAATTTGAAAATATATAAAAACATCACCCTGTATTCTAGCCTGCTTTGCAATTGGGGGATATTTTACTTCATCATAATAAAGTGAGACTTGACTGAAACAAATATTAACAACCAAAAGCATCAAAACTATTAGTCTTAACATAAAACCTCCATAACCAATATTACATATTTTGTTTTAAATATCAAAATAGTTTAGTATTAGTTGTAAGTTTATAGGAAGGGTGCCGGAGCGGTCGAACGGGCAGTCCTGGAAAGACTGTGTGTCAGAAATGGCACCGAGGGTTCGAATCCCTCCCCTTCCGCCTTCGGTCGCCAAAGCTTCGTAGAAGCGAAGGAGACTTTCGCCAGTTACTACCATAAATAAAGTTTTTTTGTAAAATTACAAGCGACCTTCGGACTCTTGCGCCAAAGCTTCAGCGTCGGAGCACGGACACAGTCCGCCAAAAAATAATAAATAAATTATGTACTATGTATATATTCTAAAATGTTCAGATAATAAACTTTATACAGGTTGCACAAATGATCTTAAAGAAAGAATAGAAAGACATAACAAAGGTCGTGTTCCTGCAACAAAAAATAGAAGACCATTAAAACTTGATGCATATTTTGCTTTCAAAGATAAACACAAAGCATTTGATTTTGAAAAGTATTAAAAGTCTGGGTCAGGTAGAGCTTTTATAAATAGACATTTACTTGGTGATTAATTATATAATGAGCCTTGCGAATATATTTTGCGAGAAGGGAAAAAGTGCTTTGAATAGTACTTTTGTGAGGGATTCGAAGCCCGATTGAGATATTTTTTGAGTTTGCGAAAAAAATATCCAATTGGGGTACTGAAACTGTAAGTTTCGAATCCCTCCATTTATATCTTTGATCACTAAAATGAGATATTTTCACTAGAAAT
>CAZFHL010000014.1:0-13213 GCA_964519145.1 uncultured Candidatus Saccharibacteria bacterium
CTTCTTTCAAAAGTCGTCGCAAGTGTAGTTTTTGATAGACTTGCGCAAGTCTGACCGAGACGAGCATAGCAAAAAATCAGCAGATTTTTATGCGTGTCTATCAAAAACTACACTAAGAAAGACTTTTGAAAGAAGTCTAATATTTCTATTCTGGTTTATCTAGTTGAGGCAAAAATACTCTACTTAAATATAATTTTGTTGCCAGTCTCCTGTACCCAGAATCGTAAAACAAACTTTGCCCGTCTATACGATCTGAATGCTTAGTTTGAATTCCTCTTTGTCGTTCAAAAAGTCTAATATAACCTTTATGCATCAATCTATATTGAAGAGTATCTTTTTCCATTTGTTCTAGCCATATTGTTCTTGCATCTCCTCCAAAAATAATTTTGTCTTTTGAATAAAAAAAGTTTGTTAAAAGTTTTTCATATAATTCTCTAACGATATTTTGATCTCCAATCCAAGACCCTCCAAACAGTGCATATGTCCATGAATTGTCTGCCAATGTGATATCTGAGCTTTCAAAATTTAGTATTTCAAATTGAGTTCTTTCTTCTTTGAGCCAAAATTCTTTAATTTCCAATTCAATTTTGTTTTCGGTAAGAGTGTCGTGTAATAATTTATTTATTTTTGCTTTTTCTTTTATAGAAGTGTTAGGTTTAATAAAGATGGCAATATCTGTATCAGCATTTATTGTGCTATAACCTTTTATTTTAGACCCAAATAATATACAAACAGGATAAATAAATTTAGAAAGTTCAGGATTGGATCTAATAAGTTCCACCGCTCTTTTTGTAATTTCAATATCATCTTGAATTATATTTTTTCTCTCTGAAAATGGTTTATCTATAAGTTTTGCAGAATCTTCATGCAAATCAACCGGTTTATCTTTGTCTCGCAACCACTTGGCTCTTGATTCGCTAATTTTGTTTGGAGGTATTACTCTAGGTTTTCTATAATCTAAATTTAAATTATATTTTTGGACTATCTCATCTAATTGTACTTCTGTTATAAATCGCATATCTACCAAAATAGGCAATATGTCGGCTATACTGTTTCTTAGATTTTGGTTTGGATTTTCTTCTATAATCGACAAGACATCTTCTATAGATAAAATACCTTTTTCCATTAATTTAGGAATTAGGTGCACCACTTTCACTACTCTTTCAGGCTCCTCATCTCTTAATTCACTTTCTAAAACATCACCCTCTACAAAGTTTTCTCTGACATCGCTTATATCTAAAAATGCATACCATTTTTCTATATATATTTCTAAAAATTTACTAGCTGATTCTCTTAAATCTATATTTTCTGTATCCCAATTTTTTGGCGGGATTATTTCAAAAGGTAGGTAGAGTATCAGACGATCATTGTATGTGTCTGACAATAAAAAGTCCCTTAGGTTTTTATAAAACTCTGATAAAGTTTGAGGTTCTACGTGACCTTTTTCAACAGCTTCTGTTAATTCAATATTTGCAGGAATATTTGCTGTAATTTTTTCTAAACTCTTTAAAACTTTTTTCCTTATTTCTATTTGTTGTCTTAAATCTTGGCTTTCTTTTATATAATCTGGCCAAATAGATTCATCTGAATCAATTTCTAATAAAGATTCTACTGCTGGAGGTATTACTACAATTTTTGGACTTTTTTCTTGTGTGTTTAAATTTGTTTCTGTATCCATACAGTTTATTTTATGCTCTAGTTTATAAAATAGCAAACTTATTATAAAGACTATACTAATCGTGAATTACAAAACTCTTTCTCATCACACCTTTTTGGAGCACGGATATTTTTTACTAAAAAATTCCTCGAGCTCGCTCCGTCGAGGCTCACTAGGCTTCAAAAAGATATGATTTCAACGAGTTTTGTAATTCAAAAATACTAATTTTGGAAGAGTTTTGTTATTAATAAAAACTTTAAAAATGAGAAACCGCCTGCGAAAACTATTCGCGGGCGGTTTTTATTGGTTATGAATTCATTTTATAAACAACAATACTTAGGTCGAAAACATCACAGCAATATTTTGTACCACAGGTGTCGCAAAATCGTGTAACCCTTCCAGTTAGGCCGTCCGAACACATTGTTGTGTTTTTGTTTCCACATTCGCAATTGATGCGGACATTAAAATACCGGTTTGGACTTAGTGTGATTTGTAATTCGTTCATATTTGTACCTTTTAAATTCCTTGAACCCAATTATCATCTGGTCTAGCAAGACCAATCCATGATACTTTTGCGGTATTGAGTTGGTGGACTAACTTATCAAGTGTTGTACGGCACTTTTCACAATTTTCATTGTATGTCATACCAGAGCATCTATGTATATTGTTTGATATCGTTGGAAAAATTCCCAATAGTACATCTGCTTCATTTTCTCCTTTTAGAAAAAAGACAGATCCATCTTCAAATTTGATGGCAAATAGTTTGGAAGGGAACAATCTCCTCCATAATGTTGCCCAAAATCCATCATCGTGCATTTTGATTGTCTCATCAACTGGTAGCGCAAGACGCTCTGCACTTGTTAGATTAAGCTTAAAATACTCAATGATTTCTTCTCTTGTGAATCTAATGTCAAATCTTTTCATTTTACCTCCTGTGTAATTAGATTAAAAACTAAATCCTTCTAAACTCTATCATTATATTTTTAATTTGTCTATTGTTGACAAACATATCTGTATGGTATATAATAAATTTTGGATTTGTCGTTTTTAAAAAAATGGAGGACAGAAGATGCGATCAGATATGGCTCAGTTGATTGTTGATATGCCAAAATGGGGTAGCGGATGGATTCGAGGTATCAAGACCCGAGGGAGCATTGTTCATTTTATTGAGATTGATGACTATGACGATATTCATCTACCAAATCGTCTTGGCAGGAGAGCTAGATATTATGATAATCACTTTTGTGTGAAAGAACAGAGAGAGGATGCCAAACCTTTTTACAGATTTCTTGAGAGTCAAGTAGGTCGAAAGTGGGATGAGGTGTATTCCGACATTCGATTTGTCGCTGACGGACGTTCCTATTGTGGATCCGTGCTCCTTAGAATTATTGCTTCTAGGTGCTCTGTAAAACTTTTTGGGAAAGGTAGCAAGTATCATTTTGGTTCCGATCCTTTTTTTGTAGATGAAAATGGGATTCTCCAAAGAAGTGATTGTGATCGTAAGCGAGAGGAGAAACTCAAACCGATCACTGAGATCTACATTTCGCCACTCCTTTCTTTTGAAAAGCGAGATGGGATTTGGTATGAGGTTAAGTATCAAAAACATTTGGGTCCAGTGGTCCTGCATCGGACTGATCCAATCATGGAAGAATACCTCTGTTCAAGAGATCCTTCCGATAAGAGTAGTGATTTTTTCAAGCTCATCTCTCGTCAACAGCTTGGAAAGAAAAAATTGAAACTTGTTCGAGAGATTTTGAGTCGTGAACGGACTCGGAATAAAAACAAGTTTCGAAATCCAATAATTTTGCTCTGTCAAAATCATTGGGATAATCCTGTTAATCTTTATGTGGCGCCCCTTTAGGGGCGCCTCTTTGTTTTTATATTTTTTAATATAAATTTATAAGTAAAAGAAAACCACCACAGAAAATAGGTGATTTTCTGTGGTGGTGCTTAGAAGTACGGAACTCCTTTATGGAGTTCAGTTCGTTGTCCTTGTGGGCTCATTGCATAGGCAAACCAAATGTAGTATCCGCATTTTGCCCAAGTTATATGCATCCTCGCTACCATTTCCCGGCATTCATCGAGGCTATTAAGTTCAGTCACCTCGGAGTCCCTAGACATCACTGTGCCTCTATGACAACCAAGGTGCAGATACCATTTGTCGGGTTTATTCATTTATTGTAAATTCGCCCTTCTGTATCAGATTATAGCATAATAAATAAATAAGTCAAATATATTGATTTTGTAATTATTTTATTTATCTTTTTATAATCCCAAAAAGATTTTATAGTGGACATATTAAAAATAAAAAATCGTATTTTTATTTTTAATAAAAATACGATTTTTGCCATCAAATTATTTTCTAATAGATTTATTTAAATAGCCTTTATTTTTCTAAAAAATGTTCTTTGAGCAACTATTAATTCAACGGTATCAGCAAAAACTTTTCCTTCAATACAATTTTCTTCTTCCCAATATAAGTGAGATGGATATTCTGAGACATTGCATGGATATGAAATCTTAAAAATATGATTTACGGCAGACATTTCTTCAGGATAAATACCAAGTCTACGAATTTCCTCATTAATTATAGCAGGAATCTTTGATTTGCATTCACTGTGTAAAGAAGCTAATTCAGCTTCTGTTTGAGGAGATTCTTCTATGATACCAAAATGAATATAGTCCTCGATATCATTGCAAGTTATACAACCTGGTTTTGAGATCCATTCACGAAATTCGGCCAATCGCTTTTTTGTAGGACTTTTTTTTACATTTAATCTATCTTCTATAACAACATTGAGATGGCAGACAAGAGGAATAATCATTCTAAAAGCCTCATTTGAATTTGATAAAGCTCTGTAAAATAATCGGTCTGCTTTTGCATGTAAACCTGTCTCAATAGCTCTAGAAATTAGTAATAGATCTCCGCCAAAAGTCTCCATTTTCATCTCTCCTTATTTTAAAAATACCCACGTTTCTTTTTGAATATAATCATACTTACATTTCTTTGTCAATTTTACAATCATTGGATTTTCTTATAAAATCTAAATCAGGGAGTTTAAAAATATGTGCTGTAATGTTTTTGAATTTATAGATAATGTCTTGAATTTCATAATGTGGGGATTTTTAATTTTATTGATTGGTATTTTATTTTTTCTATATTTTTATAATATTGCGGTTGGTGTTCAAATGATCAGATGCTCTTTTAATGGTCAAAAACCGAGCCTTGTAAATGCAACTAATTGGCGTTATGAAGATAGAAGATCTCTTCTTTCTTTAGGTGTTTTTGTTCTTTCATTAAATTTTATTTTACCTAGCATATATGTTTCCAGTAATTTGGCTTGCATAATGTTGTTAGTATCTCTTATTGCAGGTTATTTTAATTTCTTAACTTCAAATAAGGAAATATAGTACTTAAAACCTCTCTTTTTCAGAGAGGTTTTATAAAACTTGACAAATATTCCATTTTATTTAATATAATTTATGGAAATATTTCCATGAAAGGGAAATGTGATGAAGACATTAAATCTTAAAAAAAGTAATAATAATATTTTTTTGATTTGTGTATACAATGGTTGTGGGCGTAAAATTTATCCAGATACTGTTGTACTTACTAGAAGAAAATATTCAGCAACTGAGGTTTTGTTTTCTTGGGCTTTAATTCGAGATGTTGATCTGGGCCAGGTCCAAAGTGTTGATGGGTACACTGAATCAAGTTATATTGAAAATGGTGAAAAATTTGCAGTAACTGTCACCCTTAATGAAAAAGATCTAGTATTGTTTAGAGTTTGATAATTCATACAAAGATATAAAAAGTTTATCTTAAAAAACCACTCAATGTAAGAGTGGTTTTTATGTGAAATATTTTTATTTCTCTAAATTTAACTCCTATTACAACGGCGATGATATATCGGGTCAATTTGACAAATATCTTTATATAAGATAATATATAAATTAGCACCTATGCTCAAATAGGAGAAATGGAGATCATTATGGAGCAGTTTTTCCAGTCTCTCTCTAATGATAGGTTGAGGTTTAAGGTAGATCATTTGCCAAGCAAAGAAGGTTTGGCAAGCCGACATCATATTATTGTAAATGCAAAAAATGAGTCTGGTGAGACAGTTGATTTAACCCTCTCTCTCACAATCCCACAGCTTGTGGATATTGTGAAGCACTTTTTTTGGCAAGTAACGGTAAACAATGCTTGGGCAGCGAGAGTCTTGGAAAGGCTGCTTGAAAGGCGTTGGGCGCTTTACACAAATAAAGATGTAAAGGATTTGCACTTAGCTCATCGTAAGAGTTCTACAAAACTTGATTTCATTTTTGTTGATGGTCGCAGAGTCATGATAGATAGTGATCTACGATATTATGAATCTGCTCTTTGTCAATCAGGACACTGTAATTGCTCAATGCATTAATTTTTTAATTCGCCCCACATCAACAGAAAAAATCTGCCGATGGAGGAGGCGGATTTTTGTTTTAGTATCACTTATTTGTTTTTTTATAATTTGGTATATTTTTTTTTATTACTATATTTTTATCTAAGTTTTATAATGGATATCTTTTAAAAGTCGTCGCAAGTGTAGTTTTTGATAGACTTGCGCAAGTCTGACTGAGACGAGCATAGCAAAAAATCAGCAGATTTTTATGTGTGTCTAGCAAACACTACACTAAGAAAGAATTTTGAAAGAACTTAAATATTAGAAGACCCCCAAAGAAGGTCTTCTTTGGGGGTCTCGGTGGTTAGAGCAGTAGTGTCCAATCCTCACCGTGGGTGTATTTCTCTCCTCCTTCCCAATCGGTCGGATGGGCACACTCTCCGAACTCTCTCTTCTTGACAAGGCGCACCATCATTGGTGAGCCGTCAATGTGCCTCTCTCTTCCGTAACCTGGTGTTTCTGTGTACACCAGGGAATGCCCTTTGTACAGGAAGAAACATCTTCCTCCTATGCGGACGCCGAGTTCTGCCGAGCTGTTTACGACCCACTCGACTTCTTCTTTTGTGAGGTTAAACCCCACTACTCGGCGAACCAACTTCATCAGTCGGTTAAAAAAATTACCTGATTCCATGTTTCTCCTTATGGGATTTCTAGTCTGTTCCATTTTTGAACAGACTTTTCTATGTAAAATAGTAGCATATTTTATATTTTCTGTCAACTATTTATTTTAAAATCATTAACTAATAACACCTTTTAAATATTCAATAAAATACTGCTCATTTGGTATTGCAATTTTTTAAAAATAGTATTAAATATAAATGGATAAAGGTGAAGGGATGGAACAAATATGCTCAAAATATATATAGCCAGACATAGTCAAAATGAGGACAATGCCAACGGAATCTTAAATGGTCACCGAGATCTTCCGCTTACTGAAATCGGAAGAGGACAAGCCAAAGAGCTTGCTATTTTAATACAATCGGAAAATCTCACTTTTGACGCTGTTTATTCATCACCACTCTGTAGAGCTTTTGAAACAGCCGAAATTGTAACAAAGGAACTTGGGCTTCCAAAACCAGAAATCATCTCAGATCTTATCGAAAGAAATTTTGGTGTGATGACCGGAAAACCAATCAAAGATATTGAAGCTTTATGTGGCAGAGATATCATAAAAACTTCTACTATTACTTACTTCCTCTCGCCCGAAGGAGCAGAAACTTTTCCTGACCTAGTTGAGAGAGCAAAAACAATACTTGCTTATATTTACAGTAAACATTTTGATGGTTCAATTCTTCTTGTAACACATGGAGATATTGGTAAAATGCTCTATGTTGCTTACTACGGATTTGATTGGAAAGAGTGTCTTACCATGTTCCATTTCGGTAATTCAGAACTCTTATTACTTTCTCCTGATTCTAAACTAGAAGATGCCCACGTCATCCGGATTGAACAGCATAACCATTAGATTCAAATTTATTTTTCAAAAGCCTTTTTGTATAGTAAAAGCCTTTTATTTATTTTCAGTTAAATTTTATAATTCATAATTTAAAAATTATTTTTAAATAAATTTTTTATAAATCAAAATCCGCGCGACAACACATTTGTGTTGTCGCGCGGTCATGTTTTATGCAGGTACCCCAAAACTATCTAGCATAGTTTTACTAATTTGATTTCCATTTTCTAGGTCAATCATCTTGACTTTTCTTCTTAGTGCTAGTCCGATGAGACTGAGATGGCTAAGTATAAGTAAAGACAACTTTACATTAAACCTTTTAGAATATATAATCACAATAACTAAAAGTATGAAAGAATGTATTAAAAATGAAGTGAGCAAGTTTCGCGTGGAAAACGGTGTAACCCAAGAGGATTTGGCAACAAAGGTGAATGTCAGTCGTCAAACCATCATTGCTCTTGAAAAAGGCAATTACACGCCGTCAATTTTACTAGCCCTTAAGATCGCTGGGTTTTTTTCGATGCCCGTCGAGAAAATATTCAAAATTGCATATGAAAAATAATATAAAAGAAACTATTGTCACCCTAGGTCTTATTGTTATAGCGGTATTGCTTTTAAACCCATTCCATTTCTGGATGCCGGATATGATGGTGATGAGTATGCTTGCTATTTCATTGGTCCTTTTTGCAATATTTGCAAGTTTTATTCTTCGTGAAAAATCTATTGACGAAAGAGATGACCAGCATCGAACACTCGCAGGGCGTAACGCATTTCTTGCAGGGTCCGCAACACTTATCTTCGGCATTATCGTACAAGGATACTCGCATGGAGTAGATGAATGGCTTGTGGTGTCACTTATTGTGATGGTGGTAGCAAAAATTGGCACACGAATCTGGAGCGATAGAAATCTGTAATTTTTGCATTATCAAAAAGTTGTCCACTTAAACCATGTAAAGTATACTTTACATGGTGTTTTGTATTTTATATACTTACAGGTATTAGAAATTAACAGGTAACATAATTTACAAATCACATGAATAAAAACACAGGAATTATTGTCGGGGTCATAGCACTAGTAGTTATTGTAGGCGGTGTATATGCATCAATGAATAATAAAGATGATGCGATGATGGCAAAAGAGAAAATGGAACAGCAAGCCATGGAGGATGCAAAGATTGTTGAAGAAAAAGCAATGATAAAGGATGATTCTACAAATGTTGGCAGTATGATGAAAAAAGAAGAGACAAGCATGATAGACAAAGACGACACTATGATGAAAGCTGGTTCTTATGAAGCATATAGTGCCGACAAACTTGCACGAGCAGAGATGGGCGATGTCGTGCTCTTCTTCCACGCTTCATGGTGTCCATCATGTCGTGGACTTAACGGAAGTATTGAAAGTAATCTCAAATCTATCCCAGAAGGTGTGACTATCTTAAAGACTGACTACGATAAAGAAACCGAACTCAAGAAAAAATACGGAGTGACATATCAGCACACATTAGTGCAGGTTGATAAGAATGGAAACATGATCAAAAAATGGAGTGGTGGTGGAAGTCTAGATAATCTTCTGTCACAAATACAATAATATGGTCTTTTTCCTCATAGCAATCTTCGCAGGAGTATTTACGGTCGTAGCACCTTGCATATTGCCCTTGTTGCCGATTGTTATCGGGGCATCGGAGGTAGGTGAAAAGAGAATATCAAGACGGGCAATTACGGTGATCGGATCACTCTCGGTATCCGTAATCATCTTCACACTTCTTCTCAAAACTACGACCCTATTTATATCCATTCCTCAGATATTTTGGAGTAGTTTTTCAGGGGTGATCATTATTTTGGTTGGTTTGGCGATTGCATATCCTTCACTTTGGACACAGGTTCCGTTTGTAAACAAGCTAAGTATATTGAGCAATAAGGCAGTCGGAGCTGGTTACCAAAAGAAAAACTACAAGGGAGATATGCTTATAGGTCTTGCTCTTGGTCCTGTGTTTACGACCTGCT
Organism: uncultured Candidatus Saccharibacteria bacterium; assembly: GCA_964519145.1. Classification (GTDB taxonomy): domain Bacteria; phylum Patescibacteriota; class Minisyncoccia; order Phycocordibacterales; family WO2-35-19; genus CAZFHL01. The sequence continues at coordinate 9,554 of CAZFHL010000014.1, forward strand.
CCCCGACATACTTGTTCATTATTGCAACTACACTACCCGCAAGCTTCTTTGTTGGATTCGTATACCTACTTGGATTCACATTCGGTCTCGTCCTAGCTCTACTTCTCATTGCTTACTTTGAACAAAGAATTGTAAATAAAGTAAGTGAGCATATTCAAGCGACAGGCAAAATAAAACAAATATTTGGGGTCCTCATTGTAATTGTTGGTATTCTTATCCTTACAGGATATGACAAAAAATTAGAGACATTTATTCTCGACTCAGGATACGGAGCAACCATACAACTTGAAGATTCATTGATAGAAAAGTTTGCACCAAAGAAGATGAACAAAGAATTTTCAATGGAAAAAAGCATCATGAGTCCTGAAGATTACCAAACAATCACTTTAGCTGGCGGATGTTTCTGGTGTACAGAAGCGTATTTCCAAGAACATCCAGGAGTGATAGATGCGGTTTCTGGTTATGCGGGTGGAAGTGAACAAGATGCTTCGTACCTCGAAGTTTCAAAGGGTACGACCAAACATCGGGAAGCTGTGCAAATAACCTACGATCCTAAAGTTATCTCAACCGAAAAAATACTGGACATATATTGGTCACACATTGACCCGACAGATATTCTCGGCCAGTTTGCTGACAAAGGATTCCAATACACTACCGCAATTTACTACCACAATGATGCACAAAAAGAAGTTGTTATCGATTCAAAAAAGCGTTTGGAGCAAAGCGGTCTTTTTAGTAAACCCATAGCAACCGAAGTATTATCGTTTGCGAATTTCTTTAAGGCAGAAGAATATCATCAGGACTATTACAAAAAATCTTCGGGTCATTATGAGCGATATAAAAAAGGATCAGGGAGGGCTGGTTTTGTGGAAGAGACATGGGCAAAAGATGCGGCGATTAAATTTCTAGAAAATGAACAAACAATTTCTATGAAGAAAAGTATAAAAACAGATTACGATTATACTGACAAAGAGATAGCTGAGATGCTAAAGAAACTTGATCCTCTTGCGTACCATGTCGTGGCGGAAAACGGCACAGAATCTCCATTCAACAACAAATATTGGGATAACAAAGCAGAAGGGATTTATGTTGATATTGTGACGAAAAAGCCACTTTTTTCTAGTACACATAAGTATGATTCTGGTACCGGTTGGCCAAGTTTTTGGAGAACTATTGATGATGATTCTGTAACACTTCATGTAGACAATTCACTGTCGACAACTCGAACTGAAGTGCGAAGCGATGCTGGCCATGTGGGACATCTATTTAATGATGGTCCTGTTGAAGAAGGTGGTCGCAGATTTTGCACTAACTCAGCCTCACTCTTATTTGTGTCGAAAGAAGAGATGAAAAGACAGGGGTATGAAAAATATTTATACTTATTTAATTAAAAATATGAACAAACTAAACGAAGAAGAAAAAAGAGTAATTATAGATAAAGGTACTGAAACCCGATTCAAGGGTGAGTTCGTAAATAATAAGGAAAATGGAATATATGTGTGCAGACAATGTGACGCTCCACTTTATGATTCTCATAGCAAGTTTGAATCTACATGTGGTTGGCCTAGTTTTGATGAAGAAATACCAGGCGCAATCCATAAAAGTATTGACAGTGATGGTATGCGCACAGAAATAATGTGCAAAAATTGCAGAGGGCACCTAGGTCATGTATTTATCGGAGAAAGATTAACAGAAAAAAATATTCGTCATTGTGTAAATTCAATATCAATGAAGTTTATTCCTGGAAAATCAAATGAATAAAAAAATTATACTGTCGGGAGGATGCTTCTGGGGACTTGAGGATTTAATAAGGACTCAGTTTGGCGTGATTGCCACAGAGGTTGGCTATACAGGAGGGACAAATGAGTATCCAACATATGATAATCATCCAGGACATGCTGAGGCAGTGGAAATAGAATATGATCCATCGAAAACATCTTATAAAAAACTTCTAGACTTTTTCTTTCAGATTCATAATCCCACTACCCTTAACCAGCAAGGAAACGATCGAGGAACATCATATCGCTCGGCAATTTTTTATGGAAATGAATATGAAAAAAAGCAAGCACAGGATTTTATTGAAATTGTAAATAAATCAAAGCGATGGCAGTACCCTGTAGTAACAAAACTAGAGCCGCTCGGAGTATTTTATACGGCAGAAGATTATCACCAAGACTACTTGCAAAAAAACAAGGGTGGGTATACTTGTCATGCAATATGGTTTGATAGTTATTTAAAATAGTCTTATATAAGACAAAACCCGAAAAATTGTGAGTTTTCGTCACTTTAATACGGATTGAAAACTAGTTAATAGAAAGCTAAAACAGAGGTCCATTCACTACTTTTTGCCTAAATTTAGTGAATTTGACACTATTGTTGATTTTGGTGAAATGTGCTAACATTGTGACTAGAAAGGGATTTAAACACCCCTTTCAGTCATCAAATGGATAAAATACCAACAAAAGGCGAATATTTAGAGGTCTTATTGAGATCTCATCAAACCATCTTTTCAACCAAAGATGCTGCTTTATTGTGGAATGAGAATGATAACTCAGTGGTGACTGATCGATTAAAGAAATATGTGAAATCAGGAAAGTTGTTTAGGGCGTATCGTGGCTTATATGCCAAGGACCAAAAATTCGATCAATTTGAATTGGCGACTCGCATCTATACTCCCTCATACATCAGTTTTGAAACTGTTTTAACAAGAGAGGGTGTAAATTTTCAATACTACGGAAACATTTTTGTTGCCTCATATGTAAATCGAGAGATCAGTGTTGGCGAACAAAAAATCACATTTGTTCGAATGAAAGATTATGTCTTGAGTAATACCACCGGCATTGAACATAAAGATGGTTATGCAATCGCCACCAGAGAACGAGCCTTTTTGGATCGCGTATATGTAAGCAAGGATTATCACTTCGATAATTTAGCAAATTTGAATTGGGATAAGGTGTTTGAGATTTTGCCTATATATCACAACAAGCGATTGGAGAAAAAAATCAAGGAATACTTTAAAAGCTATCAGGATAATCAGGTAAATAAATAATATGACATTAGATTACTCAAAACATAAGAATATCTTGTTGCAAATTTTGAAGGATATTTATTCTGATACCTCTATCGCACCCTACTTGGGATTCAAGGGTGGTACAGCCGCCATGATGTTTTATGATTTACCAAGACATTCAGTGGACTTGGATTTTGATTTGTTAGATGAGACAAAGGAAAAAGAAGTATTTGAAAAGATAAATGAGATCGTAAGTCATTACGGCAGGATTACTGACTCTTATATACAGAAGCATAATTTGAGGAATGTTATTTCCTACGAAACTGGGGCACAAAATATCAAGGTTGAAGTAACCCTTCGTCAATTTGGTTCTCAGTATGTAATGAAAACTTACCTTGGTATCTCAATGCTTGTTATGGTCCAAAAAGATATGTTTGCCCACAAGTTGATGGCGTTTCTTGAACGGATAGCTGCTCGTGATATTTTTGATGTTAACTATTTTACTAAGAATAACTGGCCTATCGACCGCAAGATCGTAGAAGAACGGTCCGGTGTTTCTTACAAAGAGGCATTGGAAAAGTGTATTGAGATGCTCGAGAAAATGGACAATAAGCATATCTTAGATGGTCTTGGTGAATTGCTTACTGAGC
>CAZFHL010000015.1:0-13037 GCA_964519145.1 uncultured Candidatus Saccharibacteria bacterium
GGAATTTTTTAGCAAAAAAATATCCGTGCACAGGAATACTAGTACCCGAAAAAAGGTTACGCAAGAAGTCTATTTAACATATTCTGGCGTATTTAAAATAATCCAATCAATAACTTCTCTCATTACAAATGTAGCCCCTGTTAAATTTTTGACAGGCCCTTTTTCCATAACAACAACAAAAGCGTATTTAGGTTTTTCATAAGGAAAAAACCCGATGACCCAAGAATTTACAAATTGTTTTTTTAAACCGAGTTCAGCTGTACCTGTTTTGGCAGCAATTTCCAAACCTTCTATATCTAGACCTTTTGCTGTACCTTCTTTTACAGCAAGTCTCATACCTTCTTTTACAATTTTAAAATTATCGATAGAACCTTTTATCTTTTGTCCATCTATTTTTGTAGAAGTAGCTGTGAAGATAATAGATGGTGTTTTCAATATACCACCATTGGCTAATGCGGAAACAGCAACCAAGGCTTGAATAGGAGTAATTTGCATACCATACTGACCAATAGCCGTATTATATGTGTCACCGACTCTCCATATATCTTTAAAATTTTCTTCTTTCCATGAAGGATCTGGTATCACACCCTTGCCTTCTTTTGTATAATCAAAAGCAGTCTGCTTTGTAAAACCAAACATTTCTAAATATTTTTTAATATTATTTATTCCAAGACCTTTTTGTTCATTAAAACCTCCCCCGATTTGATAAAAATAGACATCACTTGAAACAGCAATCGCTTTTCTCATATCAGTTGCACCATGAGCTTTCCAATCTTTAAAAATAGTAGGTTTATCTTTATCATATTTATTCGGTATAACCAAAGATCCTGTGCTGACTATTTCTTTTTCAGGACTAATTACTTTTTCTTCTAAAGCAGAAAAAGCCACAAAAGGTTTTATTATTGATCCAGGTGTATAAAGACCAGACAAAAATCTATTTAAAAATGGATTATTTTTATCTTGATAATAACCATTTATAATATTTTTATCGGAGCCTTCGGTCATTAGATTTGAATCATATTCAGGAAAACTTGTCATAGCCAATATTTCTCCAGAATGAATGTCCATGATTGCCCCTGCACCTCCTTCAAAATTAACCTTATTTGATAAATTTTTTATAGAATCATACAATTTATTTTGGACTCTACTATCAATAGACACGGCAACATCTTCACCTTTTTTAGGTAAATTTATTATATTTTTTGATATTACTTCTCCCGATACAGAGACTTCGCTTAACTCAATACCATTTTTTCCAGCAAGTATCTCGTTTAAATACAATTCTAAACCATCTTTTGGAATAAAATCTTTTTCATAATAAAAACCGTACTTATCTTTTGCTGGATATTTTATAAAACCCAAAAGATGTCCAAATCCCTCCATATTTATATATTTTCTTTTTGGTAAATACTGATTTTCTAATCCAATATCATTATGTGCCAACATATTACCCTCTCTACTAAATATAATGCCTCTAGGTGCAAAAATAGCAGTCTGTCTTAATTTATTATTTTCACTTATTTCTTTATATTTTTTATTATTTATTATTTGTAAATCCCAAAATCTATATAAAAACATACAAACAACTAATATAAAAAAAATACTTAAAATATAAAAAACTAAATTTGATATTGGCTTTTCCATTCTGCCTTCAAATTGATACTCATTGAAATTTGGTAAATTTTTAGAATCTAAAAATACCAAATCTGGATCTATATCTTCATATCTCTTTCTTTTAATTTTATTTAATAATCTATTTAATATAAAAAACATAAATTTACCAATTTAACATACCGCCAAAAATTTTAGAAAAGACAAACAAAACTAATCCAAATATTAGAAATATGTTTTCAATAAATACATTATTACTAATAAAAAACAATTCGTCTAAAAAAATAGCTACAAAAAGTATTTCATAAGCAGATTTAGTAAAATAAAAATATATCAAAGCTAATGGCAAAAAAAGCCACCAAGTAAAAACAATCGGCAACAAAATGACTGACATTAAAAAAAATATTCTTTTAAATTTATTCATTCTAATTTCTTTATAAATATAGTGTTTATGTTATTTATAGAAATCGGTATTCCAAATACGACATTTTTAAAACCAGATGATTTATCTTCTTCAATAGAAAGCACTTTACCTATCATATAAATCCTACTCCCAGTTGACATAAGCAAGTCATCTTGGTTAATATCAAAATCAATAGGTAATTTTGTTCTCATACCAAAACCACCAATACCTTCTACTTCTATCTGCTCATTTGTCCTCGCAATAAAACCATTTGAAACAATTTTTGGAAAAGAATTTAAAGTTATTACAGAACTCTGACCTCTCACTTCTACCACTCTACCAACAGCAACCCTATTAGAAACAAGAGCCATATCACCAAAAGAAATTCCATAATCATTGCCTTTATTTACAATAATAGAATCATAGGAAATTTGTGGTGGTTTTATGATAATTGAAGTTGCTATATAATTACCCTCAGGCCTTAAATTTAAATCATTTCTCAATTTCTGATTTTCTATCTTAAGAGTATTATCATCAAAAATATCTATCTTAATATTTTCTAAATCTATTTTCAGTTTCTCATTTTCTAAAATCAATTTATGTTTAGAAGAAAAAATACTATTTATAAAATTATTTTCATAAAAATGATTCCCTATACTAGCAAACACTTCAGTTTTATTTATTAAAACATTTTTTGGATAATCCCAAACAAAAAAAATAATAACTACTAATAAAAAACATAATATCTTGTAATTATTTTTTAGAAAATTTTTTTTATTAGAATGTTTTATTAGATATATCATTATCTTCTTTTATTAAGACATCTTTAAAAATATCAAACTTTTCGAGTATTATACCTGTCCCTCTCACAACAGCAGTGAGTGGACTATCTGCCACATATATAGGCATTTTTATTTCTTCTTCTAAAATCTGTACCAAACCTTTTATTAAAGCCCCTCCACCCGCTAAATAAATCCCCCTGTGCATAATATCAGAAAGTATTTCAGGAGGTGTAATCTCTAGCACTTCTTTTATAGAACCAACCAACCTTTCAACAGAATTAGAAATAGCATCTCTTATATCAGAATCAGTAATGATAACTTCCTTAGGTAACCCTGTAATTAAATCTCTACCTCTAGCTTTTATCTCCATTGGGGCATCAGTAGAAAGTAAAGACATCGTACCAATTTTAATATTTTCAGCAGTCTTCTCTCCTATTATTATTTTTAATTCACTTCTTATATAAGATATAATATCGTTATTAAACTTATCACCAGCAATTCTAATATTTTTACTACTAACAACGCCTCCAAGAGATATAACAGCTATATCAGTAGTTCCGCCTCCTATATCAATCACCATATTACCAACAGGATCTTTTACAGGTAAATGCATACCTATTGCTGCGGCCATAGGCTCTTCTACAATATGAACTTCACTTGCTCCAGCGTTTAATGTTGCATCTCTTACTGCTCTAGTTTCTACATTTGTAATACAAGAAGGCACACCTACCACAACCCTCGGACCTAAAATCTTTTTAGAAATATTTTGTGCTTTATTTAAAAGATAATGTATCATTTCTTCTGTCACTTCAAAATCAGATATGACACCCTCAATTATTGGTCTTACAGCTATGATATGAGGAGGGGTCCTGCCCAGCATGTTTTTAGCTTCTGTCCCAACGGCCACAACCTGACCAGTTTTTTGATTGATAGCCACTACAGATGGTTCATTTATAATAATTCCTTTACCTTTCACATAAACAAGAGTATTCGCAGTACCCAAATCAATACCGATATCGTTTCTCAAAAATCTATCAATCTTTTCTATTTTGTCTTTTATTTTTTCAATCATCATAGAGTTAATCTACCACAAATCATTAAACAACGAAAAACACACTATCCACAACTAAAAATTTTTGGAACAAACATTTCAGCAGACCTCTCTCAAAAGTCGTCGCAAGTGTAGTTTTTGATAGACTTGCGCAAGTCTGACTGAGACGAGCATAGCAAAAAATCAGCAGATTTTTATGCGTGTCTAGCAAAAATTATACTAAGAAAGACTTTTGGGAGAGGCTTAATTATTGTCTTAATCTTTATTTTCTTCTGTCTTATTTTCTTCGGTTTCTGGTTTGTTTTCTTTTGTGTCAGTATTTGCTTGATTATTTTTTGACATAGCATATCCAATTTTTTGCATCTCTATAGAAAGAGCCTCTGTATTTTTCTTGATTGTTTCTAAATCATCACTGTCTTTAACTTTCTTTAAATCTTCAATTTTAGCATTAACATTATTTTTAATATCGTCTTCTATTTTACCTTCTGCATCTTTAAGAGACTTTTCAGCTGTATAAATCATTTGTTCTGCAATATTTTTTGCTTCTACTATTTCTTTTTTTCTAGCATCATCACTTGCATGAATTTCTGCGTCTTTTTTCATTTTTTCTATATCTTCTTTTGAAAGACCGGAGCTTCCCTCTATTTTTATAGATTGCTCTTTGCCAGATGATTTATCTTTTGCTTTTACATTTAGAATACCATTTGCGTCTATATCAAATGTTACCTCAACCTGAGGCACACCTCTAGGAGAAGGCGGTATACCATCCAAAATGAATCTACCCAAAGTTCTATTATCTGTAGCCAAAGCTCTCTCCCCTTGTACTACATGTATTTCTACGCTTGTCTGGTTGTCAGAAGCTGTAGAAAAGACTTGGGACCTTGAAGCAGGAATAGTTGTATTTCGCTCTATAAGCTTCGTGGCCACACTTCCCATTGTTTCTATGCCCAAAGACAGAGGTATAACATCCAAAAGCAATATATCTTTTACATCTCCTGCAATAATACCTCCTTGTATAGCTGCCCCTAAAGCCACTACTTCATCTGGATTTATACTCTTATTTGGCTCTTTTTTGAAAAACTTTTTAACTTCTTCTATTATTTTTGGCATTCTTGTTTGCCCTCCTACAAGCACAATTTCATCTATATTTTCAACTTTAAATGGAGAAGACTCTATTGCCCTTTTTGTGATTTCTATTGATTTTTGTATAAACTCATCCGCAATCTCTTCAAGTTTAGCTCTATTCATTTTTATAAGTAAGTGTCTAGGTCCAGAAGAATCTGAAGTAATAAATGGAATATTTATTTCGGTATCCATAGCACTTGAAAGTTCAATCTTTGCTTTTTCTGCGGCCTCATCTAGTCTTTGCAAGGCCAATGAATCTTTTGTTATATCTATACCACTTTCCTTTTTAAATTCATCTGCCAAATATCTAATTATTTTTTGATCTATATCTTTTCCACCCAAATGACTATCACCATCTGTTGATTTAACTTCAACCACATCATCTCCTACTTCTAATATGGATATATCGAAAGTTCCACCTCCAAAATCAAAAACTGCTATTTTTTCATCTTTCTTTTTATTAAAACCATACGCAAGAGCTGCTGCTGTAGGTTCATTTATAATCCTCTTTACATCAAGTCCTGCAATTTGACCTGCGTCTTTTGTAGCTTTCCTTTGAGCGTCATTAAAGTAAGCAGGTACAGTGATGATTGCTTCTGTTATTTTTTCTCCCAATTTTGCTTCAGTATCTGCCTTTATTTTTGAAAGGATCATGGCAGAAATTTCTTCTGGTCTGTATTGTTTATCGCTAATTTTTACATTTATACCACCTGTATCTGATTTTGAAATTTCAAAAGGCACAGTATCTTTTTCTTTTTGTACTGCATCTTCACTAAAATCATGTCCGATAAATCTTTTGATACCGAAAACAGTATTTTTTGGATTTGTCACTGCTTGTCTTTTTGCCAAAAGCCCAACCAATCTTTCTCCTGTTTTTGATATTGCTACAATGGAAGGAGTAGTCCTTGCTCCTTCACTATTTTCTATTATTTTTGGATTGCCAGATTCCATTACGGCAACCGCTGAATTTGTTGTTCCTAAATCTATACCAATTATTTTTGCCATAGTGTTTTTAATTAATTAATAATTTAATTTTTGCATATAAATTATACCTCTCTCTCTTTTTTTTGTGTACTTGTCTTTAGTCAAAATAAATTACCCATCTATTTCTCTCACTTTTACTTTTGTAGGTCTGATTATTGTGTCATTTATTTTATAGCCACTTTGTATAACTTCCAAAATTTTACCATTCTTATCTGGCTCATTTATTTTAATCATTTCTATAGCTTCATCTCTACGGATATCAAAATCTTCATTTATCGGATAAAGTTTTTGTAATCCGTTTTGTTCTAAAATAGAAAAAAGCTGATTGCTTAAATATTCTATACCAACTCTCCAGTTTTGATCTACCTTCTCCCACACTTCTTTGTTTTTCATAGCAGATTCAAACCCATCTAAAATCGGTATGAATTCTTCTATCAAATTTTTATTTGCATATTTTACAAAATCTTTTTTTTCTTCCTCAAACCTCTTTCTTAAATTTACTCCATCCGCTCTTTCTTTTTGCCAACCAAGCAAATATTCATTTTTTTCTTCTTCTAATTTTTTAATTTTTGCTTTCAATTTTTGGATTGTATTTTTGGAATTCGACAAAAGAGATTCCCCATCAGAATCTAGCTCATCAAAAGAGACATCATCTATCACCTCTTCCTCATTATTTATTTGTTTATCATCATCTTGCATATTTTATTTAAATTAAAATCATTATAAAAACCAAAAAACTTTTTCAAAATTTCATATTAAAGGACTTTTGAAATAACTTTATCATTCAAACTAAATTGTACTAATTTTTAAAGGAAAATCAACAACAAAAACAGCGGCGAAATTTAATTCGCCGCCATTAGATCAATTACTTATTTATTAAACAAGAAAGACGAGTGTTCCTCTTGAAGTATATACTTCCTGTCCCTCAAGTTTGACTTCCCAGACATTCGGAGAAATCTCTTGGATAGTCCCGAAGAAACGCTCTCTGTTTATGAAAGCCGTATTAAGACGGACACAAAAATTCTTGCCACAATCTTCAAAATAAAACTTCAATCCGTCTTGGTGTCCATAATAAACAGGGTTTTCTTTTTGGGTCATTCCAAGTGGAATAGCTCTTATTAAACTATCCACAGCATGATAAACCCAACTCTGCACACTTCTGTCCGAACAATCTTCAATTCTCATCATACTTAATCCTCCTAAAAAAATTTGATTCCTGTTGCATTTTATCACAATATAAATATTTAGTCAAATTAACAAACCTCCTTCAAAAGTCTTTTTGTTTTGAATCACAAAAATCTTTCTTATCACACCTTTTAAAACTGAGTATCAGATATCTTCCAAAAGTCGTAAAAAAACACCTAAAAAACAAGCCTTCTGATGCTTGTTTTTTGGTGTTATCTTTTAGACCATTTTGGAGCTTTTCTGGCTTTTTTAAGACCGAATTTTCTTCTCTCTTTTGCTCTTGAATCTCTTGTCAAAAGACCACTTGATTTTAATTTAGCTTTTGTAGATTCATCATAGGTTACAAGAGCTCTTGATAAACCATGTCTCAACGCTTCAGCTTGAGAATGTATACCGCCACCTCTCAATCTTACAGATATAGTAAAATCTCCTATCTTTGTTTTTGATATTGGTTCTTCTATAACTTTTCTAAGTTCCGCTGTTTGAAAATAAACATCCAATTCTTTTTCATTTATTTTGAAAACAGTTTTTGATGCAGGAGTTATACGCACTCTAGCAACAGAAGTCTTTCTTCTACCCACCGCTTCAATATATTTATCTTTGTTTAAAACTGTACTCATTTTATTATTTTTCTATTATCAAATTTTGTATCATCCTGTCTCTTAATTTATTTTTAGGTAACATACCTTTTATAGCTATGGCTAGAGCCTCCCCCATACCCTTATCAGAAACAACTTTTTTCATTGTTCTCTCTTTTAAACCTCCAGGATAACCTGAATAAGTTTTATAAATTTTTGATTCCATCTTTTTATTAGTAGTAGATATTTTGGATGTGTTTGTTATTTTTAAAGAAACATCTGGAATTTTATTTCTAGAAAAATCACTTCTATTTTTGCCCATAAGAATAGACGCCGCTTCGCTAGCGATTCTTCCCAATTTTTTGTCTCGTGCATCTATAACGTATTCCATAAATTTATATTATTTAACAAACTCTATAATAGCCATTTTACTACCATCCGCAAGTCTTCTGCCTAATTTTGTTATTCTTGTATAACCGCCATTTCTTCCGGTATATTCAGAAGATACATCATTTATCAACTTTACAGTAGCATCTTTGCCAATTTTTGTAACAATAGATCTCCTGTTTGATAAAGTAGCATTTTTGCCCTTAGTAATTAATTTTTCTATAAAAGGTCTTAATTCTTTTGCCTTAGGTTCTGTGGTTTTTATTTTACTATGCAAAACCAAAGACCTAGCCAAAGAATTCATCAAGGCTTTTCTGACTTTTACTACCCTACCAAATTTTCTGTTGTGATTATGATGTCTCATTTTAATAAAATAATTTAATTACACTGGTACTTATTTAAGTGTTATACCATGATCTCCCAAAACTCTTTTTATTTCTGCCACACCTTTCGCACCAAGACCTTCAATTTCTAGGATATCTTTTTCTTTCTTTCTTGCAAGTCCTCCTATTGTTCTTATGTTTGCACTTGTTAAGGCGTTCATTGTTCTTGCGCTCAATTCTAGATTTTCTATTCTAGTCTTTAAAAATTCTGGGTCAAGTCTTTGAATATCATCGTTTGAAGAATCTTCTGAATTTCCACCATTCATCATTTCATTTTCTACAAAGCTTTTATCTTCAAAACCAGTGATAGCCTTCAATTGTTCTATCATTGTGTTTATAGAAGAAGTTAGAGCAAATTGAGGTTCAATACTTCCGTCTGTCTCTATCAAAATTCTAAGTCTATTAAAATCTGTTCTATCACCTACACGCATATTTTCTACTTCATAACTAACCCTTCTTATAGGTGTAAAGTTTGCATCTAGTGCTATTGTACCTATATCAACTTTTTCTTTACTAACTTTATCTTTAGGTAAAAAACCTAATCCTTTTTCAACCATTATTTCCATGTTTAATTCAGAATTTTTATCTGTAAGTGTAGCTATAACTAGCTCTGGATTCATTATTTCTATTTGACCAGGAATTTCAATATCTTTAGCTGTGATAATTTTTGCTCCTTTAGCTTTTAGAGTTAAGGTTTGAGGTTCGTCCCCAGTCATTTTTATTCTAAGCCTCTTTAAGTTAAGTGTAATCAAAATAACATCTTCTTTAATTCCCTCGATGGAAGAGAATTCGTGAGAAACTCCATCTATTTTTATTTTTGTTACAGCTACACCAGGAAGAGATGAGAGTATTATCCTTCTCAAACTATTTCCAATGGTAAAACCAAAACCAGGGTAAAATCCATCTATCTCATAGACCCCTTTATTTTCTTCTTCAGAAACGATTTTTGGTTTTGAAGGAAGCATTATGTTTTTATCAAAATTTTCTGTTGTCATAGTATTATAAAAAAATTATTAAAATTAAAATATTTATTATCTTTGATAATATTCAATTACTTGTCCTAGATCGAAAAGAAGTTCGTTGCTTTCTGCCAAATCAACTTTATTTATCGAAATCTCTTGCTTTTTTGCATTCCAAGACATCCAATTTGGAATCGTTGTATCAGAAACTCTTTTTTCTATATCTGTAAAAAGCTTACTGTTCTTGCTACCTTCTCTTACTGATATTATATCATCTTTTGATACATTATAGGAAGGAACATAAACTTTTTTTCCATTAACTAAAAAATGTCCGTGAGAAACAGCTTGTCTTGCTCCACTATGAGTAGGCAAAATACCAGCCCTCCAAACCACATTATCAAGTCTATGTTCCAGTATTTGCATCAAAGAATTTGACGGAGACTTTCCTTTTTTAGAAAGAGCCAATTTTACATATTTAGCAAATTGTTTTTCAGAGACACCATAAAACATTCTGGCTTTTTGTTTTTCATTTAATTGGATACCAAAATCCGTTTTTGGTTTATGAGATTTTCCTTTATTTTTTAACTTTCTTTCAGCCCTCAATGCATACTTTTGAGTCTGTGTTTTTTCAAACACAGATGCTCCGAGTCTTCTTGCTATTTTGTATTTTGGACCTATTTTCATGATTTTAACTTTATAAACTTTATAAACTTTTTACTTTAAAAACTTATTAAACTCTTCTTGGTTTTTTTGGCTTTGGACCATTATGAGGCACAGGTGTCATATCTTTAATTGATGATATATTTACACCTTTTGATATAAAACCTCTTATGCCAGACTCTCTACCAGAACCAACACCTTTAACAATAACAGATATATCTTTTATACCTATGGTTTGTGCTTTAACAGCAAGAATTTCTCCTACTTTTGCAGCAGCAAATGGTGTACCTTTTTTAGCACCCTTAAAACCTATTGCGCCACTAGAAGATTTTGCCAAAACATTTCCTTTTTTATCTGTCAAAACCAATTCTGTATTGTTGTATGTCGATCTGACATACAATACACCTGCCTCTATCTTCTTTTTACTAGACACAACAACCTCAGAATCTTTTTTTGATTCTGTTTTTGTACCATCTTCTGTTTTTACAATTCTTTTTTTACCCATATTTTTACTAGCTATTATTTAAATGCTAGCTTGCAATTTTTAGATAAATCTAAAAATTGCAAGCTAATATTCAAACTATTTTTTATCAACAGCTCTCCTACCTGTACCAGCAGATTTTCTAACATTTCCTCTCCTTGTTCTGGAATTACTTTTTGTTCTTTGACCTCTTACAGGCAAACCTTTCATATGTCTTACGCCCCTATAAGCTTTTATATCTTTTAATCTTTTTATGTTGCTTGAAACATCTCTTTTTAAATCTCCTTCTATTTTCATAGATTCTATTTTTTTACGTATTTCAGCTTCTTTTTCAGTACTTAAATCTTTTGGTCTTAAACCCCAATCAACTTTTGCTTGATCTAATATTTTTTTAGCAGTAGGACGACCAATACCAAATAGTACGGTTAAACCTATTTCTAATCTCTTATTCTCTGGTATTGTAATTCCTAATATTCTCATCTAATTTTTAATTTAAAAAATTTAACCTTGTCTTTGTTTGTGCTTAGGATTCCCTTTACACACTACAAATAAAATCCCAGATCTTCTCACTGTTTTACACTTTGGACACATTGGTTTTACAGATGCCTTTACTTTCATTTAAATTGCAGGATTTTTATTATCTAATCTTCTTATAATTCTACTTTTACCGCCATATGGATCAACAACAACTTCTACATTGTCGCCAATCATTACCTTTATTCTATTTAATCTCATTTTGCCAGATAAATAAGCTAAAGACTCATTTTCCATGCTTTCAAGCTTTACACGGAAAAGTGCGTTTGGTAACGCCTCGGTTATAAAACCAATACTTGTATCTTGCTTTGATTTATCTATCATTTAAAATTAAACAACAATGAAAAAAGACTATCATAAATGACCTATTATTGTCAACATTATTCATCTGTTGATATACTTACATTGATTTTTGATGGATTTTTTGGAAAAGATTGTTTCCACATTGGTTTGATTGCAGCTTTGATACTAACAACCCCATCTATTTTTGTTAATGTATTATACAAATCCTTTCTTTTTAATCCTAAAATCATATTTTTTATCTTCTCTGGATCTATTAAAGCCTCCATCTTTGTTTGACCAGATATACTTATATTCATATCTAAACCATCATCAACAATAAGAGGTTTATTTACTATAGATAATTTAGAGAAGTCTGTTATTTTTGCTTCTATATTTTGCCAATCAGGATATTCATTTTTATATTTAGTAATCATATTTTTAGAAAGAGTCTCTTTGTCCAACAATATTACTAAAGCAGTCATCTCTGTACCAACAGAAACATCATTACCGTCTTCTTCTTTTGGTAATTCAGACTTACTATAAACAATAGAATCTTTCAAAAAGACCAACTCTTTTGGCAATTTTGTTTCAATTTCTTTTGTTATTTCTGAAATCAAATCAGATTCTATTTTTGAAAGAACTTGTTCTTTTTCTGTTTGAGATACTGTTTTCATTTTACCTATAAAACCTCCCTCCATTTCAGTTGAAGATCTTGCATAAAATTCTTTATATCTTATTGCATCATTTTTAAAACCAGGAATTTTAAAGTCTGTTTTTTTGATATTGTATTTCTCTCCTGCCTCATCTGCAAAAACTAAAACCTCTATACTGCCAGGTGTTGAGATACCGTTTTTAACAACCTTCCCAGGAACAATGACAGATTCTGGAATTCTATAAAGAAGTCCATCTGTAGATTCAAATCTTGTCCTTACAATAAGTCTTTGAGGTTCAGTGGAAAAATTATTATAAATAATGATTTTTCCACTGGCTTTGTTTTCAACCATCTCCTCTCCTGTTGCTTTTATTTTAGCATTAGCCTTTTTAGATATTTTTATAACTTCATACTTTACATTGTCTCCATTTAAACCAATAGAAGCTACGAGAGGCATAGCTTCTATATTTAAATCTTGATTTTTAACAAGAATAGTCACTTTCGCAGAAGCAAGAATAGTCATCATTAAAAATATAAATCCTAATATAAAAATAACCCCAATGCCACCAAAAAAGAATTTTCTTTTGTTTGAAAAAATACTTTTTGTATCTTTATTCGTTTTTGGATAATAGTATTCATAAGCACCATTTGTGCGTTTTTCGGTCAGTTCAGATATTTTTGAAGATATATTTGAAACAGGTTTTTGAAAAATATTTATATTTTCATCTGTTTCAAAATTATTCATATTTTGATAAATATTTTCTTTATCTGATTCTGTATCTATATCTCTAGCATCTATGGTTTCTATTTTTGGAGTAATAATCACGGGCGCTTTTCTTTTAGCGCTACGGGTAATAGGTATATTTCTTATACTCCTTTTTTCTGGGGGTACAACATCTTGAAAAGTTGTTTTTGCCATAAACAATATTATAAATCAAATTTAAATATTATCTTAATCAAATATGTGGAAAAACCAATAT
>CAZFHL010000016.1:0-12878 GCA_964519145.1 uncultured Candidatus Saccharibacteria bacterium
CGATCGCAAGATTAAAACTCAAAGGAATAGACGGGGACTTGCACAAGCGGTGGATTATGCGGTTCAATTCGATGACAAACGAAAAACCTTACCAAGGCTAGAAATTCTAACCATATGTGAGACCAGAAACGGACTCACTGTCGCAAGACAAGGTTAGAACAGGTGATGCATGGCCGTCGTCAGTTCGTGATTTGAATTGTTCCCTTAAGTGGGGTAACGAACGCAACCCTTATTGCCTGTTATAAGTATCAGGCGAGACCACTCAGCACAAAACGCGTGAACGCGTTTCAAGTTTAAAGTTAAAAGTTTGTAAAGTTTTTAAAGTAAAAAAATACTTTATAGACTTTATAGACTTTATGAACTTTTTACTTGAAACGAACTTCGTTCGTTTCGTGCTGAGAGGAAGCGAGGATGACGCCAGGTCAGCATGTCCCTCTGACGCCTTGGGCTACACGCATAATACAATGGTCACTACAACGCGTTGCGACGGGGTAACCCTGAGCTAATCGTAAGAAAGGTGGCCCCAGTTCAGATTGAGGGCTGAAACTCGACCTCATGAAGTTGGAATTGCTAGTAATCGCGGGTCAGCTATACCGCGGTGAATACGTTCTCAAGTCTTGTACTCACAAATAAATGCGCCCGGCAGCGTATAATTCTAAATGGTTAAAATCCATTCCTTTTCTTTATCAGAAAAGCGTAGTCGACAGATAGTCCTAATTTCGTAAGAAATAGGGTGAAGGATCTCTAGACAAAATGTAGCCTATATATAAAAACCCGTATCGACCCATCAAATTAATGGGCGGTGAGGTTGGGGAAGATACTAAAAAAGGTTTATAGGATGTATGGAAAAGAATTATTCGTAACCCGTGGGAGATCCAAATTTCCAATTGTATTGATTAAATTGACGATGTGTCAATTCAACGTGTATAATAAATTACATGAAAAAATCAAAGAAATTTGGAAGTCAGCTGAGTCATAGTATTGCAGATTCAAAAAAAGAATATGCAAGAAGGACTAAACCGAGTTTGTCTGCAGATTATATTGTTGGTTTAACTGATGGTGAAGGTAGTTTTACTGTTTACCTTCTTCCTCCAAAAAAATCACATGGTTCTATAAATTATAGAATTTTATGTAGATACTATATTAAAATGAGAGATGATGATCTCAATCTTCTTAGAAAAGTAGAAAAATTTTGGGGATGTGGAAAAATATATTTCCAAAAAGAATACAGAAAAAATCAACATAATAATTATCGTTTTGAGATATTTAGTTATGATTCTTTAAAAAAGATAGTTATACCTTTTTTCAAAGAACATAAATTGGAAAGTAAAAGAATTAAGGATTTTGAAATATTTTGTAAAATTCTTGATTTGGCTATTTCCAAAAGACATCACACAAAAGATGGTCTGAAAAAAATAATGAAGTTAAAATCTCAAATGCATGCATACTATGGGCTCGCGTAGTGCGGGAAATCCGCATGCTACGTGGGAACGTGAAATAAATACATAATTATCACATTCGCCCGTCAACTCAAGGGAGATGGGAGTACCCGAAGCATCGCGCAAGCGGTATTAAGGTAAACTCATTGACAGGGAGTAAGTCGTAACAAGGCACGGCTAGCGGAAGCTGGTCGTGGAATATTTCAAGGTGAAAAACGTTCCATATCGCTCTTTTTTAGAGCTATGCGGAACTTATTGAGTCGTTATCGTGTCAAACACGATGGTTTACAAGACCAAAATTGTATGACAATCAAGAAAGATTGATAACAAGATGCTAACTTGTAAAAAATGCAAAAAGACGGAACAAAACAAAGAATGCTAAATAAATCAAAAAACACCCTTATGGGTGTTTTTTGATTTAAATAATATTTTATATATATAAAATATTCAAATAAAAATTGACAAAAGCTTGATAAAAACTAAGATATAAAACAGAGGAGGGGAGTATGTATAGAAAATCTTTATGGTGTTTATTTTTGATGACAATCATTTTTATCTTTTCTCTTTGGCGAAGAGAGATGACTGTCATACGACCATTAAAAGAGAGATACTACATATTTGCAAAAAATAATTACCTTGGACAATACGACAATGAGTATTTAAACGGTTTGCTCTATTGGCTTGAGAGATGCTGGGGCAACGATTTCATATATCTAATTGGCATGATAGGAGGATTATACATATGCTATACCTTAATCCAATTTATAATAGAAAAAACCGAATCAAATTTTTCAAATATATTTAAAGGGCAACCAGAATACTCTGAAGAAAGATTTGAAGAAGAAAAAAGAAAATTTAAATCTGTAATGTTTGCAGGTTTGGGTATTGCTTTTATACTTGCAGTAGCAGAAGAAATACACAATATTGTACCAGGATATATTTTTGATAAATGGGATTTATTTGTTATCGGAAACTTTTCCACCATAACAGCAATAAGAATTGCAGAAAATCTAACTCACCCTATTTTTTCTGAAATAAAGTATAAACACATAAAAAAAGATTTTGGAAATTTGATTTTGAAATATTGTATGGATATAAATACCATAATCTGGACAGGACTTTTCACATGGTTTCAAGAACCTAAAACAATATCTGAAAGTTGGTGGCACATATTTGATATGTCTATTATGACAGCTGTTGCAATGCATATATCAAACAGAATAAGTAAAATCAAAAAAATTGAATCTTTGGAAAACCTCTCCTAAAAAAAGAGGTTTTTATTATTCAAAAATTCCTTATTCCAATAATATATTTTATATGTTAGAATTTCAAAGTATCAGATTTTACTGATACTTTGTTAGGCTTCTTTCAAAAGTCTTTCTCAATAAAACCTTTTTGGACCACGAATATTTTTTTGCTAAAAGATTCCTCGTACTCGGCTCGTCAGCCTCGCAAGGCTCCAAAAAGATTTTATATTCGACAACTTTTGAAAAAATCATATTAAAATGATGCGCGTAGCTCAGCTGGTAGAGTGAGACTGGGTTGGGACCCAGTCGCAAGACTCATTGAGAGCTTTTTAGAGCAAAGCGAAAAAAAGATCCAATGAGTGGACAGTTTCTGTAAGAAATTCGACTGATACTTTGTTATTTTAACAGTGTGATATATTTAAATGATGCGCGCGTAGCTCAGCTGGTAGAGCATTCGACTGATACTCGAAAGGTCTCAGGTTCGACCCCTGACGCGCGCACAAATACAAAAATAATAAATAACCCCCGCCTTCCATAAGGCGGGGGTTCATGCCCCGGTAATATTCCCTCGTAGCAACGAGAGAAGGGATCCATCCGGCAGCGTTCCTATATATAATATCATATACAGTTATTTTGTCAAGTATTTTTAGTGATATTTATTCTATATGCCAAAAAATGTTGCAAATTAAGGTTTTTTAAAAATCAAAAAATATTTCATTTAAAAACTTTAACGAACTAAACAAATTGATTAATTTTTGATATATTTGAATAATTATAAATTTAATAATGGCCCTATCGTCTAACGGTTAGGACGGAGCCTTCTCAAGGCTCAAATCGGGGTTCGATTCCCCGTAGGGTCACAGATAAGTCTTTATTGACTTCAAATAGCTTATACGGAAAATATACTTATTTTATTCAATCAATCTGATTCTGTTTTACTCATATTCTGCCTAAATCTTTAGAGACTTTAACTATTATCAAGTTGTTTATCAGTGCAAATAATATTAGGTTTTATTGATTTATTATCGAATAATTGTAGTTATCTTATTTGTAATATTGTCATATCTTCTACATATAGATTTAACCTGCATTTCACATATTCTTTTAATATAAACCAAAAAATCTTTTATCTTTATGGAATATAAAAACTTTTCTTTTTCTCTGTCAGAAGTTATAAAAATGAGTCTTATATAATCATTCCTATTTGGAAGGACCTTAAAAACATGAGCGTGTATGAATTGATTTAATAGATTCACAAGTATTAAATTAGTTTTAATTGGTTTATCAAAATCATACAATTTTTCATAATTAAAAGTAAGACTTTGTATTATATTATTTCTTTTGTATTTAATGCACTTCAATTCTAGATCTTTAACAGAATCAGGTAATTTTTGTGTTTCAAGTAGTTTCCTAAGAGAAAAAGTCATTAAAAATAATTTAATTTCAATCTTAGAAAAATGTTCATCAAATTTATATCCACCAAGGTCACAAATCTTAATACCTATCTTATTTTGTATATAAGAGATATCTCGTTTTATTTCTTTTTTCCAGTAGTAAGATTCAAATGCCATATTAATGAATTATACTTCATAAGTCTAATTATACACTAGTTCTATAATTTTATAGGTAGTATTATTTCTAAGTTTAATAGAGTTTTTGTTGTAAAATAAGCTTATTTTGATATACTGTAACTAATAGTTTTAAATCAGTAAATACTGAATTCCACTTAATAAACATATTTTCAATAGTGTTCTATCGTGGATACAGTGAGATCACAAAAGTCTTAAATGTGGTGGACGGATACATATATTTGACAAATATTATATAATCATTTAATCTAACAGAAGAAAGGAAACCTGCCGATGATGCAATTAATTGTCAAGACGGTATTGGTTATCTTGGTATTAGCATTATGTGTACAACAAGCATCTATGTTTTATAGTATTGTCATTCTAGGACCATACTTACAAGTAGCGCCATCTCATCTGCAAATGATAACTGGTCTAATTTGGCCTCTCTTAATAATTTTTATCCCAATATCTCTAATAACTAAAATTTTAAAGTTTAAAATTTCAGACCTAGACTAAAGGAGAATAAAAATGAAAAATTTTAGAAATTCTTTTATTATTATTGCCACAATTGGAACTATCATTGCTTTGTCTGGTTGTACACGAGCAGTATCAAATGTACAAACAATTATTAGTGACGACTGCGGTAACAACTGGCGACTCGTACCTGTTGGGAGTACTATCCCTTCTCGCATAGGACCATGCGACCTTATGGTGGCAGTACCAAATTACCCAATGGTAGGTGAAAGTAATTTTGTTGGCGCATTTGACAACAACGTCAGAGTCAATGTTAATTCTAGCTATGACTATACCGTCACCGAACCATTGCAATTTATCAAGGCTGCACGATTTTTAGGCAAACAAAATTCGAGCGGTGACGATCCTGCAAATAAAGCGGACATGTGGGATACAGCTGAAAATATTGTTATTGACAGAAATCTGCGAGAAATTGCAAACTCTGAAGAATTTCTTCGTTCACAAAATATTGTAGATTTTAGCCAAGGAGAATTTGAAGACAGGCTACTCATTAAACTAAATGATGTATTGAAGCAACGAGGGGTACAACTAAACACTTTCACTTTTGTAGTCACGCCCGATAATCAGACACGCAACATGATTGATGTATCGGCAGCCCTCAGAGTTTGTGAGTCAATCAGAAGTCTTACACCTTCAACATGTCAAGAAATTATCAAAGCTCGTGCTGGAGCTACCAATATATCACTGACGACAAGTACAAAAGAAACTAGCAAATAATTATTCACTCAAATAACCTACCCGAAAGAGTAGGTTATTTACTTAATTTTTTTATTATAATTACAATGACCATCATTGTAATTTATTGCAATCTACAAAAAAATATGTTAAAAATATTTTAGATTGTCAAGAATTTTTGGTTTGTTTTATAACCATAAATTCTACAAAACAAAAAGGAGTGTGAGATGAGTCCAGAAGAAATGATTCGTAAACCAATAGATATAAGAAGAAGAATTGTTGTAGAACTTTTTGATATAGGTCTAACAATTAGAAACATTGCGGAAGCTTTAAAAATTGAAACTTGCTCTGTGGTATTTGATATAAAAAGTATTAGAGGAAAAAAAGAACCTACAATTAGTAAAAATTTAGGGACTACTAATAGATTAGACAGGGTAGAGTTATTATATTCTATAGCTCTTCAAAGATACGCAGAATTAGTTAACCAACCACCATATTCAATACAAGACAGAGAAGTGCATAAAGGTGTTGTTGACGCTCTTGCTTCATATCTTGATATTAAATATTTAGATGGTGTTGCACAAGGTATTTGGTCTTCAATCAAACCAAAGATTTTCCCAAATGATCCAGAAGAATACAAGGGTTATAGACATTTACTTACGGTAATTTTTAGGAGAGACAGGATAGGTATATTTATACCCCTAAATCAAGATAAGGAAAATGGTAGTCAAACTTTATTTAATTTTTATCTCAAATATATTTGCAAAGAAAAGAATGCACCAAAGCGGAGTGAATTTAGTGATTCATTTGCAAATTGGATAGAAGAAGAATCTTTGCAAAATATATGTGTTCCATTGACAGAAAACAGCATTCGTATTATTGACGCTGCTTTAAAAACCATTTTTCCAAGAGAAGAAAAGGTTATTTGTATGACATTTGGAATCCGCTCTAAAAAAATAACCCTCGAAGAGTGCGGTGATGAAATTGGTCGTACAAAAGAAAGAGCCAGACAAATCCAAGCTACTGCCATCAGAAAACTTAGGCATCCAAACAGAAGGAGAGATTTGATACAACTTGTTTCTCATCCAAATATTTTGGCAAACGAATTCTTAAAAGGAATTGCAAAAAGAGATACAGCGGAAGAAGAGAAACTGAAAGAAGTAATTTTTGCTAATTTACCAATAGGAAAAGAAGGAAAAACTCTTGATGAAATCCTAAATACTTCAATTGAAGAATTGGATGTTTCAGTTAGAACCTATAATTTCTTTAAAAGAACTAATATAAAGATAATTAGAGATTTGGTAAGGCGCAGTGAAGCAGAATGTTTGCGCATTAAACATTTTGGTAGAAAATCATTAAATGAGTTAAGAGAACTCTTGATGAATATGGGTGGACTATATTTTGGTATGAAGTTTGATAATAAGGGCAACCTCATCACACCTCTTCTCAAAACAAATACTTTACAACCTGAGTAATCAGATTAGAATTATTTCAGAAATATTACCTAAAACCCCCTGTTTGGCCAAGACCAAACAGGGGGTTTTCTTTTTAAAATAAAAATATAATGACCGTCATTATATGAAATCAATTTTAACGAGTCAAAAGTATTCCTGCCACAATTGCCAGAACGAACCCGGCGAGTTTGGAAGGAGTGATCCCACCGTTCATAGCGATCGAATAAAGAGACGGGATTGCTATCTGCACCAAGATCATGATGACAAAGAGAGTCCCGACTTCTTTTGCTGTCGCGCTGGCGAGCATCCCATTGAAGGAAAGCAGACCTAGTGCGGCTGTGCCACAAGCGAGAGCGACCATTGTCCAATTCGCCTGAGGTAAGTTGAAGCCATTGCTTCCAATCGCAATCGGAATAAGGACAACAAGTGTTCCTAGACTGAAGATTGCGGAGGAAACGTTTCCGGAGAGACCACTCTTATTCATAAAAAGAGGCCAGATTCCGAAGAAAATACCAGCGAGGGCAGCCAGCATTCGAAGACTCATATTTTTCTCCCAAAGAACAGATTTAACTACAGGGATTTTAATCCCATTCAAAACCACTTCTTAAAATAATCTTGAATGGAAGGGCGAATCATTGCTGATTCGCCCAATAAAATAACTACTGCCTGATAAGATAACTTCGTACGTCATAAAACTGCTTTGCATTACCATAAAAGTCGGCCTGCCGAGCGCATTCTCTTTGTGGCAATGAATGAGAGCTAAATGGGACGAAAAGTTGCTCGTTTCGACGGACAAGCAAATGAAGCGATTCTTCGAAACTTGCCCTGTCTACCATATCTCTTGTGTAGCCAGTGCGTTCAGTTACAAGATCGTCAAAGATAGCTTTAACCTCATCCATAGTAGCATTTACATGCATTTTACTTTGAAGGCTCTCTCCCAAAAAGAAGACGAATGTCTCTTTAACCCACACAGGTGTTTGTGTCTCCCAAGATGGAACTGGTAAAATTGCCTTTTGGTAGTCATCAACACTGCAAACTGCCATGGTCTTTCCGAGCTTGTTGTAGTAGAGTTTGGCTCCAAGCCCTTTACACTGAGCAACCAACTTACGACCGTGATATCGTTTGATACGAACCACGATGTTGCGCTGGATCCGTAATGTTACATACATGCCAAGTGCGATGTAGCAAATGGCCGTGGAAAGCATGACGAACTTAAAAATCAATTCCCAAAACATTTCAAACACCTCATAATCCTATAATCCTCATTCTCCAAGAACCGAAGCTCTTGTGACGGGTTATGGATTTTCCATAAAATAATATATCACACCATAAAGTAAAATGCAAGTATTGCAATAGCTACTATAAATACAAAATCCATCTAAAGAGATGGATTTTTTGAAATAAAAAAACTATTTTAAACCTTAAACACGGATTTATAAAATGTTATTTTGATCCCTTAGAACTTCGGCTTTTTAAAACCAAACACATGGTTCACAAAAGGACCTAGCCAATTTTCCCAAAGAACAACAAGTAACATGATTAACAAGAAAACCCACCAAAACGTAGCCCTTATAAAAGTACAGACTAGTTTATTTACCCACGATAATTCATAAGACCAATAATAGTCCAATGTAATAATGAAATAGGTAACAAATCCACTAATATACACTCCCAAAAAAACGAATTATAGTCTATCATTAATTCTCCTTTCTAATAAAACTCTGGGCACTCGACTTCAACCAAGGTATCTTCTTTAATAAAGACTGCGTCTCCAGCAAGATATAATCTATGACTAGGAGGATCTTCTCTATATGATTGAAAATAGACAATAGCGTTTCCTTGTCTTCTTCCTAAGTTAACATCATCAAGATACACAACTTGACGCAATTTTATAAATGTAGATTCTCCTATGATAAAAACTCCGCCAAATGGAACTTCACTAAAAAACTTTTTCTCAAAAGATATAGTTATCCGCATCTATAGATCTCCTTTTCTATGAAATATTAAATCATAATATAAAATAAAAAGCAAGTTTTTATAATAATAATTATGGTAAATAAACTTAATTTAAATCCATAGTAATTAGACTGATCTTTGTAATATAAAATTACTCACAGTGTCATATGGAAATTACAAATATAAACAATTCTATAAATTAGAAATTAATAAAAAAATTAAATGAATAAAATCCACCTTTTCAGGTGGATTTGGTAAAAACAAAAGAAAATTAGATCTTCAATTGTGTGGTTCTTTACTGAAAGCATCTCTTTGTTTATTGAGATCACGAATATTCCCAATGAAATTTTTTAGCCAAATTTCCCACAGTATCATAAGACCAAACAATATAAACAGAAAAGGCCAAAACATAAACATAGATAAAGACTCGACCACCAAAGTTCTCCGACTTTCTGTCCTTTCATATGAAAGATAGATCGATGTAATGATGGAAGAAAATACACTTCCAACTAGATACATCCCAAGAAAACAGAGGTAATGTTCTTTCATTTAATGTTTCTCTCCCCAAACACCGATTAAACTTTTGGCTTTTTAAAATCAAACATATGGTTCACAAAAGGACCTAGCCAAGTTTCCCATAACCAAATTAATCCAAGAAGTGACCAAGTCATAAACCACACGCTAGCCCAGATAAAAGAGAAAATTAAGGAGAACCAAAAACTTTCTCTAGATCGAGTAGTGTTAAAAATAATAAGGAAAGAAAAGACAAATCCTGTAAGAAAAACTCCTGCAAAAAATAAATCTTGTTCCATCATAAGCTCCTTTTCTGGATATCATCATAACATATATAAAATAAAAAGCAAATTTTTAATGTTATATTTTAACAGTTTTTGCAACATATACATCCGACAAATATTCTTTTTATTCTATAAGATGTTGATTACTCTACTAGATTATTTTATATGGTAGTAGTATAATGACAATCATATTAGAAATTAATAATAATTTTAAAAATATGGCAAAAACAAATTCTGCATTTATGAAGCCTTTGAATATAAGCGCTGATTTAGCGGCAGTAGTAGGTAAAGGACCTTTCCCAAGATCTGAAGTGGTAAAAAAACTTTGGGTTTATATAAAAGCAAAAGGACTCCAAGACGCAAAAAATAAAAGAAACATAAACGCAGATGAAAACTTGAAAAAAGTTTTTGGTGGCAAAGCCACAGTATCTATGTTTGAAATGGCAAAACTTATTTCAAAACATCTATCTTAATTATTTTTAATTTAAAAATAAATGAATATAAACTATTTAGCTATATTAGTTTCTAGTGTTTTGTCTATGATTGTAGGAGCTATATGGTATGGGCCTTTATTTGGCAGAAAATGGGCAGAAATAGTAGGTATGGATATGTCTGACGCAACAAAAGTAGCTGAAATGAAAAGAGGTGCAAATAAACTTTATGCAATTCAATTCCTAATAACATTATTCCAAGTCTGGGTCTTAAGTTACTATATAAACGGAACAGAAATGATTTCTCCTATTCAAAACTCTATTTGGATTTGGGCAGGTTTTATATTGCCCACAATAGCAGGAACAGCTATGTGGAATAATGATTCAAGTAAAATTGCATGGTCTAGGTTTTTTGTCCAAGGAGGCTACCAACTTATATTGTTTATAATATTTGGATTGGTGTTAGGCAATATGTAATCAAGCATAAATTCTAAATCCCAAATTAAAAAATAAGAGCTTAAAAAGCTCTTATTTTTTAATTTCTTTTTTTGCAAATTAAATATTTATACCCAAAAAAGCAATGTGATCTCTGATTTTCTTCTTGATATCATCTGGCAATAAATACAAATTGCTCAAACCATTTTTCAGCATTTTTTTCTGGGTTTCTTGATTTATTCTAGATCCAGTCATACATGGTATTTTACAACCATAAGCAAAAGATTTCAATTCACTTTTAAATGAAAGGTGGTTATTTATATTTCTTTCTACATATAACCAAATAGAAACACATCTATCACCTTTATTATTCTCTTTTATATAAATTTTTAAATTATGACCATCGAAATTTAAAATTGTTTTATATGATGATTGCAAATGATCTTGACTCTCAATCTTTAAATCATTATTTGAATTAGAGACTTTCCAAAAATTATCATCACTATTTTGTCCAAATAAAACAAAGGTAAATAGGAAAAAAGAAATTAATTTTATCTGCATTGAACACCTCTACAAATAATATTAACACTATTAAGATTTAAAAAATACACTTATACCAAAAAAATAATCAAAGATAAAACTCAATTATTATGTTAATATATATTTGATGCAAAAAATACAAGACAGGTGGCAAAATTTTAGTATATCCTTTAAATTAGGATTTTTTCTTGCTGTAAGACAAATAAAAAGATCCAGCAAGGCAACAACAGCTCTTATTGTTTTTGTAATGACATTAACATTTTTAAATCTAGTAGTAGTGAGAGGTGTTTTAGTTGGACTCATAGAAGGCTCTGTCAATGTTTATAAAGAGTATTCCACAGGAGAAATTTTTATATCAAAATTACCAAAAAAGAGTTATATAGAAAATAGTCCTAAAATTATAGACACAATAGAAAAAATGCCATGGATTAAATATTATTCGGCAAGATATTTAGAATCAGGCACTATAGAAGCGGATTATAAAATAAAAATTAAAAGCACAGACGCATCAAACAGTGCAGGAGGAGTAATAGCTGGTATAAACCCACGAAAAGAAAATGAAACAACAAATCTTTCTCAAAAAATAGTGGAGGGCGAATTTTTAAATGAATCTGATACAGAATACATATTATTAGGCTCTAGTTTGTTAAAAAAATATGTACCAGTTGAATCTGCAAGTTTTTCTTTTTTGGAAAATGTAGAACCCGGCACAAAAGTACGTTTAATTGTAAATAAAAATGTAAAAGAATTTATTGTCAAAGGTATAATACAAAGCAAAGCAGATGAGGTGGATTTTAGGGCATATATATTAGACACAACACTTAGAAACCTTATAGGCAGGACTGATTACAATGTAGATGAAATTGCTATAAAAATAGAAGAAGGTGTTGATCCAAAAATAGTTAAAGAAGCTCTCATAAAATCTGGTGCGGACAAAACCGCTAGAGTACAGACAGCGGAAGACGCTTTGCCAAAATTTATAATAGATATTAAAAACACTTTTGCTATATTGGGAAATGTGGTTGGTTCAATAGGTCTTGTAGTTGCTTCTATCACTATTTTTATAGTTATCTTTGTAAATGCAATAACAAGGAGAAAATTTATTGGTATATTAAAAGGTATAGGTATTAGTGGAAAAACTATAGAAATAGCGTATGTTTTTCAATCCCTTTTCTATGCATTTATAGGTATTGGTATAGGACTCTTAATTCTTTATGGTTTCTTGGTTCCATTTATAGATGCTAATCCAATCAAATTTCCTTTTAGTGACGGTATACTTGTAGCTGAAATAGACGCTACAATGACAAGAGTTTTATTGTTGTCCATTTCTACTATCATTGCTGGATATATTCCAGCAAGAATAGTAGTGAAGAAAAACACTTTGGATTCCATACTTGGAAGATAAAATTTAAAATATGAAAATCATAGAAATTAAAAACTTAATAAAATCATTTAAAAGCGGAATAGGAGAACTTGTTGTTTTAAATGATATATCTTTTGATATAGAAAGGGGAGAATTTTTGTCTATCATAGGCAGATCAGGCTCTGGCAAATCAACGCTTTTATACCAATTGGGTTTATTGGATTATCCAAATTCAGGACAAATATTTATAGATAACACAGAGGTAACAAATTTAGAAAATGAAAAAAGGACAAATTTCAGATTAAACGAACTTGGTTATGTTTTTCAAGATTATGCTCTTGTACCAGAGCTTACAGCTCTAGAAAATGTTTTGGTGCCTTTGCTAATGCAAGGACTTGATAAGGATTTAGCTTACAAAAAAGCGGGAGAGGCTCTT
>CAZFHL010000017.1:0-12006 GCA_964519145.1 uncultured Candidatus Saccharibacteria bacterium
TATTCATTCCAAAACTTTGTGTAGAAATAATTTCTGACTCGTGATCATAAAGTAATGGCAATATCGGACCTGCATATTTTGAAGGCAAAATAATATTTACCAAAACCCAAGGTTCTTCTATTTTCAAAATATCACCATCTTCTGGGAAAAAAGCAGGCGAATAAATTTTTTCTGTTTTAAGCCCATTCATCATATTTTTATATTCAATAATATAAGTGATTGAAGGTTGAGTTATGATCAAGTCTAAATTAAATTCCCTTTTTAGTCTTTCTGTTATTATTTCAAGATGAAGCATACCCAAAAAACCACATCTAAAACCTTTTCCTAAAATACCAGAAGATTCTTCTTCAAAAAACAAAGAGGAATCTGTTAGTTTTAGTTTATAAAGAGCTTGTCTTAAAGAAACTAAACTCCCTTGATCCTCTGGAAAGATAGAAGCCCAAACAACAGGATTTGGTTTACTAAAACCCGAGAGAGGTTCAGATGTTTCTCTAAATTTAGAAATAGTATCTCCAACAGAAACAATACCAGCATCTTTTATACCAGTAACTATATATCCAATTTCACCTGAAGACAAAATTTTTGTAGATTGCTCTTCAGGATGAAAGATACCGACATCCAGAGATATAAAATCTTTATCTGCACCTTTAAAAACCAGTTCGTCTCTTGCTGACACTGCTCCATTAACAACTCTACCGAAAACAACAATGCCTTTATGTTCTGAATATTTAAAATCAAAAACCAAAACTTGAAGAGGTTTATTTATATCTCCTTTTGGGGCTGGAACTTTTTGAACAACAATATCTAATAATCTAGATACACCTAATCCAGTTTTACCGGAAGTTTCTATTATTTCATTTTCATCACAATTTAATATTGAGCAAATTTCTTTTTTTGTTTCAGAAACCATTGCCAGAGGAGAATCTACTTTACTTACTGCAGGAATAATTTTAAGACCACAAGCCCTAGCCATTTCAAGCACAGTCAATGTTTGAGCCTGAACACCTTGAGTAGCATCTACGAGCAAAATAGCCCCTTCTACGGCATTTAAAGCCCTTGATACTTCATAAGAGAAGTCTATGTGTCCAGGAGTATCTATTAAATTTAGTATATATTTTTCATTATTAAAAATATGCTCCATTCTAACAGGTTGCATTTTTATGGTTATACCTCTTTCTCTTTCAAGTTCCATACTATCAAGAACTTGGTCTTTCATTTTTCTTGTTTCAATAGTATGAGTTATTTCAAGCATTCTATCAGAAAGAGTGGATTTACCATGGTCTATATGAGCAATGATACAAAAATTTCTTAAATTATTCATTTTTTAAATTTAGTGAAAATTAAATATAATTCACTACATTTTAAAAGATACATCAATAAGACAAAAGAAACAATGCCAAAAATTCCTGCAGATAACCCACTAAGAAAAACACCAAGAAATTTATCTAGACCAAAAAAACCATTTAAATAAGGAATAGTGAGATATATAACAGAAGACATCAAAAAACCTCCGAGAATTATTTTGAGAATACTTATCCATATATTTTTTAATATATATTTATAAAGAGATTTACCTAAAGAAAAAAATATAAAAATTGTTGTGATAAATGTACCGAAAGAAAAAGCTAACGGCAAAATCAAAACGCCATAATCAAAATCTGATACATCTAAAAATCTTGCAATGCCGTTCAATATATAATCACCAAAATCATAATTTAAAAAAAACATTGCAGTTATAATAGCAAAAAAACCACCAATTAAATTACTAATAAAAGGCCAAGTGGTTTTACCTAAAGCATAATGAGCTCTAGATAAAAATAGATTGATACTTTGAAAAATGGACGATGCCACAAACAATGCAAGACTTGCTGCTACAAGTTTTGTAGCCATCCAATCAAAAGATCCTGAACCTAAAATAACACGCACTATATGCGCCCTTAATATTATCAAAAGAGAAACAAAAGGAATCGACCAAAATATTATTTGTCTTAAACTTTCGCTGATTTTTATTATTATTTCATCAAAATCTTTCTTAACAAAAGATATAGAAAGCGCAGGAAAAGCTGCTATAGCAAAACTAACACCTATTAAAGAAAGTGGTACACTTTGAAGATTGTAAGAAAAATTAAAAATAGATACTGCTCCTTCATTTAATTTAGATGCCAATACTACAAAATAAAATGATACCAAACTAAAAATTGATATAGCTAAAGTTCGAGGTAGAGAAAGTTTAATGATATCAAATATTTCTCCCCAATTTATTTTGAAAATAAAATTAAATTTGATATTTGAAAAAACAAGTATAAATATTGCTTGTAATAACAAATGGAGCAAAGCCCCAACAGCTACCCCAATAGCTACACCTGAAATACCAAAATGGTCTGTTAAAAAAACAATACCAAATATTATTCCTATATTGTATAAAATAGGACTAATTGAATATAATATAAACCTTTTTTGATACTGAACAATACTTCCAAAAAAATTTGAAAAACCTAAAAATATAGGTGAAAGTAATAATAACCTTGATAAATATACTATTTTATTTTGATCAAATAAACTAAAACTATTAAAAAATATTTTTATCAAATAAGGCATCAATAAAAATATTATTGTAGATATAAGAAAAATAACAATTGTAAATACTGTAAATATAGAGCTGGTGGCTTCTTTTAAATGTCTCTCACCTTCAGATTCTTTTTTGGCAAATACAGGCACTAAAACAGATATAGAAACAAGAGAAGCAACTGTGAAAAATATAACATCCGGTATTCTAAAAGCGCTATAATATATATCTAAATCATTTGAAATCCCAAATATATGAGCAAGCAATCTGTCTCTGCATAAAGCCAATATTTGAGAAAGAAAAGCAAAAAAAGATAACCAAAAAGCAGCTTGATGCAAACTGCTCATTTTTTTGGTTATATTATCAATAGCTTTTCTTACCATACTAGCACATATTAACACCCCACCAACTCATATTTGCAGCACAAAGTGAACCTCCACAAACATAACAACTAGGTTTAGTTTGATATTGGATTAAAATTGCATAAAATTGAGCAGGATTTTGAGAAGCTGTATAATATCTAAACGGAGTAGATGGATTTGGGTCAGATGGGATACTTGAAATATAACCTGGTGTTAATGCGGAAGATAAAATTCCAGGAAAAGCCACATCAGCGCTCGTCGGATATTGACTATTGTTATCATTATAATATGCCTCTAGAGCTGTCTGCACTTGTTTTATACTTGAAATTCTTTTAGCATCATTTGCCCTATTTCTTGATGTATTTAGACTAGATAAAACAATACTAGATATAACACCAATTATTGCAATAACAATAAGCAACTCTATTAGGGTGAAGGCTCTATTATTTTTATATTTATACATAAATTTATTTTACAAAAAAATGAATTAAATTAATTTGATTTTACAGGCAAAGATTTTCTCTTTTCTGGCTTATCATCAAGCGGTGGTTTTACATCTGAAAATGGAGATTTGTTTTCATTTAAGTTTGATAGAATAAATGAGACTTCTTGATTTTCTGGATTTGTCTTTGAAAGATAATCAAAAACTTTTATGGCGTCTGTCCTTCTACCGACTCTTTCATATGCAAGACCTAAAAAGTATTGAGCATTTGCATAAT
Source organism: uncultured Candidatus Saccharibacteria bacterium (assembly GCA_964519145.1). Classification (GTDB taxonomy): domain Bacteria; phylum Patescibacteriota; class Minisyncoccia; order Phycocordibacterales; family WO2-35-19; genus CAZFHL01. Next base: position 3,648 of record CAZFHL010000017.1, read on the forward strand.
CAGGAGAAAGGGACAAGGATTTTTCAAAAGAAATTATGCTATTTGAATAATCTTTATTGTTGTATTGCAAAATACCTAATTGAAAATAAAGTCCAGAATTATATGGTTCAATAAGCGTTGTTATGCCGACAGATTCTATTGCTCCTTTGATGTTATTTGAAGCTATTTCTATTTGAGCTAGAGTAAAATATGCATCTATATAATTATTTTTTAATTGAATTGCTTTATTTACATAACTTCTAGCATCTTCTAATTTGTTTGATAACAAATTTAATCTTGCAAAAGCTAATTGTATAGAAGGATTGTTTGGAGATCTCTTCAGTGCCTCATTGTAGTTTAAGGTTGCATTGTCAAATGCCCCTTCTATCCCCGCCTGCGCCAATATTTCATACACTCTTGCCAAAGTAAACCAATTTATATAATTTTTGTTATTCCAATCTATAGATTTTTTAGCAGATTCTATACTATTTGATATTTCTTGTTGTATTATATTTCTATCAACTTCTGATATATTTTTAGGATCTTTTATACTTGAAAGTTTTTGAGTCAAAGAAGAGAGAGAGACTTCGGAAAACTGTCTCCAATATAAATCATTTTCTACAATTTGTATTGATTTTGCTAATTTAGATCTTAAAGATTCTAAATCTGTAGATGTATTTATTGCTTTCTGAGATATATAAAAAGAGACAATTCTTTCAATACCTACATATGCAAATATTATGGATAATATTAAGAATATAGTAGACAAAAATATTGTAATGAAGTTTGCTTTTGGATTTTTGGTAATATTTACATCTTTAAATGAAAAAATATTTTGAGATATGGCAGAACTAACAAATACTCCTGAAAATATAAAAGCCATGGAAACAACTACTACACTAGGAGAAAATATAAGACACATTAACCAAAGAAAAGCTGACATAAAAAATGTAGTTGAAGAAACAAATCTTGAATAATGATCAATTGATGAATTAAACACTACACTAAACCCCGATATAAAATACATTACCAAAAATACCATAAACAGTAACCCCCCAACCAAGCCTGTAGTAGCAAAAATCGTAAATACAAAGCTATATCCAAAATTAAAATCAGAATTCCAAAACTGTGTATTGTTTATCTCTATTGGTTTCCTTAAATCCCACAACTCTTTAAACATATTTGGTCCAGCACCAAGAAGTACATTACTTTTTAGTGATTCATTTACCATTAATGCTGTTGTTCCTATATTTGGTCTGACTTCAATAGAGTTTATATTAAATATGTTTGCAAAATAACCTGAAAGCATACTACCGCCTAATAAAAATATTATGGAAGAGGCCAGAATAAACAAACTAATCAAAGATATTTTTTTTGAACCATCTTCAGATTTATTTATAGACCAAGAAAATGTATAGACAAAGTAAATTAAGCTAAAGATTGCAAGTAAAACAAGTATCGGTTTGAAGCCGACAGCCCCTATAAATAATACAGAGAATAGAGTTGCTAAATATGCTAAATATTTTATTTTATTATTAAATTCAAAATAATTTAATAAAGACAATATAGCTATTATAAAAACACAAAGCAAGATAGATGTGTCTATACTTCCTCCAACCAAAAAATCTGGTAATCTGTTTGTCAAAAATTTTGGTAAACTAGAGGCAAACATCCTTAATATTAAATGCAGTATTACAACAAGGTTAGATGCTATAAGAGCATATATAGTTTTTATCTCTAATCTTAAATTATTTTTTATTGAAAATATTGCAATAAATAACAGAGAAACAACAACCCACAAAGAAGCAGTGCTTCCAAAATCAAATGTCAAACCAAATAAAGATTTTAATAATGAACCTGAGAATAAAGACGATACGGTAGCAACTAGTGGTAAAAACAAAATTGGCAATAAAAATTTTAAATTTGGTATTTTAATATTCCCCTCCAAAATCATATTTGATAAAAACAAAGCCACAAAAACTGTTATGAGAGCAAGCAACAATATAATTTTGCTACTATACAAAGACAAAAATGGCGCTGGCAAAAACATTATTGGCAACAAAAATATCAAACCGATAAGTATATTTCCAAAAACTTTATTAAAATCAAACTTATTTTTTATTGAATTATCCATAATATTTATATTAATTTTTTATACTATTTATTTTTTGAACTACTTTACTATCTTCCCTTAGGTACTCATACGAAGATACATTTTCCATATTTAAATAAACATCTCCATTTGGGCCATAAATTTCACTCCCAGATTTGACTATCTCAAAACGACCTTTTTCTGTAGAAGAAGCGCTTTCTGTTAAATTATCTGTATTTTGAATATAATAAGCATCTTTAAGCATCACTTCATTTTTATTTTTATAAGATATTTTACCAAAATATATTTGGCCATTGGTTAAGAAAAAAGCTGTATATATATCACTTCTGTATGAATTGCCAGAAAAAAACATTTTGTAAGACGATATAGACAAAAATACTAAACCAAACAAAATAACCAAAACAGAAAAAATAAAAATGAAAATCCTAAAACCTTTAAAGGGCTTTCTTTTAAAATCTACTTCGTCAAAAACTTTTTCTCTGTCCTTTTCACTCTTATCAATACGGCTTGTATTTTGTGAAATTTTTGAACCTAAATTAAATCTTATTTCATTCATATTTATTTGTTAATTTTAACATATATCTTACAAAAATAATTGTGCAAAACTCCTCTTTTTTTCATTAAACTACATATCTTTTAAAAATCAAATTTTAGATATCTTTTAAAAATATTCCTCATTTTAAATTACAAAACTCTTTCTCATCACACCTTTTTGAACCACGGATATTTTTTTGCTAAAAAATTCCTCGAGCTCGCTCCGTCGAGACTCGCTAGGCTTCAAAAAGGTATGATTTCGACGAGTTTTGTAATTTACAAATAGTATATTTTTACTATTATCTACTCAGTCAGTCTTGTCTAATAAAACTTTTTTCAAAAGTCGTCGCAAGTGTAGTTTTTGATAGACTTGCGCAAGTCTGACTGAGACGAGCATAGCAAAAAATCAGCAGATTTTTATGTGTGTCTAGCAAAAACTACACTAAGAAAGACTTTTGAAAGAGGTTTAATATATTTTTTATGGTTGTACATTTAGAGGAGGCATATTATTTGAATTTTCAGTTAAATTATTTTCACTAGCTGTTGTATTTTCTGTATTATTTTGCGCTACAACATCTTCAGTACTAACACTATTTGATACATCTCCTGTATTTATATCAGGATTTGAATTTGTATCAGAAGAACTATCAGGACTTATATTTTCATTTGGATTCGTGTTTAGATTTTGAGTTGTATCACCACCCCCACTTGTACCATCTGTATTTGGAGAAGTATTTGAGGAAGGAATATTGTTATATTGCGTACTACCAACACCAGATTGAAGTATGAGGGCTTTCAATTGATCTTTATTTATACAAGTATCATCTACACACAACTCATTTTCTACATAAAGTGAGCCCACAAAAAGTCTTGTGATTTTTGTAAATGTTTCTTCTATTATGACCCCTCTGTCTTTAAAGAAATTGACTATCCTTCCCATTAAAGTGATTTTTCCATTCTCTATTGTTGTAGTAGCAGACACATCTTTATTTAAATCTTGAACACCTTTTATAGCCACAGCTACCAAATTTCCATAAGACACACTCTTTCTACCTTCCACTCCAGACACCACTTCAGGAATGACTAATTCTACTTCTTGAGCAATAAAACCAATTCTTGTATTATTTGTATTTTTTATTTTATAAGTTCTTGGATTTAATTTCATTATATCTTCTAAACCATATTCTATATCCTCTATATTTTCTTTATAATTTCTATCTGAAGAGTTTGTCCATTCTCCAGCAGAATTTAAAGTAGCATCATTCAACATTCCACTCGTGTCTCCACCTTGAAAATGCAAATTTCCATCTGTATCCATATATATAGACCTATAATCAGTATTCCCCTCTTCTGCTATCCATAAACCACCTGTCTCATTGTTTGTATCTTGTGTGATTGCAAGTTTAGCACTTGGAGTAGTTGTACCAAAACCTATTTTATTATCTTCTGTTATTTTAATAGCCGATAATAAATTTTTAAACCCTTGGACTAAAACTGACAAAATAGCCCTATCATCCACACCACTTATCTCTCCCTCCGCATTGTATGTTGCCAAAAACTCATTTACATTTGCTGTATCTTCTGCGATAAATCCGTATCTAGTCCTACCGTCACCTTGGTTATATACAAAAGAAACTGGGTCAAGATTTTGCAAAACCTCCATAGCGTTTACTGACAAATCTGTAATGCTATTTTTAGTATCACGAAGTGATGGCAAACAAGAATCAGAAGCAGAGTTGTACACCACTTGTTTGTTAGAATCAAGACAGAGTGAACCAGCACCAGTTGAGCCAGTTAGTCCGTCAAATCCAACAGTCCCCGTCACCGACAATGTCCTCCAAGGGCTAGTAGTTGCGATCCCGACGTTGCCACTACTTCTGAAAATCACATTCGTTGTATTGCCGTTCAAAAACTCTAATGCGCCGCTATCAGATACATTAAAGTTAGTACCTATACCCGCTTGATTCGTCCCCGCGCTATTCTGCCAACGGATAGTGCTGTTGGATGAAGCACTGTCAGGAGTTTGAAGGATTAAAGCCGTGGCGCCATTTGCAATAGGAGTCGAAACTTGTAATTTACCTACCGGCGTCGTCGTACCAATGCCAATATTACCAGAAGTATCTATCCTCATTCTTTCTGTGGCATTAGTACCAAAAGTAAGATTTTGTGAACCACCCGTCTGAATATTTAATGCTGTTGATCCACCAGTGTAATTTTGTAAAGTATCAGTCAAAACTCGACCAGATGTTCTCACATATATATCACCACCATTTACATCTAACTTCGCCCCTGGACTCGCAGTCCCAATACCGACATTCCCACTCCCATTCCAAGTCAAAACATTTGTCCCAATAGTCGCACTGGCACTATCCTGATAACCCAAAGACCAAGCACCAGTTCCACCTGTACTTTCTGTTTGTATCGTTCCGTATTTAGAACCAGCAGAAGTGAAAGATACATTAGCAACACCACTACTTCCCCCTGTGGCAAAGTCAATATAAGGAGTTTGCAAACTTGTTGTTAGTTTTCCTGTGCCCACCACATGCAAAGCAGTTGAAGGCGAAGCGGTCCCAATCCCCACATTCCCTGCAAAATACGCACTACCATCCCTCCCAATCGCAGCGTGGTCAGCAACAAAATTAGAACTAAATATCAAAGGGTCATTTAAACTTCCCAAAGAAGCATTTTTGTAGATCCGAGTATAATCACTATCATTTGACCTTGATATTTGCAGACCCTGTGCCTCAGCATCACTACCTTGTAAAATATCTAGTTTAGCATCAGGTGAACTGTCGCCTATACCCACATTTCCATTACTATGTATCCTAAAATATTCCGTCGAACCATTCATAAATTGATGTGTGTAAGCATTGTATTGAGTATAGACCCCACTATTATCAACAGGAGTTACAAATTTTAATTGCACAGTGTTTGATGTTGGATTTAAAAATTGTATCTGACCAGTTGTACCAGCTATAATATCAAGTTTAGCCTGTGGAGTAGTAGTACCCACTCCGACATTAGCTCCATTTGGATTCAATGCCAAAGCATAGTTTATAGGAGTAGTAGCAATATCTGCTTTACCTTGTATAAAAGCAGAGTTTGTATCATACCCAAAATCTATTCCTCTATTGAAGTAATTATTCCCAATACGAAGTTGTGGACTAACATTTGCATTTTGATATAGTTCAAGTTGAGAAGCAGGCGTGGTGGTTCCTATGCCGACATTTCCACTGCTGTCTATCACCAACCGATTTAATGAAGCTGTTCCGTCCCAAATTGAAAACTTACCAACCCCAGCCCATCCAGATAATAGTTGATAACCGACACCACTACCATCTGTATCATTTAACAATATTCCTGCACTTGCCCCAGAACCTGAACCAGTAGAGCGTATTCGACCAGCGACCTCTAACTTATCACTTGGTCCCGTCGTACCAATCCCCACATTGCCACTTTTCCAAACCATCGTTGGACTGCTATAAGAATCGCCAGCATAAAGATAATCAAGACTATCATTAGTACCAAGAGCACCAAAACCGCCTCTGTCTGTGCCAGAAGAACCTAAAAAGTGCAAATAGTCTGCCCACCCGCCCGCAGATGCTTGAATGGTAATATTTCCGATATTTCCATTTACCTTAATTGGTCTATCACCATTTGACCAAATGTTGCCAATTACATCCAACTTTGTACTCGGACTTGTAGTGCCAATACCGACATTGCCTCCACTAGTAATTCTCATTCTCTCATTAGCAAAACTATTATCACCAAAAATGGTATTAGCAGCTCCGACATACAAATCTCCAGAAGTAGTTTTTATACCTGCCCCAGGGTCAAGAAACACATTTCCACCAGTAACATGCAACTTCGCCCCAGGCGAAGCAGTCCCAATCCCCACATTTCCAGCCGTTGTAATATTCAACCTGGCTGTACTCAAATCATCTATGCCAGCAGAGTTTCCAGCTGTGCCACTACCTACACCAATACTTAGATAAGTATTTCCAGCTGGATTTCCCATATACCAAGCTATACCAGTAGTATCATAATTAAATACATTTCCAGTTGAATGTGTAATGTTATTACCAATAAATGTAGCTCCCGAAGAACCACCTGTATAAATACCTCCTCTACCATTGCTACTATTGTATCTTGCTACCACTTGATTGCCCCCAGTTTGTTCTACTGATAGTTTACCGAAAGGAGAAGCGGTGCCTATCCCAACATTTCCCCCATTAGCATTTAAAATCAAAGGTAAATATGCCACACCAGAATTTACAGCTTGTATGTGTCCAATATTATTAGTTCCATCTATTCCTATAGATATTTTTTTTGTGGCAGTTGTTGAGTCGGATATTGTTAAAATTGCATCATCATTAGTATAAATATCTGAACCACTTATGTGTAATTTCTGGCTTGGACTCGCTGTCCCTATACCCACATTATTCGTAGAATAATCATACACCAACCCCGATGTTTCTATTGCAAGACCACCTGCAAGAGTAGAAGTAGCAGTTGTACTTGTAGCATTGAAGTTACCAAATGTTGGAGTTGATGTTGCTGTGATAACCCCACTGCTGTTTGTAGAAAGGAGAGAGTTGATTGCGACACTTGATAGAGTTAGTGATGGTGTAGAAATACTAGATGTGGCTGTAAATGTAGAAGCTGTTACATTTCCTCCGTCAAAGTATCCACTACCCACGACTGAGAGTTTGTAGCCAGGGGTGGTGGAGCCGATACCTAGATTACCAATATCAGTTAACTTAACCAATGTCGTATCATCAGCTTGATTATTTATATTCAAACCATCGCTACCACCAGAATACAGCCAGTTCCCATTTGTTGATCCAAAAGCGAATTTTTGACTGCCCCCAGCTGTATACATATATGTCCCTCCTGCAACACCCCAGTTTACAGTCCCAGCAACATCAAGCATACGAGAAGGAGTCGTAATCCCAATTCCCACATTACCCGTACCATATTTAATAGTTAAAGGTGTAATTGCACCCTCTACATCCTTAATTCTAAAATCATATACAGTTGATGAATAATCTGTTCCAAACTCCCAAGTCCTATAACTGGAACCGCCGTCCGATGTCCCAACTCTTATTAAACCTGAATTTGATGTAAACCCAGCTCCAGCCGATCCTACTTGCAATCTAGCTAAAGGTGTAGTAGTGCCTATACCGACATTGCCACTACTATCAATTCTTAATCTACTCACATATGAAGAACCGTTATGGGCCTGAATATCATAATACTTTCCATTTCCATATTGACTAATTAAATTTGCACCAGAACCATGATAAATATCGCCAGTACTAACCTCTTTTGTTAAAACAGCATTTGCACCAAAATACAATGATGGGGTAGCACCTGCACTATCTAGAATTCTTATATTCCCATTTACATCAAGTTTTGTTCCTGGACTCGCAGTCCCCACCCCCACATTGTTTGTAGAATAGTCATACACCAATCCTGATGTTTCTATTGCAAGACCACCAGCGAGAGTAGATGTTGCATTTGTACTTGTAGCATTAAAGTTTCCAAAAGTAGGAGTAGAAGTTGCTGTGATAGCCCCACTGCTGTTTGTAGAAAGGAGTGAGTTGATAGCGACAGATGAGAGAGTAAGCGATGGTGTAGAGATAGATGATGTTGCTGTAAATGTTGATGCTGTTACATTACCTGCGTCAAAGTATCCGCTACCCGCGACTGAAAGTTTGTATCCTGGGGTAG
>CAZFHL010000018.1:0-2506 GCA_964519145.1 uncultured Candidatus Saccharibacteria bacterium
CGAAGTAAATCGTGAGGCTTATCAAATTTCAGATATTTATTTCTCTTACTTCAATAACATTCTAACTAAATCTTGGATAGCATAATACTTTGGGTTTATGAGCATTGCAACTACATCACCAATTCTGTTTGCAATATTTATACTGCATGCCGAAGCAATAACTCCGGGAATGATTGTGGTCAGTACCGCTCTTAACCCTTTGTTGGTTGGGCCGTCGATTGAATCCCAATATTCCTCTTTTTCATAATTTTCCCATTTTGGCCAATATCTTTTAACGATAACAGTATAAAATAAACTGATGATCATGAGTATCAATGGACCAACAATGTGGCTAAATGCCTTTGCATACTGCTGGCGAATCATGATTTCCCAAACTTCTGGAGCCACTTTTTCAACGCTTTTAGAGATTGCGCCAACAGCATTTTCAACCATGCCTAGCGCCCTATCTGCAACATCCCCTATACTTTTATTTGTACCAGTTGTTTGACTCGTAGTTTGCGGATTAGTTTTTTCCACATCAAGTAATTGGCTAAGATCTTTAACTTTCTTTTTTACTTCAGCTTTTTCTGCATCAGTAAAAGTTTGCTTGGTTTGCTCACTTTGACTTGTACCTTGAGCTTCTGCAATAGAGAGCATTAATCCAAAAAATGTTACAAAAAACAGTTTGTTCATAAACAAACCTCCTGATTTATAGGATACACTATTTATATAAATTGTCAAGTATTTGCTGTAATGTCTAAACACTTCCAGCACTTATAATTTATTCGAAATATTTTTTAAATAAAAAAGCTGGTACATTTACTGTATCAACTTTTTGAATTACAAATCAAAACATTTCTTTGTTTTTACAAAACTCTCTCTAGATCATCTTGCCAAAACTCTCCTTTACCCGTATTCTTTCCAAGACACTTTTCAACAGGATCATTTTCTTTTTGGTTATTGATCTTCACCAATTTAACAAGAATTCCACCTCCCCAGTAATAGGAGTATAATACTTTATCAATTTCACCAGAATATTTTATACGAACCTTGTCATTAACTTTAAAACTTTCATAAAAGAGTTGCGGTCCACCCATAAAACCTCCTAGATAAAGTATACATAGATATCTTATTTTTCAAAATAGTTTTTTAGAATTTTATTATTTGAGTGTTAATATGGATTCTATCACAGATAATTTTATTTTCGTTAAAATAAAATTTCTGCGACCCAGCCTCATCTGTTTTTGTTGGTACAAAAACATGACTCCGGCTTTCTCGTCCTACACGCAATTGAAGCAGTTTAATTGCTCCCGAGCACTTTCGTATGCTCCGCTATTAAAGTGCGCTGTCTGGTACAATGTTGGGACTTTTTTCAATTAAAACAAGAAGCTCACCACTTAAGGACGAGCTTCTGAAAAACGCACAAGAGGACATTTGCCCCAGTTTAGATCATTTGTGTTAATGTGTTTCCATTCGATTACTACTTTCTTACTGTTTGTCCTGAGGCAAGGGATTGCTATGCCTAACCTAAAAAGGCCATCTTTACTTGGAATAAAACGCATGGATTTCCAAAGAATAATCCGGCTTTCGGCATTAGTACACCATACTGTGTTATTATACCCTTTGCCAAAAAATTTACGGAATACGCTGACTCCTGCTTTTACAAAAGCTTCTCCGTCCTGAAGACTCAAATAACCAGCTACTTTTCCGGATTTTTGAATGTACTCCCAAAAATCGTAGCCACTCCATTCTGTGAGGAAAGATGTTCCTTGATGAGGAAACTCCTTTTCTAAATCTCCACATTTGTACTCAGTAGGTCCAGAATTTTGCAGATTTGGGTATTCCCATTCAGTGTAACCGAGACATCCATATTTCTTCAGTGTTTCGGTCGGATCAGGTATCACATAACGATCAACTTGAATTAAATCGGACATTTCTTCTCCTTTTCCTATAAAAAAAGCATTTTAGATATATACTTGTCAAGTACTTTGATAATATAAGATTTTTTTAGATAAAATTATTTGATTTAGTGTTTTTATTAAAATAAAATATATCGAAAAGAATATTAATCTTTTCGGTATATTATAAAAACTTTAGGTTCTATTAACTATTGATGATCTCTTGCGCCATATTCTGGACTGCGCATATACCCGATTTCTTTTCTTCTGTCATCTGCGATTTGATGCGCTCTCCACCATTCAAATAAGTCAAGAGAATCTCTATCGTGATGTTTGTTGATGAGTAAATGAAGAATTTCAGGAGCCATATTTCTCAATGTACGACATAGCTCAATAACCGATCTATCGGTTTCTAGATAACGATCTTCGGAATCTTTCAACACCCAGTTCTCAGGCTCTACACCTGTTTGTCTCCGCACATATAAAAGCAGTTGGGCTGTTCGCTGGAGCAACCTTTCTTTATCGGATGGTTGCATATAATCAGAAAGACAAGGCATATTTCCCTTCCTTTTTTGTTCAATTTATTTTGCGATTAAATAAGCATTTGTTTTTCCAAATTTATATTCGCA
>CAZFHL010000018.1:2606-11594 GCA_964519145.1 uncultured Candidatus Saccharibacteria bacterium
GGACTCTTTCCTTACAGGAACGGTACAGGTTTCGTATTTTTTAAAACTTTATAAAACTCATTTTAAAAAATATACTCAACCTCTTCTCGTCCCACACGAAAGTCAAGCAGTTGACTTTCTCCCAATCACAAATAAAAAGAAGGTAGATTTTATTTGTGCTCGGGGTGGGACTCGAACCCACAAGCCGTGAGGCAAAGGATTTTAAGTCCTTCGTGTATACCATTCCACCACCCGAGCATAAACATAGATTAGTTTATAGCTTAATCAACTTTTTTTCAAGTTGTTTTAGGAAATTGAGGCCACGGCGAGAATCGCACTCGCGCATAAAGATTTTGCAGATCTTTGCCTTACTACTTGGCGACGTGGCCTTATTTAGATTCTATCTTTTTTATCAAATATTTTCAATGATATAAATATTCCCACCGTTTCAAATTTTTCGAATGTTCGCATAAAATACTTTAAAATAGATTTTTATATATTAGTGAAATATATATTAATAACACAAAATAAAACTAAATTTTTTATATATAAATATTTCTAATTGGTAATATAGAAAAGTTTCAAATGTGGTCGATGGGTATAGATGCTTGATATTACACTTTTTAAATTTGAGTGTTCACAAGGTATTGGGATATTACGTTGTTTGACAAAATATATGTCTATGATATATTATATTTGTATCCAATTTCCAACGGCATCTGCGCGGACCAATCTGAATAAGATGGAAAAGCGTCATAGCTTCGGCTGTGGGATCTGATGGCTAGATAAAGCCTGTTAATGTCGGGGGTGATATCCTGAGATTACCGTGACAGTCATCTTTAAAGATGATGATGTCGACCAGCCAGGACGTAAGTTGATATTGGAAACAGAGCCGTGATTCATTTCACGGCTTTTATATTTTAAATATTAAACCTCTTCCAAAAGTCGTCGCAAGTGTAGTTTTTGATAGACTTGCGCAAGGTGACTCTGCCGAGCATAGCAAAAAATCAGCAGATTTTTATGCGTGCCTATCAAAAACTATACTAAGAAAGACTTTTGAAAGAGGCCTATTAAAATAATGTATCTAAGACTAAATTTAAATTATTTCGTTGGATAGCTCATCAATCCTTTGTCTATTTCTTTCGCCAAAATCTATTTGAAAACTTATTTTCGGCGCAAATCCAAGAATTTTTTTATCCATAATAAATTTTCTAAAATCATTTCTTTTTCTGTTTGCAAATTCAAGCGTTTTGTCTTGCATAGAAGTGGGTAGGGTAGTAAAAAAGATTGTTGCTCTTTTTCCTCTGTCTTCTATTTCGGTTTTTGTAATAGTCATCAATATATTTGTGTTTGATTCTACTCTAAAATATTCACCGGCAAGTTCTGTGATAAGAGAAGCAAATTTTTGGTCTTTGTGTTTGTTTACTTGTTTTATCATTATTTTGTTTCAATCATTTGAGTAGCATCTATAAAATCTCCTTGAACTATTTCAATTTTAGATTCAATCATCATACCAAATTCTTGACCCTCTTTAACTTCATTTGTTTTAATTTTTTGAGTTTGAAGTTCTTTTATTTTTCCTTCGCCGATTATTATTTCTCTTCTTAAAATTTTGACACTGTTTCCAACTTTTATTTCTCCTTTTTCAACTCTACCTCCCAATACTTGTTTATCTTTATTTTTACTAAAAACACGAAGTATTTTTGCGGTTCCAGTTATTTGTTCTATTTTTTCTACTGGAGTTTTTTCTTCTATTTTTGCTTTTACAAAATTTATTAAGTCATAAATAACATTAAATATTTTTATGTTTATTTTTTCTCTGAGCGCCAAACTTTCTGCGTTTTTGTCTGAAGATACATTGAAGCCCAAAATAATATTCTTTTTTATGTTTGCAAGTTTTACATCTTTTTCATTTATATTTCCTATATTTTTGTATATAATCTTTGCCGATATTTTTTCGTTTGATATTTTATTCAGTTCGTATTCTATAGCATCAAGAGAACCTTCTGCATCTGCTTTGATAATAAATTCTAGACTGGATCTCGATTCATTTATTGGTGTTTTTTTTATTTCAATTTTTTCTTCTCCTAAATTTGCATATTCTATGGCGTCATCTTTTTTATAAAAAGATTTAAATATACTTCCAACTCTTGGTATTTTATCCCAACCATTTATTATAATGGGACTAGAAAATGATGCTTCTTTTATAGGTTCCTCTCTCCAATTTTCTATGAGTCTTGTCGGTGCATAACTCCCTGTTGAAGATACAAACATACCAGATTTTAATACACCATTTTTAATAATAAGAGTGGCAGAAATTCCTTTTTTTGCATTGATGCTACTTTCTATAACAAAACCAGATGCTTCTGTTTCTCTGTCTCCTTCAAAATTTTCTATATCAGATTGGAGTAAAATAATTTCTATTAGATCTTCTATACCTTGCCCAGTCTTTGCTGATATGGGGACAAAAGGAATTGTACCTCCCCATCCTTCTAAAAATATTTCATTTTCAGCTAAGTTTTGTTTTACCTTATCTACATTTGCATTTGGTTTGTCTATTTTATTTATGGCTACGATAAAAGGTAGGGAATCATTTTTTATACAATTTATTGCTTCTATTGTTTGAGGTTTTACTCCATCCTCAGCTGATACTACAAGTATGGCCATATCTGCAATAGATGCTCCTCTGCTTCTGATTGAGCAAAAAGCTTCATGTCCTGGAGTATCTAGAAATGTAATTTTCCTTTGATCACTTGTTTCTACCTCATATGCAGATATATGTTGAGTTATACCACCAGCCTCGTTTTGGGTAATAGAAGTATTTCTTATGTAATCAAGGAGAGTTGATTTGCCATGATCAATATGTCCCATAATCACAACTACAGGTGGTCTTTTTGTAATATTTTTTTTTAAATCTTTTTCGTTCATTTCTGTTTCGTGTGTTCTGTTATTAATGTCTTTTCTTCTTCTGATAATTCATACTCACTTTGCCATTTTAAGATCGGTTTTGCAAATACATTTGTACGGTCTCTCGTGTGCATACTTGTTACAATAATTCCGTCACCTTCTTCGCTTGCTAAAATTGTGCTAAAACTTTGATTCCCACAAATACCTTGGCCTTCAAATGGATTAAATCTTATGGTCGTGGCTTTAGATGTTTTGGTTTTTATACGATTATCTATATCTTTGATTTTGTTTTTTAGTTTTTCTCTAAAATGAAGTAATTCTTCTATTGTTTTATTATTAGAAACTAAAAGATCTTCAAAATTTTTGATATCAGTATTCTTAAATAAAGCGTCTATTCTTTGTTTAGTCTTTATATTTAACCACAATGATGTAAATGCTCCAATTAAAGCAATGATTGATACAATATTTATGACAATATCTAAAACATAGAACATTGGTATAAGATTATACACTAAATTTGTAAAAAATGTTATATTGTCTTTTATAAAATATGAAGTCAAAAAATAAAAACAAGAAGAGAATATTTTTAGATTATGCATCTATAACACCTGTCTCAAAAGAGATTGCTGTTTTGATGCAAAAAATTTCTTTAGATTTTTGGGCAAATCCTTCGTCCATTCATCAAGACGGAGAGGTTGCTAAAAATTTAATAGAAGAATCAAGAAAAAATATAGCAAACTATTTGCAGTGTAAAAGTTCCGAAGTTATTTTTACAGGTAGTGGAACGGAGTCTTTAAATACTGCAATATTTGGTGTTGTCAAAGGATGGGAATTCCAAAATAGAAATAATAAAACTTTACCACACATAATAACTTCTAAAATAGAGCATTCAGCTGTTTTAAGACCTATAGAAGAGTTATTAAAAGAAAATAGAATAACAGCTTCTTTTATAGAGCCAAATAGTGAAGGTTTGATTGATCCTATTTCAGTTGAAAAAAAGATAAAAGAAAACACTATTATAATTGCAATTCAACATTCAAATAATGAGATAGGTGCTATAGAGCCAATAAATAAAATAGCTTTAATTATTAAAAAAATTAGAGAAAAAAATAAAACAAATTACCCATACTTTATGGTAGATGCAAGTCAGAGTTTTTTATACGAAAATATTTCTCTTGAAAGTTTGAAGGCAGATATTCTTATATTAGATGGTATAAAAATGTATGGTCCTAGAGGTATTGGTATTTTGGTTTTGAAAAGATGGGTAAAGTTAGAGCCACTTTTGTTTGGGGGTGGTCAAGAGTTTGGTCTTAGATCTGGTACAGAAAATTTGCCAGCTATAGTAGGACTTTCAAAAGCTTTTGATATTGCTGTGAAAATGAGATTTAAAGAGAGTCAAAGATTAAAAAAGTTGAGAGATTATTTGGCCAACACTATTTTAAAAGAAATAAAAGGAGCAAGTATAAATGGCTCAATGAAAAATAGATTGCCAAATAATTTAAATATTTGCTTTCAAAATATAGATGCTGAATTTTTGGTTATAAAACTAGATTTAGCTGGTTTTAGTGTTTCAAGCGCCTCTGCTTGCCAAACACTCTCATTAGAAAATTCTTCTTATGTTATAGATGCTTTGGGGAAAAATGATTGCAAAAATTCTTCTTTGCGCTTTAGTTTTGGTAGAGAAACTCAAAAAAATGATTTAGATTTGCTAGTTAAATCACTCAAAAAATTAATTTAAGATAAATTGTGCACATATTTAAAATTGTTTTTATTTTTGAATTTAGTAAAATTTATAATAAATAACATCTAAAATTATAATTATGGAAGATTTAACAAAACATCAATTAATACTTTTGACAATTTTGATTACATTTGTCACATCAATTGGCACAAGTATCATATCTTTCACTCTTTTGTCAGAAGCACCTGTTGAAGTAACTCAAACAATAAACAGAGTAGTAGAAAAAACTATTGAAAAGGTCGTTCCCGAAGAAGGTAAAACCGAAAAGATAGTTACTACTGTTGTTGTAAATGAAGATGACAGAATTTTAGAAACTATAAGTAAGAGCGAAAAGTCTATCGTGAGGATTATGACTAAGGGTGCAGATGGTTCAGAAATATTTTCTGGATTTGGTATTGTTGTAAATAACAATGGTGTTATAGCTACAGATATAAGGAACTATAATCAAGGTTTTTCTTACTCAATTTATTTTAATGATGGAGAAGTCTTGCCGTCAGGGGAAATATTTTTAGATGAAAAAAATAATTTAATGTTTATAGAGAGCATAATTCCAAAAACTCGTCCTACTAAATATGTATTTTCACCGGCAAATCTTGGTAACTCTGATAATTTAAAAATAGGGCAGACTATTGTCGCTGTAAGTGGTAAAGAATCAAACGCAGTTTCTATCGGCAGAATAAAACAATTGGGATTTTTAGAAGACAAAAAGACTGTTAAATATATACTTTCTGATATTTCTTCAAGCAGAGTTTACCCAGCTTCACCGATTTTAAATTTATCAGGAGAGATTGTTGGACTTGAAATGGTATCTTCAGATAGTGATAGTCAAAATATATATTTACCTATAAATATTCTTAAAAATACTCTTCCGTCTGTATTTGAAAAATTTGCTCAATAGACAAATTTGTAAAAGATTAAAGTGTTGATTTTATTTATAAATTTGTTATAATTTGTTTTTAAATATTTATATTTTGATATAATATTAAATTAAAGATTTATATGACACCATTTAATCAATTTACAACAAAAGCAAAGGATGCAATAAGAAGATCTCATGAATTGGTAATAGAGAGAGGTCAAAATCATGTTGCACCAATCCATCTTTTAACAGCTCTTATTCTTCAAGAAGAGAGTATGGTGGTTTCTATATTAGACAAAATGGATATAGACACGATGCTCCTCACTGAATCGTTGTTTGATATGATGGAAGGTGGAGTACCAAGTAATACTACAACTCCATCTTATCAAATATATTTAACTCCAGAATTGGCACATATAATAGAACATTCATCTAAAGTGGCTACAAATATGGGAGATGAATTTGTTTCAACAGAACATTTATTTTTGGCTTGTGTTGAGGTGCCTGGTCAAACAAAAGATTTGTTATCTAAATTTAAAATAGAAAAAGATAAAGTAGCTTTTTTAATACAAGAAATAAAAGAGGGTAGAATCTCTGATGATAAAACTCCACAGAAAAATAAAACTCTTATTAAATATACGAGATCACTTACAAAATTGGCAAAAGAAAATAAACTTGATCCTGTAATAGGAAGAGATGAAGAAATATCAAGAATAATCCAAATTCTTTCAAGAAGAACAAAAAATAACCCTATTTTAATTGGTGAAGCTGGTGTTGGTAAAACCGCTATAGCAGAAGGTCTTGCTATAAGAATGGCAAACGGAAACGTACCTGAATCTTTAAAAGATAAAGAAATAGTCTCTCTTGATCTAGGTCTTCTTGTTGCGGGTACAAAATTTAGAGGTGAATTTGAAGAGAGATTAAAAAATATAATAAAAGATATTGAAAAATCTGAAGGTAAAATCATTTTGTTTATAGATGAGATACATACTATTGTTGGAGCAGGGAGTGCCGAAGGTTCTCTTGATGCATCGAACATGTTAAAACCTCCTCTTGCAAGGGGAGAACTTAGGGCAATTGGAGCGACCACTATAAAAGAATATCAAAAACATATAGAAAAAGACCCAGCTCTTACAAGAAGATTCCAGCCTGTGTTTGTAAATGAACCTTCAATTGATGATGCCATAACTATCTTAAGAGGATTGAAAGAAAAATATGAGCTATATCATGGTGTGCATATAACAGATGATGCTATAAAAGCGGCAGTAAATTTATCTTCTAGATATATTGCTGACAGATTTTTACCAGATAAAGCTGTGGATTTAATAGACGAAGCTTCTTCGCATTTAAAAATTTCTTTAGAAAATATGCCTCCTATACTACAAGAAACAAATGCTAAGATAGTAAAATTAGAAATAGAAAAAGAGGCTCTTAAAAAAGAAGCTGAACATAAAAATAGTAAAGCAAAAAATAGACTAGAAGAAATAGAAAAGGAAGTTGCTGATTTGAAAGAAAAAACAGCAGAAATAGATTTGAAATGGAAAAACGAAAAAGATACAGTTGGTGAAATAAAAAGAATTAAAAAAGAATTGGAATTATCTAGATTAGAAGCAGAGTCAGCAGAGGCAAGGGTGGATTTAGGTAAAGCAGCAGAGGTTCGTTATGGTAAAATTCCTGCACTTGAAAAAGATTTAGATTTAAATATTAAAAAATTAAAGAAACTTCAGAGTTCTAGAAGAATTTTGAAAGAAGAAATAACAGAAAATGATATTGCAAATATAGTTGCAAAATGGACTGGTATTCCAGTTTCTAGGATGCTTGAAGAAGAAGCTGAAAAATTATCTAGAATAGAAATTGATTTACAAAAAAGAATTATAGGTCAAAGTGAAGCTGTGTCTAAGATTTCTGATACCATAAAAAGATCTAGAGCTGGAATAGGAGATCCAAATAAGCCAATAGGTTCTTTTATATTTTTAGGCCCTACAGGTGTGGGAAAAACAGAATTAACAAAATCTCTTGCAGAGTTTATGTTTAATGATGAAAAAGCTTTGATAAGAGTAGATATGTCTGAATTTATGGAAAAGCATTCTGTTTCAAAATTGATAGGTGCTCCTCCTGGTTATGTAGGATTTGAAGATGGTGGTGGGTTAACAGAAATGGTAAGACATAGACCATACTCCATTGTCTTATTTGATGAAATTGAAAAGGCGCACCCTGAAGTTTTTAATGTACTTTTGCAAGTTTTAGACAATGGAAGACTTACCGATTCAAAAGGCAGGACAGTAAACTTTAAAAATACAATAATAATAATGACTTCAAATATTGGTGCTCAATATATAGACAAGATGGAAAAACTTGGTTTTGGCGAAAGAGATAAGTCCGGAACTTCATATGGTGAAATTAAAGATAAGGTTTTAGAAACAATGAAAGATTTTTTTAGACCAGAATTTTTGAACAGGATAGATGATGTAATTATTTTTGATGTACTTTCTGTGGAGGCAATATCAGAAATTGTAAAAATACAAATAGATTTAGTCAAAAAGCGTTTGTTAGAAAAAGAAATAAATTTGGAATTGTCTAATGAGGCTTATGAATTTTTAGCAAAAGAAGGTTATAACCCACAATATGGTGCAAGACCTCTAAAAAGATTGATACAAAATAAAATTTTAAATAAAATAGCTTCTCTTATTATAAGCAAAGGGCTTATGAAAGGGGGTTCTGTTTCTGTGTCTATCAAAAATGGAGAATTTATTTTTGATATTAAAAAAGGTAGAAAGGGTTCATTTATTGAGGCTTCTATGATTGATACAGCTACCCCGGTTGCGTAAATAAAATCACTCAATTTAAAATTTTTATAAATTTCTAATTTTCTTGTAATCCATCAGAAGAAAAGTCTCAAATGAGGTTGACGGATGCATTAGATTGACAAATATATTATAATATAGTATGTTTATATTGGATAGATGAATTCTGGTTAA
Source organism: uncultured Candidatus Saccharibacteria bacterium (assembly GCA_964519145.1). Classification (GTDB taxonomy): domain Bacteria; phylum Patescibacteriota; class Minisyncoccia; order Phycocordibacterales; family WO2-35-19; genus CAZFHL01. The sequence goes on from CAZFHL010000018.1 coordinate 11,071, forward strand.
ATCAGCCAGGTTCAATAATCTAAATAGATTGGAGAAAAATCATGTTACAAACTGGTAAATTGATCGTGCTTGGTGCTCAAGATGTGTCTGATCCTAAAATTACAATTTGTAAAAGGTGCAAATATTTTATAAATATCGATCCTTTTTCATGTCGTCGAGATGTTTGGTACAATCATCTTTGCAGAGCGTCTCCTCTGCCAAAGAAAGTTGATCCATATGATGGAAAGATGAAATCATACAGATTAGACCGTCTTAATCGTGTCTGCTTCACTCAACATGATTTTGAGTACTGTCGAGATGTAAATGATGGGTCTTGTCTGAAGTTTCAAAAAAAGTCTCTATTCTAATATTGAGCATTAATTTTTAGTTTGACTTAAACCACACATGTTAGATTATGTGTGGTTTTGAATTTTAGACAAAGTCTTTGTAAAATAAAAAAATATGGTAGACTAATTTAAAGCGTCGGTGGTAGAGTGGTCAATTACAACAGACTGTAAATCTGTCGCCCATTGGGCTACGCAGGT
>CAZFHL010000019.1:0-8153 GCA_964519145.1 uncultured Candidatus Saccharibacteria bacterium
AAAATTCCTCGAGCTCGCTTCAGTCAAGCTCGCTAGGCTCCAAAAAGGTTTTATGCTCGACGACTTTTGAAATTAACATGTTCATGCTAAAGTTGAATTTATGAAAATTGACTTAAAAAATCAAAATACCACTATTGTTATTTTTGGTATTACAGGAGATTTAGTTCAAAAAAAGGTAATTCCTGCTATTTTTAACTTATGGATTAAAAAACTCTTGCCAAGGGATATAAAAATTGTAGGCTTTTCTAGGAGAGAGATAAATGATACTCAAATAAGAGATATTTTAATACAAAATCTTCCTTTAAAAATAGAGGAGAAAATAAAAAAAGAATTTATAAATAAAGTATTTTATAAGCAAGGCTTTTTTGATTCTTTGAAAGATTATACTAGTTTACTAAATTATTTAAACGAGATAGATAAAAAAGCAGGTATTTGTGCTCACAAATTATTTTATTTAGCTGTTCCGCCACATTTATACAAAGTAATTTTAGAAAATATATATAAGTCTGGTTTGCATATACACTGCGCTCAAAAAAAAGAGCAAACAAAAATATTGATTGAAAAACCTTTTGGTAATGATTTAAAAAGTGCAAAATCTCTTGATTTGTTTATATCAAAACATTTTGATGATGATCAGATATATAAAATAGACCATTATTTAGGCAAAGAAATTTTACAAAATATTTTATTTTTTAGATTTTCTAATGTCATATTTGATCCCATTTTTAATAATAAATATGTAGAAAAAATAGAAATAAATTTATTTGAAAAAAATGATGTTTCTAATAGGGGAAATTTTTATAATAGTGTGGGGGCTATAAAAGATGTTGGTCAAAATCATATGTTAGCCATGCTCTCTTTGATACTCTTGGAAAATCCAAAAATATTTAATGCTAAAAATATAAGAAAGGAAAGAGAAAATGTTGTTTCAAAAATTTTTATAAAAGATAAAAAAGATTTTCTTTTAAATGCTATAAAAGCACAATACACAGATTTTTCAAATGAAATTGGTGTTTTAAATGGTTCTCAGACAGAAACTTTTTTTAGATTCAAATTGTTTCTAAAAAATAAAAGATGGTTCAATGTTCCGATTTTTCTTTCAAGTGGGAAGGCTTTAGATAAATCGATTACAGAGATAAAAATTTATTTTAGAAATAAAAATAATTTGAATCAAATAAATTTTATAATTCAGCCTGAAAATAAAATTGAAATTATATTTAATATGAAATCTTCTGGGTTTGCTCACGAAATAGAATCAAAAAATATGTTTTTTGATTATGAAAATTTTGACTTAAAATCGCCAGATGCTTATGAAAAAATACTATTTGATGCTATAACAGGAGATCAAACTATTTTTCCTACTAAAAAAGAAATTATAAAACAATGGCAGATTACGGAAGAAGTTTTGGATTTATTTAAATCTATACCTCTAAAAAAATATAAAAGGGGAACAGCTCCTGATCTTATAAATTAGTATTATCTTTTTTAACTGAAAAAATTTAAATTAATCATTTAGAATTATCATTGGCTTGCCTCATTTTGTAATCAATCTGGTTAGTATCTTTTAAATCTTTTGGTTTATATATACCCACTATCTTAGTTTTTCTTTTTGGAGCATCTTTTGGTTTAGATGCTCCTTGTGGTCTTTTGGGATTATCTATTTTTTGCATAACTTCCCAAGCTAAATCTGGGTTAATGCTCATTTCGTTTAAAACTTGTTTGTATATTTTACCACTCAAAGGTTCATTCGTTTCTCTATATATTTCAAAAAATCTTTTTTTTATTTGATTGAGTAAATTATCGTCAATATCTTCTATAGTTCTAATAGTTTTTGATGGGCTACTTTCCATATTTTTATTTTAATATTTCTTCTACTATTTTTTTGACTATTGCTCCGTCTGCTCTGCTAGAAGTGGCTTTTACTACAGCTCCAATAAGTATGCCTATTTTTGATTTATCCTCTATTTTTAATTCTTCTTTTTTTGATAAGACAATAGATTTTATTTCTTCTTCTTTCATTTGTCCAGGCAAAAATTCTTCTAAAATAGAAAGTTCTTTTTTTTCATTTTCTGCTAAATCATTTCTCCCTCCTTTTTCAAATTGTTCAATTGAATCCTTTCTCTGTTTTGCTAGTTTCTTAACTACCAAAACAGCTTCTTCGTCCGTCAATTTGTCTTGAGGTTTTCTGCCCAGATTTAAACTTTCATTTGTAAAAGCAGTTAAAACTCCTCTCAATGTAAGAAGTCTTATAGAATCTTTTGCTCTAAGAGCATCTTTTATCTGGTTTTGAATATTGTCATGCATAATTTATGTATATTTATATGTTTTAAATAATATCAAATATTTGATACAATATCCAGTATGCAATATATCACAATGACCATAATTACAATAATTTTATTTATTGTAATGTTTATTTTATTTAATAAAAAAAACAATAAGACAGAAGATGGCGCCCTCAAACTTTTACTTGAACAAATGAATGAATTAAATAGAGTGGTTGATAGGAAAATGTCTGAAACTACTAGACAAGTAAATGAGTCGATGAGAGACCAATTTAAAGAATCGTCTGGTCTTATAAGAAATATAACAGAGAGTTTGGTAAAATTAGACGAAACAAATAAGCAAGTTGTTTCTTTTGCGGATTCTTTAAATAGTCTTCAAGATATTTTGAAAAATCCAAAACAAAGAGGTGTGTTAGGAGAATATTATTTAGAAACTTTACTAAAAAATGTTTTAGGCCCAGATCAATACCAAATGCAATATCGTTTTGCAAACGGAGACATTGTAGACGCTGTAGTATTTGTAAAAGATAAAATTATTCCTATTGATTCCAAATTTTCACTTGAAAATTATAATCGTGTTAGCGAAGCAAAAGATCCTAGTGAAAAAGAAAGACTAGAAAAGCTTTTTGTAAATGATTTAAAATTGCGCATAACTGAGACATCTAAATATATAAAACCGAGTGAAGGCACGATGGATTTTGCTTTTATGTTTATTCCTCATGAAGCCATATATTATGATTTGCTTACAAATAAGATAGGTAATCTTGGTGAAGATTCTGAAAATTTGGTACAAAGATCTGCTGGTAAATATAAAGTTATTATAGTTTCTCCTACTTCTTTTTTGGCATATTTACAAACAGTGCTCCAAGGTTTGAAAGCTATGCAAATAGAAGAAAAGGCTAAAGATATAATTAAAAGAGTAGAAGAACTGGGAAATCATTTAAAAAAATATGAAGATTATCATAATAAGCTCGGTAGCTCGCTTCAAACTGTGGTAAATCATTATAATAATAGCGGTAAGGAATTTAAAAAAGTCGATAAAGACATAATGCGTATAACAGGGGAGTCAATCGCCATAGAAACAGCCTTTTTAGAAAAACCAGAAGAATAACTCAATATAAATCTATACTTAAAAAACTCATATTTAAAGCCATATTTTTAAAATTACAAAAAGAAAATGGTTTTTTAATACAAAAATGCTTGACACAAAATATATACTATGCTATACTTATATCAGATAGGCCTTTTGACCTTTTTCACAGAGAATTTGTTTCGATATCAAAACTGTATTGTGGAGATATCGATGCATGTTCAAAGTGACGGCTTGTCTCATATCCCATGAGTCATTGGGGTGAAATTTGTTAAAAAGGCAGGAGACTGTAATCCATGGTTTCAGGATGACAACCTGGAATGTCGGTAAAACGTCATGGAACAGTCTCGAGGTTGGGAATTGCAGACGCCAGCTTTCTTGAAAGTTTACGGTCTGCTGTCGGTGAAAACGGGGGCGTTTCGCATTTGCGGGCGCCCCCTTTGTCCTGCCAATTTTTTAAATAATAGACTTATTACATAACACTTTTTCGGGTACTAGAATTCATATACACGGATACTTTTTTGCTTGCCCGCCATCGCTACGCTCAGGCGTTAGTAGGCGGGCTAAAAAATTCCTGCGAAGCTGTTTCGTCAAACTCGCTAGGCATATGAATACTAGTACCGCGGAGCATGTTATGTAAGAGACCTAATCTTGCAAAAAAAAGCTAAATAGTGTAAATTATAGGTATTATGACAGAAACAAAAAAATCAGTAAAAAAGAGCCCTGAAAATAAGGCTAAAAAGCCAAAAGTAAAAAAGATAGAAGAAGTTGAAAACGGCTCTTTTGCTGTACTTGAAAGTGGTGGTAAACAATACAAAGTTTCTGTTGGAGATACTATAAAAATTGAGAAAATGAAAGATAAGGAATATAAAGAGGGGGATAATATAATTTTTGATAAAATTATTATGGTTGATAATGGTGTAGACTCTACAGACATAGGAGCTCCTTATATAAATGGAGCAAAAGTTTCTGCATCTATTGTATCAATTGGGAGAGATCAAAAAATCACTGTTATAAAATACAAACAAAAAAGTAGATATTTTAAGAAAAATGGCCACAGACAACCTCATTTTATGGTCAAAATAAACTCGATAGCTTAATTAGGTCTTTTAAAATCTTTCTAGGTATTTTTAAATTACAAAACTCTTTCTCATCACACCTTTTTGAACCACGGATACTGGGTATCTTTCAAAAGTCTTTCTTAGTATAGTTTTTGATAGACACGCATAAAAATCTGCTGATTTTTTGCTATGCTCGGTTCAGTCAACCTTGCGCAAGTCTATCAAAAACTATACTTGCGACGACTTTTGGAAGAGGTTTAGTGCAGTTTTTGAATCAAATACTTTTAGATATTGAAAATATATAATCACTAAATTTAAAGATTATTATAAATACACCAATAATATATCCTAATATTAAAATCAGTATATGATTTTTTGATATAAAGGTTTCTAATTTGGACAAAGGCAGAGTGTTTTTTTTATTTTCAATAAAATTGTTTATCATAGAAGTAAATGGAAGCCAAGATACTATCCAAACAATCATACAATAAAGACAAAGTGATCCGATAATAAATACACTTTGATAATAAAACCAAAACACAAGAGCCATGGAGAGTGTTATGCCTGTGTTTGTTAAATTAACTAAAAGGCTTTTTTTCGTTATTTTTTCATTTTCTATTTTAAGTAAATCAAAAAAATAAAATATCCCCATTAAAAAAAGAAAAGGAAAGTATAAAAGACCAATGATAGGATTTGGGAAACCTAAAAGAGAGCCTTGCCAAGAATCTATAACACTTTTGCAACTAATAAATGGGTTTATGTTGCAAGGTAAATCTATATTTGGATTGACAGATAATTTTATGATATCTAATGTTAAAAAGAGGGAAGCTAAAAAACCAATAATGGAGCAAATTATTAATATATAAGAATATTTTTTCATAAAATTATTTTCTGTTTTTAAAAGCATTTTTTAAAGTATCTGGATCTGTATATTCAAGCTCACTACCCATTGAAAGACCTTTTCCTAGAGATGATATTTTAAATTCTACTTTATTTTCATCTTTAAAATTTTCTAAGAATTTTTTTATAAAATCAAATGTATTTTCACCTTCTGGGTTCCAACTAGTAGCTATAATTATTTCTTCTAATTCATTTTTCTTTTTTAATAAAAAATTTTCTAACTCTTTCAGTTTCACTCTTTTTTCTGGCTCTTTATCTAATATTGGTATTGAACCACCTAATACAAAATATCTGCCATCAAATTTACTATTTCTTTCTATGGATTCTAAATCAATGTCTCTTTCCACCAAACAAATTAGTCCATTGTTTCTATTGTTTGAATTACACAAATCACATCTTTTTTGATTTGTATTTTTAATTTGAAAAAAGCGCATACACTCTTCACATACAATAACATCTTTTTTCATTTCTGACATATATTTTATAAACTCGTCCACTCTATCTTTTTGTCTTGTTAACAAAAAATATACAATTCTTTTTGCTTGTCTTTGACCAATACCGGGAAATTGAGAAAATATTTCTGTTAATTTTTCTATATTATTCATATTTTTTAAAATTCACGAAATTCAGATTCGGCTCCTGTATAAATAGCTTTGTCTAGATTTTGAAAAGTAGCTTTTTCATGATTGAAAAATAATTCTACTTTGCCAGTTGCTCCATTTCTATGTTTTTCGATAAGTATTTCTGCAATATTTGTTCTTTCTGATTCATCTTTCCCTTTATCTTCTCTATGTATAAACATTACAACATCAGCGTCTTGTTCAATGGAACCAGAATCTCTCAAGTCTGAGAGTCTTGGTCTCCCTCCTCTTTTTTCTACTTCTCTTGATAACTGGGATAAAGCTAATACAGGCACATCTAGTTCACGAGCTAAATTTTTTAAAGATCTAGATATTTCTGTTACTTGTTGAACCAAAGAGTCGATACCTTTAGTTTGGGTAGGAACCATAAGTTGTAAGTAATCTACTACTATCAAACCTAAACCCTTTTCATTTTTAAGTCTCCTAGCTACTGAACGCATTTTCAATATATTATTTCCGGGTTGATCATCTATAAATATTGGAGCTTTAGCAAGTAGGTCTAAAGAGCCTCTGATTGCTTCAAAATCATTTTCTGTAATAGATCTACCTGTTCTTAATTTCCAAGCATTTACATTTGATTGTGAGGCAAGCATCCTGTCTACTAATTGCTGAGAAGACATTTCAAGAGAAAATATACCAACAGGGATATTGTTGTAAACGGCTGCTTGCCTTGCTATATCTAACGCAAGAGATGTTTTACCAACAGAAGGTCTGGCGGCTAAAATAATAAGATCTGATTTTTGAAGGCCAGACAATTTTTCGTCTATTCCTGTAAATCCAGTCGGTACACCTCTTAATCCATCTGTTGAATTATGTAATCTATCCAATCTATCCCAAGCTTCTGTCAATTCCTCCTTTAATTCTACAAATTTATGTATGCTTGATATATTTGTGACATCATAAATCTTTTTTTGAGCTTGATCCAGTATATGATCTATTTCTTGCTCTTCTTCATAACCAATAGAAGAAATGAAATCTCCTGCATTTATCAAATTTCTTGTTATATGTTTTTTTTGGATTATACTTGCATAAAAGTTTGCATTTGATGCAGATGGCACAGAGTTTACAAGTTCCGCCAAATATTCATTGCCACCAATTTCTTCTAATAAATTCTTTTCTTTTAATCTGGCTGATACGGTGAGTAAATCAGTAGGGTGTCTTTTTGTAAAAAGATCCATCATTGTCTCAAATATTATTTTATGTTTTTCAAGATAAAATGAATTTGCATTTATGGTATCTGCAATTTCAAACAAAACTTCTCCTTTTAACATCACGGAACCAAGTAAAGCTTTTTCTGCTTCTATGTTGTGTGGAGGTATACGGATTGGGTTTGATTTTTTATTCATTATTTTAAATGATATCTTAAGAGCGAAGTCTTTCAAACAAACTTTTGGGATAACTTGTTGATTGCTTCAAGTTTTGCTAAAATAGCTTTAAATATGAATAAAAGTATTTATACACATCAAAATTCAAATATTTTTAAAACTTATTTTTTGATGTTTTTATTCCTGAGCTTCGTATCTCTTATTGGTTATTTTTTGTCTGTACATTTAAAATCAATAGAGGTTTTTTATTTGGCTATAATACTTAGTTTGGTTATAAATTTTAGTAGTTTTTGGTTTTCAGACAAAATAGCTCTTTCTCTAAGTAAAGCCAGAGAAGCAAAGAAAGAAGAATTTTTTGATTTATATACTATTACAGAAAATCTTGCCATCACAGCAGGTTTGCCTAAACCAAAAATATTTGTGATTGAAGATGATGCTCCAAATGCTTTTGCTACGGGGAGAGATAAAAATCACTCTGTAATTGCCGTCACTACAGGTCTTTTGAATAGGTTGAGTAAATCAGAGTTGGAAGGGGTAGTTGCCCATGAATTGTCTCATATTGGGAATAGAGACATTTTGCTCATGAGTGCTGTCGTTGTTTTAGTTGGTTTACTTTCTATAGTTTCAGATATGATTTTGAGAAATGCTTTTTGGGGAAGCGGAGATAGAGAAGATAATAAAAATGCTGGATTATTTGCTATTATTGGTTTAGTACTTATAATAATTTCTCCAATAATCGCTACAATCATACAGTTTGCAATATCAAGAAAAAGAGAATTTTTGGCAGACGCTTCAGCTGTGATGCTCACTAGATATCCTGAAGGTCTAGCAAATGCTTTGATGAAAATATC
>CAZFHL010000019.1:8253-11459 GCA_964519145.1 uncultured Candidatus Saccharibacteria bacterium
TTTCTTCTAGCCACTCTGTTTCGGCTGTAAAGATTGTGACGAAGACTCTGTCTAGTGATTTTGGCCATATAATATAACCTCTGCCAGAAAAATCCTGATTTTCAAAGAGACATTCCACTTCATTATGAGCTTCTGGACATATTTCTTGTATTTTCTTTATCATTTCCTTTTGTTTAGCAGAAATAAGGGTTTCTATATGACTATATCTTCTTGTAGTCAACCATTTCGTGTCCTCATTAAATTCCTCTAAAGTATATATTTTCCAATAGAGGATACAAAAAATATCTATAGCTATATAAAATGAAGAAATTACTGGAGTTATAGAAAAGGATATTAGAGAAATACCCATCCTGAGAAATGCTAATATATCAAAATACTTACTCTTGGGATATATATGTGGATCCTCTTGTTTTATATATTTATATTTATCAACAAAAATTGAATTAAAAATAGCAAGAAAAACAGCTATTGTGATAAAACAAAATTTGTGATCATTCAAGATGTAAATAAAATATCCTAACAATAAGTAGATAATGTAAAAACCAATTTTTCCAAATAGGTCAATCAATATCCTGTTTCGCAATTTGTTGAAAGAAGCTTTTTCGTATTTCTTGACAGATTCATCTGTATAAAAAGGAATATTCAGACTACCTAAAGCTATTTCAAGTGGCGACGACGGATTTTCTATTGTTTCTATGTGGAGCAATTCATTTGGATTCATATTTACCTCCAAACTCTCTATCTATATAATACATTATATTTAGACTTTGTAAATAGTCGGTGGTAAATCATTTTTCATAAAAAAGACCTTTCTTTTGAAAAGGTCTTTTTTGAAACTTAATGTCCGAATTTATTGGATCATTTTAAAACAGTACTCCTCTTCTCTATTTTTTGCATAGAGAAAAATTGGACTAATTCTTGTACCCATATATCCTACAGAATATTTTATACAAAGATCTTTTGCATAAAATTCAATTGGCGAAACATCATGTATGCTATCATATTTATTTTTGATTGATTGAATGAGGTTCATGGTACTCAAATATATCTCGTTTGAGACTTTAAATTCGATGCTATCTGCCGTGTTGATGGAGACTTCTCGTGGCTCTCCTATCAATCCTATATAGAAAAGCACAGAGAAAGTTAAGATGACGAGTGTTGCACAAATTGCAGAAGACCAATTATGATCGAAATTATTTCTAGAATATGAATCAAATTCTTTCCATGTAAAGCATATGTAAATCAGGAAGAACTTGATTGTGTTTAGGAAGATGCATAATCCATATGATAATATGAGATCTATCAATTTTTCTGTTTCGCTTTTAGCAACTGAATATACAGAATAAATACCTTTGCCTGAAAGTTCATCCCATAATATGCCGTTTGTATTTTTTTGGACTATAGCCCCAATAAAGATAGCATATAGACCGACATCCAGTGGTTGATACCCCAATATCTTTAGATTATAGCAAGCGCTATAACAGATAAAGAAATATATTCCGGTTAAAAAGATTGAGATGATCAAATTGATCAAGAAATTGATGTTTCTTGATCTCCCAATTTGCTTAAGGAGATTTGCAATATCTCCTTCTTCAAAAACTTCTAGAGAAAATTCTCCTAAATTTTTTCCTAAAACTCCAGGATTTTCGATCAATTTTGGTTGAGGACACTTCATTTTTTTTTTGCTCCTTATTAAAGATCTTCCTAGATTATATTATACATAACTTAGTGTATTTGTCAATACTAAAATCCTAAATTTATTTGTATAATATTTTCGGAGGTAATAATGTTAAATATAGAAGATTTTTATACAGAAAAGATTATTTCTGCAGGCTCGGATATTCAAATTATTTGTCATTCACCAAATAAGAACGAAGAAAGAAGTAGATTGATGATATACAGAATAATTAATGGGAGATTCGAACTTATCTTAGATAATTTTTTTAATCTGTCTGTGGATAGTTTGATAGACCATTTTATTGAATACTTGATTGCCAAAATTAATAATATGGATAGATTGCTTGTGGATAATATATATTTAGGATTATATAACAATAGAGTTGCAAATGTTTATAAAATGAACAGAAATCCTAATCGCATGTTTGGTGTTTAGTAATTATTAAAATAAAAAAGCTTTATCAAAAATTTGATAAAGCTTTAAATTTTATATTTACACATATTATTTAATTTTATGAAAAATTAGGTCGGGATTGGGGAGGGGATTGGACACCAGAAACTGGCAGAGAAGACTACCAACATTTTGAGAAAAGTTTATAAAATTAATCTATTAAAATTTGTTTCTGATACTCATTATTTTGTATATCATATTCTCTATTGATCAACAAAATCAACCTATTTTTTTAAGTATGCATGTAATCAATTAGAAGAAAAGTCTCAAATGTGGTGGACAGATACAAGCGCTTGATATAAATAATTAACAATGTTATATTTTATATGGAAAGGTAATTATAAAGGAGACTTATGACCACTGAAGTAACTCGCAACGAAACTACACAAGCAGAATCACCTCAAAAAGTAGAAGCAGTTGGACCATTTACTGCAGAACAGTTTGCTGCAGCAAGACAAACTTATGAAGGACTGCAGGCACTTTTTGCTCCAAAAGTAACTGTAAATAATGTTGGTAGCCATTCTCCAAATTATGAAGCTGTTGGTAATCACAAAACAATGGGTGATGCTACAGACAAGGCCCTAGACATGTTACATGAAGGATCTAGTAAGATGCTCGATTTGCTCGGTCAAGGAGCTGCTCAGATTGCAGCTACAACCGAAAAGGCAGCGCCGGTTATTTGGAAGATTATGGTTAAGCAACAGATTGCTAATGCGCTTGCCAATATTATCGGGCCAATTATCATGTTGCTTAGTGCTTGGATTTTTCATCTAATCATCAGTGCATCTTTTGGAGTAGTATCAGATCCTAATGTTAAACCATGGGCTGTAGGGCTCGGTTTCGTCGCACCAATCGGCCTTTCAATTATTGCTGTAATTTGGTTCATTAATGCACTTATAGAGTGTCTACAACAACTTATAAATCCACAATATTTTGCTGCTCGTGATTTGATTAGTATTATCACTAGACGGCAGAAATACTAAAAATCCGTACTCTAACAAAACAAAATCTGTTAGAGTACGGATTTTGTTTTTTATGGGTAGTTTATTTTAACAAATAATTTCTAGTGAAAATATAT
>CAZFHL010000020.1:0-11365 GCA_964519145.1 uncultured Candidatus Saccharibacteria bacterium
ATAAAACCATGTTTGACTGGAAAAAATACATATATACATTTATAATCACCGCTCTAATATTTACAACGGCTATTTTTTTGAGCAATTTTTTTGGTCAAAAGAAAATAAATGAAATTAAAAACATAGAGAGTAGAATTGCTGTTGACATACTGGCATCAGAAACACAATTTTCTCTTTTGTCTGAATTATCTTGCAGAGATATCACAAACAATTTTCTTTCTAAAGAATTGGCTGTTTTAGGAGACAAACTAGCTTATACAGAAGAGAATAGGGGGTCTGACGATTCAGAAGTTTTAAACTTAAAAAGATACTACTCTTTACTTCAAATAAAAGATTTCCTTTTGATGCAAAAGATAAATGAAAGATGTGGTGGCAAAACCCTATCTATAATTTATTTTTATTCTAACGAAGGCAATTGTGATGATTGTCAAAAAATGGGTTTTGTATTAACAAAGTTGAGAGAAGAATACCCTGATTTAAGAGTTTATTCTTTTGACTATAATTTAGATTTATCTGCGTTAAAAACTTTGCTCAGCATTTATAATATAGAAAACAATCAACCCACACTCCTTATAAATGGCAAAACTTACTACGGATTTAAATCAATAGAAAATATAAAAGATATTATACCTGCTTTAAAAGAGATAGATGGGCAAAAAAAGTTAGAAGAAAAAAATAAAATGAAAACTGCCACTTCAACAAAAAGTTAAGGTTATCTCCAGCTAGTCTTTGTTTTAAATATGACATTAAATACTGCTTTAAACATCCAAAAAGGTGCAATGAGGCCATATAAAAGCATAAAGAGCACCATATCTATCCTAAATTTAAATTTACCTTCAGACATCTTGATGGCAAACATCAAAAGGGTAACAGTCCCTAAAATAGCAAATATTGCTATAAAAGCAGTGATATTTGTATTTACATAAAACAAATCAAAATCTGGCAATATAAAATTTAAACCGATGGTATTCCATTCTACAAATTTATTTACTATCTCCACTAAAACAGTATATATACTCCTAAAAAATACGAAGATCGAGGAGAATATTGATATACCAGCAGCAGGCAAAACCATAACGCCAAGATTTCCGTATTCTGATTTAAATAATAAATATTTGTAATCTAAAGTATTTTTTAAAAACCCATATGTCCAACGGAGTCTTTGTTTATAGAGTTTTTTTATTGTATTTGGAGCTACAGTAAAAACAAAAGCGTTTGCCACATTTCCTATTTTTAATTTATTGCTCTGCATTCTCAAAGCCATCTCCATATCTTCAGTCAAATAAGCATGCTTGTATCCACCAAATTTAGTAAAAATTTCTCTTTTAAAAATAGTAAATGGTCCTGGAGTCACATATAAAGCATTTAAATTTGCAAGAATATTTCTAAACAAAACACCCCATTCGTATTCTACCCTTTGAATAAATTGAATTAATGTTTTTGGTTTATAAACTTTTATAGATGGTGTAACAGCAGATAAACTTTTATCTTTATTAAACCTAGCAACAATCCGCATTAAAGCTTCGCTGTCTACAAATGAATCAGCATCTAGACAGCCAACTAAATCAGAATCAATGAATGTTAATGCGTAATTTAAAGCGCTGTGTTTACCTCCATTTTCTTTTTGCAATATAGTAATTTGTTTATTTTTTTTGAATCTTTGTAAAACTTTAAATGTATTGTCTGTACTTCCATCATCTACTATAAATATTTTTAATTTATCTTTCGGATAATTCAATTTAAGAAGAGAAAATACGGTTTTTATTATGGTGGATTCTTCATTCCAAACAGGAACAATTATTGAAACTGAGTACAATTTTATATTGTCATTCTTTTTTATAAGTATTTTTTTATCTTTTTTAAGCAGTTTCATTTCAAAATAAGTAATAAGCAAAAAGACTTCAAAATATAAAGCTACAAATAAAAGGATGTATGTTATTGAAATTGATATAAAATGCATAATGATATTAACGAATGATTGCTTTAAGTGTACTTTTTGTTATTTCCTCTAATTTTTTATGAAAACTATCAACCTCTTCATTTGTTAAAGTTCTTTCTATAGATCTATAAACTATCCTAAAAGCATAGCTTATTTTGTCTTTACCAAATTTACTTTCGTCTTCATATTTATCCAAAAACTTTACTTCTTCAATCAAATCTTCCCCGACTGTTTCTCTAATCAAATCAAAATAATTATTTGGAATAAATTCTTTAGATACTATAAAAGAGATGTCTCTTACTATTGGCGGATACTTGCTTACTTCTTTAAATTTATTCCCTAAGTGTAATTGTTTTTTTACTCTTTCGTCTTGAGACCAAAGCAATCTTATATCAGGCAATTCCATACCAATAATAGCAAGCCTTTCCAAACCAAAACCAAATGCCCAACCATTATAACCCTCTAATCCAAAATTTTTCAAAACAGACGGTTTTGGCATACCACCACCCAATATTTCTACCCAATTGTCATTTATGAAAACCTCTACTTCCAAACTTGGATCTGTATAAGGAAATGTATCTACATTAAATCTGTATTTGACATCTTTTCCAAAAACACTAATCACAATTTCTGACAATATATTTTTTAAATCATCTAAATTTAAAGTTTTTTTATTATCTGAAACCAGATAAAGTCCTCCGAGTTGATGGAAAACATTCATATGTCTTCTATCTATTTCATCTTTTCTATAAACTTTACCATAACAAATGACACCCAGATCTTCTTTATTTTTAATTTTTTCTTTTATTTCTGGTAAATTAAGATAATAAAACCACATTACGGTATCATGTGTCCTCAATATGTTTTTATCATCTACATAATAAGTATCTGATTTGCTTCTAGCTGGATGATTTGGTGCAAAGTCAAACAAATCAAAACAAACACTACTAGGTACTATTTCTGGTATTGTAATGCTTGAAAAATTACTTATAAAAGGTATTTCTGAAACTCTATCTACTATTTCTTTTAAAGGTGAGCCGGACGTTCTTGAAAGATCTGGCATATTTAAATATCTTTTTATTCTTACCGCGTCTTCATCTTCTCTATTTTGAAGATTTTTTATCAAATATTCTTGTTCTTTTGTATCTATTTTATATTCCTTCATAAAATTACATATTTATAGCTAAAGTATATGATAAAATCATAAAAATTCAAGTGTCACATATTAAAACTATTTTAAACACTTTCTCGGGTACTAGTATTCATGTGCACGGATATTTTTTTGCTAAAAAATTCCTCGAGCTCGCTTCAGTCAAGCTCGCTAGGCACATGAATACTAGTACCACTCAAATTGTTTGAAATATGTACATTGTCTGGCTATTAATTAATTATTTTGATATAATTGTTGATACAAATGTCAAAAGAAGAAAAAAAGAAAGATAGTTATGGGGCAGACTCAATCACTGTACTTGAGGGTCTAGAACCTGTAAGAAAGAGGCCTGGTATGTACATAGGTACAACTGGCCCAGATGGATTGCATCATCTTATTTGGGAAATATTTGACAACTCAAGAGATGAGGCTATGGGTGGATTTTGTAATGATATAGAAGTGGCTGTATTGCCAAATAACAAAATAAGGGTGGCAGACAATGGTCGTGGTATACCTGTAGATATCCATAAACAAACAAAAGTTTCTGCCCTAGAAACTATCATGACCACTCTACATGCGGGAGGTAAATTTGGCGGAGACGGTTATAAAGTATCTGGAGGTCTTCATGGAGTAGGGGCATCTGTTGTAAATGCGCTTTCTGTATACATGAGAGCGGAAGTCCATAAAGATGGCGGTATATATTTTCAAGAATATTCACAAGGAAAGAAAAAAGCTCCTGTAAAAAAAATAGGCAACACTAATTATAATGGAACAATTGTAACATTTGAACCAGACATTGAAATTTTCAAAGAAATAAAATTTGATTTTAATAAAATAGTTTCTCACTTGAGACAGCAAGCTTATTTAGTTAAAGGCTTAAGAATAACAATTTTAGATTTAAGAGATACAGAAGAAAAAATAAAAGATACAGATACTTTTTATATAAGAGATTTAGAAATAGAAGCCCCATCGATGTCTTTTTATTTTGAAGGTGGATTAAAATCTCTCATCGCTTTTTATAATCAGACACAAAAATCAATCCATAAAAACATATTTTATACAGAAAAACAAAATGAAAATTTTGAAGGTGTAGAAATAGCTTTACAATATGTAGATGATATATCAGCTAGAATAATGCCCTTTGCAAACAATATATATAACAGTGAAGGTGGTACTCATATAACTGGTTTTAAAACAGCTCTTACAAGAACATTAAATTCCTATGGAAAAAAGAATAATCTTTTAAAAGAAAGTGATGATTCTTTTACAGGTGAAGATGTCTTAGAAGGTCTAACAGCTGTAGTATCTGTAAAACTCCGAGAAATACAATTTGAAGGTCAAACTAAAGCAAAATTAGGTAGCATAGAGGGTAAAGGTATGGTTGAGGGCGCTTTTGGAGATGCTTTTTCTGAGTTTTTAGAAGAAAATCCAGATGATGCAAAAGCAATAATAAGTAAAGTGGTACTCGCTGTAAGAGCCAGAAAAGCTGCTAAAGCTGCTAAAGATTCTATTTTGAGAAAAGGGGCACTTGAGGGCATGACTCTACCGGGTAAGCTTTCTGATTGCCAAAGCAAAAGCGCCGAGGATACAGAATTATTCATTGTAGAGGGAGATTCTGCTGGTGGTACAGCGAAAACAGGTAGGGATAGGAGAACTCAAGCAATTCTCCCTCTTCGTGGAAAAATTCTAAACATCGAAAGAGCAAGACTTGATAGAATGCTAGCATCAGAACAAATCAAAAATTTTGTTATAGCTCTTGGTACTGCTATTGGGGATACTTTTGATATATCTAAACTGAGATACCATAAAGTAATAGTAGCGACAGATGCCGATGTTGATGGTGCCCACATAAGAACACTTATTTTGACTTTAGTTTATAGATATTTTAGACCACTCATAGACGGAGGATTTATTTATATTGCTCAACCACCCCTTTATAAAATCAAAAAAGGGAAAGAAATTTTTTATGCATACACAGATGAAGAAAAATCTAAAATATTAGGGAAAGATGTAGAAATTGAGGAAGTTGAGAGTCTTGCAGAAGAAGCTACTGAAGAAACAGAAGAAAAAGAGACCAATAAAATTAAATCTATAAAAGTTTCTGTGCAAAGATACAAAGGTTTAGGAGAGATGAATGCAGAAGAACTTTGGGAAACCACAATGGATCCAAAAAGAAGAATATTAAAACAAGTAACAGTAGAGGAGGCAGGGGAGGCTGATAGAATATTTGATATCTTGATGGGTACAGATGTACCTTCAAGAAAATCTTTTATACAAGCAAATGCAAAAATGGCAAATATTGATGCATAAATATTAATTACCAAATTACAATGACCGTCATTGTAGTTTTGTTATATCTTTTTGTTGATTTCATCAAGTAGTTTTGTTTTTACTTCCTCTATATCTAGCTGTCCAAGGTTGCCACCGTCCCTACTTTCAAAAGTCACTTTTTCGGCTTCAATATCTTTGTCTCCAATCACTATCCAATATGGTACTTTTTCGTTTTTTGTTTCTCTGACTTTTTTGCCAAGATTCTCATCTCTGTCATCAAACTCTGCTCGGATACCAACGGTTTTTAAAGTCTCAAAAACTTTTTTAGCATAATCATTATGAGTATCACGAACTGGCAAAACTTTAACCTGAACAGGTGAGAGCCAAAGAGGGAAGTTTCCTGCAAAGTGTTCCACTAAAATACCAACAAATCTTTCCAAAGACCCGTAAATTACACGATGAATAACAACTGGTGTTTTTTTAGTTCCATCTCTGTCTGTATATTCAAGTTCAAATCTTTTTGGTTGTTGAAAATCAAGTTGCATAGTACCCATTTGCCAATCTCTACCAATTGCATCTTTCATTACGATATCTATTTTTGGTCCATAAAAAGCTCCGTCTCCTTCTGCTATTGAATATTCTTTTCCTGATTTTTCTAAAACTTTTTTCAATACAGTTTCTGCTTTATCCCAAGTTTCTATATCTCCCAAAAATCCCTCTGGTCTTGTTCCTAGTCTAAATTTATATTCTAGTTTAAATATCCCATAAAATTCTTTACAAATTTCCATTATGTGTTCGTATTCTGACTCTATCATTTCTTCTGAAATATAATTATGCGAGTCATCCTGTTGAAACGACCTACACCTTAAAAGTCCATTTAAAGTTCCTGATCTTTCGTACCTATGCAATCTATCTGTGTCAGATAATCTGAAAGGAAGTTGTTTATAACTAATCTGCATTGATTTGAAAACAATCATCGCATTTGGACAATTCATCGGCTTTATACCGTAAACTTCATTTTCGCCCATATCAGCAATAAACATATCATCTTTATAGTGTTCCCAATGGCCAGATGTCTTCCAAAGTTCAGCCTTATTTACTAAAGGACTAGCTATTTCTAAATAATTTAATTCAGTGTGTTTTTTTCTCCAATAATTTTCTAATTCTTTGTACAAGATTAGACCTTTTGGAAGCCAATAGGGCATACCGGGAGCAGTTTCGTGGAACATATAAAGTCCCAATTCTTTGCCTAACTTTTTATGATCTCTTTTTTCTGCCTCATCCTTTTGAATAATATATTTATCCAATTCCTCCTTACTTTCAAAAGCCAGGCCATAAATCCTTGTCAGCATTTTGTTTTTTTCATTTCCTCGCCAATATGCACCTGCTATCTTTTCAAGTTTAAAACTGTCGCTTGGAATTTTTGAGACATCCTCAATATGTCCACCACGACAGAGATCTGTAAATTCATTTGCTCCACTTCCGACAGTATAAAGCGTAATTTTCTCTCCTTTTTTGTTTATTTCTTCAATAAGTTCCAATTTATATATATTGTCTTTAAAGTATTCTTTTGCTTCCTCAAAAGACACTTCTTTGTGTGAAAAACCATTCCATATTGGCAATATTTTCTTCATTTCCGCTTCTATTTTTACCAAGTCTCCCTCTCTAAATGGAGTTTTAAAATCAAAGTCATAATAAAAACCAGTATCAATAGCTGGACCAAGAGTTGGTAGAGAGTCAGGATAAATATTTAAAACAGCTCTGGCCAAAAGATGGGCGAGCGAGTGTCTTTGGTATTCTAATATTTTATTTTCTTTCATATATAAATAATACCAGTTTTAGAAAATATATAAATACTTGTTTTTACAAATAAAATATAATGTAATATTTATCATATTTCTAAATAAAAAAACATTTCAAAACAATTACATTTTTTTGATTTTTTCTACAATAATAGTTTTTTCATCATTTCTAACAGATATTTTTCCTTTTATTACTACACAATTATCCACAAGTAAAAGCTCTTTAAATTCATTCAAGACTTTTGGAAAGACCACAAGTTCAATATCATCTGAAAAATCCATAAATTTAACGAACATCATTTTGTCACCATTTTTTGTATTTATTTCTTTTATAACAGAAATCATACCGCCCAAAACAACAGTTTCATTATTCTTCATCTGTTCTTTTGTTTTTTGTATATTTGCATCTCTATTTAAAAGCTTTTCTTTAAAAATATCCAGAGGATGGCCTGAAATGTATAAACCGAGAAGCTCTTTTTCCCATATCAATTTTTGAGTTAGAGTAGCATTTTCAGCAAAATCTAAATGTACTTTTATACTCCCTGGTATAGAAGCAAATAGGGAAGTATGATCTTTGTTGTCATCTATATGCTTACTAAAATTTAACAAATTATCCAAATTAAAGAACAATACACCTCTATCACCAAAATAATCCATAGCACCACTTTTTATTAGAGCTTCGAGTGATTTTTTATTTAAATTTCTATCTTGAATCCTAGTCAAAAAATCTTCTATTGATTTAAATTTTCCATTTTCTTTTCTCTCTTTTGTAATAATAGAAGAAATACCTTCACCAAAATTTTTTATAGTAGTAAGTCCAAACCTTATTGTTTCTGGTTCTTCACTATTTGATTCTTTTTTGACAAGAGTAAAATCAGAAAAACTTTCATTTATATCTGGTGGCAAAACTTTTATACCCATCCTTTTACATTCCGTAATTGAAATAGCAACCTTATCTATATCCCCAGATTCAGCAGATAAAACAGAAGTCATATATTCTCCAGGAAAATTGGCCTTTAAATAAGCTGTGTGATAAGCCACTTTACCATAAGATACAGAGTGGGCTTTGTTAAATCCATATGCAGCAAAAGGTTCTATCCAACTCCAAACCTCTTTCGCTTTTTTTTCTGACCATTTAGAATAATTTATACAACCTTTAATAAATTTTTCTTTTTGCTCTCTCATTTCTTCAGGAATCTTTTTGCCCACAGCTTTTCTAAACTTATCAACTTCACCCCAAGTATAACCCGCTAATTTATGAGCCATCATCAATAAATCATCTTGATAAACCAAAATACCATAAGTCTTTTTAAGAATTGGCTCTAAAGCATCATCTAAATATGTTATTTTTTTAGGGTCATGTTTTCTTTCTATATATTGAGGAATAAATTGAATTGGTCCAGGCCTGTATAAAGCAACCATAGCATTTATATCGTTTATAGATGTCGGTTTTAGATCAACCAAAAATTTAGTCATACCATCTCCATTTAACTGGAAAAGATCTTCTGTTTCTCCACGAGAAAGCATTTCAAAAGTTTTTTTATCATCTATTGGTATTTTTTCTACATCTATAATTATATTTTTAGTCTTTTTTAAGAGTTCAATAGTGGCAGAAATTATTGATAAATTTTTTAATCCAAGAAAATCAAATTTTAAAAGACCAGCACCATTTTCATCTACACTGTACATATCATATTGAGTGATTATTTTTCCTTCACCTTTTGGATCAAATTGAAGTGGTGTAAAATCTGTCAGAGTGGTGGGGCTGATCACAACTCCAGCAGCATGAACACCAATATGTCTTGCACAACCTTCTATTTTTCTTGCCATATCTATAATTTTTTTAGTATCAGCATCTTTTTCATACAATTCTTTTAGTTCCAAAACTTCTTCCATAGCTCTATCTATTGTCATAGGAAAACCTTGCGCACCCATGGGAATCAATTTTGCTATACGATCACCAATTGTATAAGCAAAACCAAGAGCCCTAGCTGTATCTCTTACACTTCCTCTTGCCATCATAGTACCGAATGTACCTATTTGAGCCACTTTATCTTCACCATATTTTCTTTTAACATATTCCACCATTTCATCTCTTCTGTTATCGGCATAATCCATATCAATATCTGGGGCAGATGGTCTATCTGGATTTAAAAATCTCTCAAAAGGTATTTCGTATTCAATAGGATCAATATTTGTAATATAAGAAAGGTAAGTGACAAGCGAACCAGAAACAGAACCTCTAATATTTGTCAAAATACCATTTTGATGAGCATAATCCATCAAATCAGCCACGACTAAAAAGTAGGGGGAGTAGCCTTTATTTTTTATAACCTCTAGCTCATAATCAAGTCTCTTTATTAATTCTGGAGTATTTGTAAGTCCTCTTTTTTCTATACCACTATAAGCAAGATCCTTTAAAACATCATCATATGTTTTATTGTCTTCTATTTTGATATCAGGAAATGCCCATTTACCTAAAGTTAAATCTAAATTACACAAACTAGAAACAAATATATTGTTTTCTAAGGCATCTGGCATATCAATAAATCTTTCATTCAACTCATCTAAAGAAAGAAAAGAAAAATCTTCTTCTTCATTATTAAAACTATTTTTTTCTTTTGGTTCTACTCCTTGCATCACAGCCATGAGTGTATCTCTTGCTTCTCTATCCTCTTTTTTTAAATAATAGACATCAGTAGAAGCAACGGGTTTTATATTATTTTCTTTAGCAAAATTATATAAATCTTGCATATGCTCATTGTGCCCCTGTAATTCAGGGTGTTTTGTGATCTCTATAAAAAAGTTTTCTTCACCATTTTTATTAAATATTTTTTTATATTTATCAATTAATTCTTTTGCCAATACTGTATTTTTATTTCTCAAATGAGTTGAAATATCACCAGAAAAAGAAGAAGAAATGCAAATAAGTCCTTCGCTATATTTTTCTAATATTTCAAAATCAATACGGGGTTTATAATAAAACCCTTCCAGATAAGACAGGGATACGAGCTTCATCAAATTTTTATAACCAATTTCATTTTTACAAAGTAAAATCAATCTAAATCTACTTTTGTCTATACCAGACTCTTTATCAAATCTTGTCCTAGAAGCCAAATAAGCATCAATTCCAATTATTGCTTTTATAGAAGCCTTTTTGCATTCTTTATAAAATTCTATGGTTCCATACATATTACCATTGTCTGTCAAAGCCAAAGATTCCATGCCCATTTCTTTTGCAATATTTACAAGTTCTCCGATCTTAGGTAAAGCTTGTAATAGGGAATAGTGGCTATGTGTATGTAGATGTGTAAACTTCATTTTTATATATTAACAAAATCAAAAAATAAAGGTAATCTAATTTAAAGCAAAATATTTCAATAATTATATGGGATACATCATAGGAATAGACGAAGTAGGAAGAGGACCACTCGCTGGGCCTATAACTTTAGGTATATTTGGTACAAATAAAAAGTTTTCAAAAATAATCTTAAAAGATGTGTTTGAAAATAAATTAAGAGATTCGAAAAAATTGACACCTAAAAAAAGACTGCTTATATATGACAAACTCAATAAATTTAAAGAAAATCAGTTTCCTATAATATTTATGACTGTCAATATATCAAATGAAATCATAGACAAAAAAGGTATAAGTTTTGCAACAAATCTAGCAATAAAAACACTTTTAAAATTTGTAGAAAAAAATATAAAAATAGAAAATATATTACTTGATGGTTCTTTAAAAGCCCCTTTAAAATATAAAAATCAAAAAACCATAATAAAAGGGGATGAAAAAGAAATTTGTATCGCCTGCGCTTCCATAATAGCAAAAGTAGAGAGAGATAATTTGATGAATAAATTAGATAAAAAATATCCAAATTATGATTTAAAATCAAACAAAGGTTATGGGACTTCGAATCATATAAAATCAATAAAACTCTATGGTTTATCTAAAATCCACAGAAAAAGCTTTTGTAGAAATATTATAATTTATTGAGAAAGACTTCTTACTTTCAAAAGTCGTCGCAAGTATAGTTTTTGATAGACTTGCGCAAGTCTGACCGAGACGAGCATAGCAAAAAATCAGCAGATTTTTATGCGTGTCTAGCAAAAACTATACTAAGAAAGACTTTTGAAAGACATCCTTGTTGAATTTGCTTATTTTTTTGTTATATAGTAATATACATTTTATGGTAGTAAGAA
>CAZFHL010000021.1:0-10971 GCA_964519145.1 uncultured Candidatus Saccharibacteria bacterium
CCTTTAACAGAAAAGTCTATTTGGAGAAAAGTTATTGCTTTTATTTTTGGTAAGGATTATGCATGCAGTTATTGTGGAAAATTTTATACAACGAAGTGTCACACTGATCAGATTAATCTTCTTTTTCCGGTTCCACAAAATGGCAGATGTTGTCCAGATGGACACGAAGGATATACAGAAGTTTTTTCTGGTTATGGCATAGCTCGCTTTCAATTTGATTTTGTAAAGAATCCACCATTAATCATCTAAAATTTAAAAATAAATTATTTTTTAGTTTTTTATTAAAGATATTTAATTGACATAAATATTCAAATATTGTATACTAGCAAAAGAAATGGAGGTTATTTTTGAAGACATACATAGGGTTTTTTGGGGGTGTTGTTGCTGTTTCTGTACTTCTTCATTATGCCTATCAAGTAATTCGAGGTAAAGCTGGAGCATCAAGCGTTGCTTCATGGTTAATGTGGACAATACTAGATATTATTTTACTTATCACTACATGGCAGGCAGGTAAACCTGTATGGCTTCCTCTTGGTTGGACAATTGGTGCAAGTCTCATAACCATTTCTCTTTTACGAGATGGAAAATGGGTTTGGCGTAAAACCGAGACTTTGTCTGCACTCTGTGCCTTAGTTGCAACAGTTATTTGGCTCACACAAGGAGCGATAGCAGGTATTGTCGCAGGGACATTTGCACTCAATATTGCTGGAATTCCAATACTTTTGGATATGATAAACAAACCAATACCAGAAACATTTCATGTATGGTTTATTACTTGCATTGCCTGTGTGATCACTCTGTTTGGGGCTGATCTTACATTTGTAGAGATTTTTTTGCCAATGATGAGTTTACTTTATAATGCAACAATGGCTCTCATTGTAATAAGTGATAATCAAATTTCAGAAGATGATTTCTAAGCCTACTCATTGAAGCAACAGTTAAATCTGCTTACCTCAATGAGTAGGTTTTTCTGTTTTTAAAATTTGTAAATAAAAACTCTTATTCTGAAAAAATATTTGATATGTAATTTATACATGATAGTATTTTTATAGAAAAAAAGAGAGGTTTAAATGCATGAACTTTGTTATGTTTGTCCTCCAAGGCAGAAGGATATAATTAGATATTATGGAGAATCTGATTTTTCTTGTATTTTACCAAGCGGTCATTGGGGTTGTCATATTTTTAAATTACCAAATGGTAAATATATAAGATGGGAAGATGATTTTGAATGTGATTGTTGTGAGGTAGATGAGGATGATAGATGTTATTTTTTTGGTCCAATTACAAAAAAAGAATTTCTAAAAATTGAAAGGGAGTATAGATAATCCATCTTATTTGCCACTTTAGTTATAATATGTTATTGTATTTTTGGATTTGAAAAACGAAAAAGGAGAATTTATGCCAGCTGTTGCCGTAAGACCTACTAAAGATGTTTTGTTCCCGATGGAAGTCCCGAGAGTAGGTAATGCACCTACAAAAGAAAAATTTAAGGTGGCTGTGATTGGTAGACATGATTCCCCGTGTTACCTATTATTTATTCATTTATTAGGAAATTTTTTTTCTAATGTTGGTAAAATAATCGAATTGACTTTTGATAAATCAGACTTCTCTATTTTAGAAAAAACTTCTAGATTGAAATTAGTCATTGTTATGGAGCCTTTGGATACAGATGGTGTTATGGGTGCTCTAGATGAGTTAAAGAGCTCTTTGGGAGAGATAAATGCTCGGGAGGGAGTGCATATTCTTTGGCTCTGTCTTGATAAAGATAGTAGAGTCATAGAGCGTCTGCCTAGTTTCTTTGATGTGATAATTGAGGATGGCCATGCTCAGTATTTTTGTAAAAAAGTTATGGTATATATTAATAATCTTTTTTTATGATAAAATATTTAAACCCCTTATTTAACAAGATAAGGGGTTTATTATTTTTTTATATTATCTCTTTTGTCCATTTATATATATTGCCAGCACCCATCATCACAATACATAAATCTTCGTTTTTTAATTTATTTAATTCTGTTTTCAAATTCTCTATGTTTTCTATTGTTTTTGCTTTTTCTCCTATATTTTTTGCCAATTTATAATTTGTGGTTTCTTTATCATTAATTTCTCTTGTTATAAATATTGGGGGTAGAAAAACATAATCAGCAATACTTAAAGCTTTTGTAAACTCATCAAAAAAGTGTTTTGTCCTACTTTGTTGGTGAGCTTCAAAAACACACAATATTTTTTTATTTGGATACTCATCTTTTAAAGTAGATAAAGAAGCTGTAATTTCAGTCGGATGATGTGCATAATCATCATAAACAATGTAATTGGCTTTTTCTCCCTTATATTCAAGTCTCCTCCAAGTACCTCTAAAACTTTTTAAATAATTTATAGCAACAACTTCTTCTATCCCAAATATTTTTGCTACAGCTATGGCTGTTTTGGCATTTTCTATATTGTGTCGTCCTATGACGCAAATTTTTTCATTAATATTTATTTTAGAATAATCAATTATTTCTATATTTTGATTTTTTAAAATATCTTTTATGTTTTCTGCTTCTGTATTTGCAACAATAAAACCATCACCATCAATTTGATTAATCATCTCACCGAAAGCATTTTTTATATCTTCAATATCTTTATAATAGTCTAAATGATCTGCTTCTATATTAGTAATTGCTAGCACATAAGGATTTAAATTTAAGAAAGATTTTTTATATTCACAAGCTTCTACAATCAAAATATTACTTTTTCCTGCTATAAAGTTTGTATATTCTTTTGTTTTTTCATTTATCATTTTAGACCCGACTATTATGGTAGGATCTAAATTTGCCTTTTTAAAAATATGGCCAATCATTGCTGTGGTAGTGGTTTTGCCATGGGTACCAGATATGGCTATGGTTTTCATTTCTTTTGATAAAATACCTAGTATTTGAGGGTAGGTAAAACAGGGGATATTTTTATTTTTTGCTTCTATCAGTTCGGGATTATTTTCTGTGATCGCAATAGTGTATATAACTACATCTATATTATCTGTAATATTTCCCTTTTCTTGTTTGGGGTAAATTTTTATACCGCTTTTCTCTAAATCATCTATGACTTCAGACTCCCCAATATCAGAACCGCTTATTTGCTTGCCTTTAAGAGAGAGCATTTTGGCAATAGCTGAAATACCAATACCGCCAATACCAATAAAATGATAATCATTTTTATTTAATATATCCATTTGAATATTATCTCATATATGATATAATTCTTAAAAGAAGAAAGGGGATAAAATGCTCAGATTTTATAAAGGTGAACGTGTCTATTTTAAGACTCAAATGGATGATTCTGATAAGGATAATCTTTTACAGAGATGGATTGCTTCCTATGGGAGAGGGCCTTTTGTGGTTTTTGGAGTTTTAAATTTGGACTGTACTCATATATCAATTGGGTATGAAAATGGAAAAGACATTCATTTAGGAAGCTCTGCTTGGTTATGGGTAGATTCAAATTTTTTCACTACTGCATTGTAGTTTTGATAAAGCGCACAATTTGTGCGCTTTATTTGTATATAATATTTACTTCAGATTCAAGTCTAACACCAAATTTTTTATATATTGTTTGTGATATCTTATTTTTAACTTTTATTAAATTTTTAAAACTAGCTTTTTTGTTTGGATTAGTCAAAACGAGAGCATTTTTTTTATAAATTTCTATTTCGTTAATTTTCACCCCTTTAAATTTTGCAGTTTCTATCAAAAATCCTGCTGGTATTTTTATTTTTTCTTTTACTTTAAAATAGGGAATTGTCGGTAATTTTTTTTGTAATTTTTTAAAATCATTTTTTGTTATTATTGGATTTTTAAAAAATGAGCCACAATTTGGAATTATTTTTGGATTTGGTAATTTCTCTTTTCTGATTTTTATTATAGCGTTTCTTATTTCTTGCAAGCTTGAACCTTGTTTATTTAGAAAGAAATTTTCTACATCTTTATATTTTGGTATTTTAATTTCTTTATTTTTAAATAATTTGAAAAAAACTTTCAAAATGATATATCTATTCTTGTTATTTTTAAATAAGCTATTTCTATATGAAAAATGACATTCATTTTTATTTAATTTTACAATTTTGTTAAAAATTTTATCGTATACCAAAACATAATGTATGTTGTTTTTGACTTCAGAACCATACGCACCTATATTTTGTATTGGAGAAGCACCAACAGTACCTGGAATACCAGAAAGTGCTTCAATGCCTTGCAAATTATTTTTTATAGTAAAATTTACAAATCTATCCCAATTTAAACCGGCGCCAACCTCGATTATTTTGTAGTTTTTTGTCTCTTTTTTGATTTTTATATTTTTTATATCAATTTTTAAAACAATATAGTTTAAGTATTTATCATTAAATATTGTATTACTACCTTCTCCTAGTACTAATATCTTTCTCTTTTGTGTTTTGCAGAAATTTAAAATCTTTTCAATATCTTTTTCTTTTTTTAATTTTATCAAAGAGTGTGCTTTACCGCCGATATGCATTGTACTTAAGTTTGAAATATCCACATATTTATTCATAGCTATAATATATCATATATGATATATTATAGCTATGAATAATCAATATCGGATAGGTGTTTTTATCAAAAATCTTCGCGAGAAGAGAGGTTTGACTCAAAAAGAGTTTGCAAAAAGATTGCACACTTCACAAAGTGCGGTGGCTAGAATGGAGGCAGGGCATCAAAATTTTTCTTCTCAAGAAATAGAAAAAATAAGTGAAGCTTTGGATAAAAAAATAATATCAATAGATGAGAGTATTGATTTTAAGATAGAGGGAGGGCATAGATTACACGGAAGCATAGATACAAATCCATCAAAAAATGGAGCTTTAGGTTTAATTTGTGCATCTATCTTAAATAAGTCAAAAACTACATTGCATTGTATTCCAAGAATAGAAGAAGTTTTTAGATTGCTCGAAGTCTTGAAAAGTATAGGATTTTCTTGTGTTTGGACTTTAAATCAAACTATTGAAATAACTCCACCTAAAAAAATATATATAAATAATATAAACAATAAATCAGCAAATAGAATTCGCTCTATTTTGATGATGATAGGAGCTTTAATTCATAGAGAGAGAAAATTTAAAATACCCCATGCTGGGGGTTGTAAAATGGGGGAAAGAACAATAGAAGCCCATAGACACGCTCTGTCTTTGATAGGGGTTTCTATCAAGACTTCAGATAAATTTTATGAGATCAATGTAAATAAATTGATGCCATCTAATATTGTAATGTATGAGTCTAGTGACACTGCTACAGAAAATATACTAATTGCATCGGCTTTGATAGAAGGTATTACAAAAATAGAATTTGCTAGTCCAAATTATCAAGTACAAGATGTCTGTTTTTTCTTAGAAAAATGCGGAGTAAAAATTGAAGGCATAGGCACAACGACACTCATGGTGCATGGTATAAAAGAGATAAATAAAAATATAGAATATTATAATAGTGAAGATCCTATAGAGTCTATGATGTTTATTTCTGCCTGTATAACAACAAATTCTAATTTGTTGGTAAAAAGATGTCCTATAGATTTTCTAAAATTAGAATTATTAAAACTTCAAAAAATGGGTTTGAAATATAATCTGAGTAAAGAATACCTATCTTTTAATGGTAAGACTAAACTGGTTGATATAAAAATATTTCAATCAAAACTCACTGCTTTAAATGATAAGATTCACGCTCAACCATACCCTGGGATAAATTCAGATAATTTGCCATTTTTTGTACCAATTGCAACACAGACAGAAGGACAGACTCTTATTCATGATTGGATGTGGGAAAATAGGGCTATATATTTTACAGAGATAAATAGACTGGGCGCATCTGTTGTTTTGGCTGATCCTCATAGAGTTTTTATAAGTGGTAAAACAAATTTATTTGGAGCTCAAATTGTTTGCCCTCCCGCTTTACGCCCAGCAATGATAATATTAATAGCAATGCTTTCTGCAAAAGGCACTTCTATATTAAGGAATGTTTATTCAATATTGAGAGGCTATGAAGATGTGGCTATAAGATTAAATAGAATTGGAGCCAAAATAGAAGTTTTAAAAAATTAAATGGAATTAAACAATAAAAAAGTTTTAATGATGGGTTTGGGACTGCTTGGTGGTGGTGTTGCTACTGCGCGTTTTTTGGTAGAGCAAGGAGCTGTATTGACTATTACTGATATGAAGTCAGAGGAACAATTAAAAAATTCTATTGAAAATTTGAAAGATATTAAATCTAAAATAAATTTTGTTTTAGGCGAACATAGGGAGAGTGATTTTTTGGATAATGAGATAATAGTATTAAATCCTGATGTTTCAATACATAATCAATTTGTAGAACTAGCTATTCAAAATGGAAAGATGATAGAAAATGAATTGACTTTGTTTTATAAATTTAATAAAGCTCAAAAAAATATTGCTATTACAGGTACTAGAGGTAAAACCACCACAGTAAATTGGACTTCTCATTTATTAAATACTTCAAAAACAAAGTCTATTGTGGTTGGCAATTCCCCAGACAGCACTTTTTTGGGGAGCTTTCATAAATATAATTTAAATGATTTTGTTGTACTTGAAGAACCATCTTTTCAATTAGAAGTTTTAGGAAATTCTAATTTTTCTTCTAAAATAGCTATGATAACTAATTTATATAGAGACCATATAAATAGACATAAAAATATGGAAGAATATGCACTAGCTAAAGCAAATATATTTAAAAATCAAACAGAAAATGATTTTTTAATTTTGAACAAAGACAATGATTGGACTACATTTTTCTTAAATTTAAAACCAAAATCTAAAATATTTTTTGTATCTACATTTTTTACAGATATTGAAAATGGCATTTTTTTGGATTTAAATTTAGATATTATTTTTGTAGAGAATAAAGAAAAAACTATT
Organism: uncultured Candidatus Saccharibacteria bacterium; assembly: GCA_964519145.1. Taxonomy (GTDB): domain Bacteria; phylum Patescibacteriota; class Minisyncoccia; order Phycocordibacterales; family WO2-35-19; genus CAZFHL01. The sequence continues at coordinate 6,917 of CAZFHL010000021.1, forward strand.
TTATTTAATGCTAAAGATTTTATTTTAGATTGGGGCAAACACAATCTGTATAATCTGATGTTTGCTGTATTAAATGCTATTTTATGTAAGATTAAAATTTCAGAAATAAAAGAAAATATTAAAACTTTGCCTCAGATTAAATTTAGACAAGAAAAGATTTTTGAGTATAAAAATATTGTTATTTATAATGATACAACAGCAACTTCACCAGATGGGGCAATGGCTGCTTTGGATAGATTTTCTCAAAATACAAATAATTTAATCTTAATAACAGGTGGTACAGATAGGGAATTAGATTTCAAAGATTATACATATTATCTAAAAACAAAATTTAATTTATCAAACCTTATACTTTTATCTGGTAGTGCCACTTTAAAAATAAAAGAAGAATTAAATTTAGAAAGATATAATGAGTTCGATAATTTAAATGATTGTGTAAATTTTTCACTATCTTTGATAAATAAAGACGAAAAGAATATTATATTGTTTTCTCCAGCATCAAAAAGCTTTGAAAAATTTAAAAATGAATACGATAGAGGTGAACAGTTTAATAATATAATTTTAAATTTAGATATAGCTAAAAAAATAAATTATGATAATCTATAAAATATGTCAAAATTTTCTTTTTTAAACGGAAAAATTGTCCCAAATGAAGATGCAAAAGTTTCTATTTTTGATGTAGGTATTTTGCGAGGTTTTGGTATATATGAAGGTATAACATGTATAAATGGAAAACCTTTTAGATTTGAAGATCATTGGAATAGGTTTGTATCTGGTGCGCATACACTAGGGTTAAATATTCCTATAACAGAAGAGAGTGCCTCGAAAAAAATAAAAGAGCTAATCGAGAAAAATAATTTTTCAAATGTGAGGTCAAATATAAGATTTATTTTAACAGGGGGCAATACTACTGATGGTTTAAATTTTCAATTTGAAGAACCTACTTTTTATATGATTTCTGAAGAATGGCAATCTTTACCGATAGATTTGTATACAAATGGTGGCAAACTCATCACTTACAATTTTATGAGAGATTTGCCAGAATATAAAACTACAAATTATATAAGAGCTGTAAATTTGCAGCCATTTAAAAGAGATGAAAACGCAATAGAAGTACTTTATGTTTCAGACGGCAATGTTTTAGAATGCGCTACATCAAATATTTTTATAATAAAGAATAAAAAGATTATCACTCCAGCTGAAAATATTTTAAAGGGTATAACAAGAAAAGTAGTAATTGAATTGGCTTCTCAAAATTATGAAATTGAAGAGAGATTTATAAGAGAAGAAGAATTAAAAAATGCAGATGAAGTCTTTATAACTTCTTCTTTTAAAGATTTATTGCCAATAGTGAAAATAGATGATTTTGATGTGAGTGATGGACAAGTTGGACCAATTACTAAAGATTTGATGAATAAATTTAAGGCTAATTTATATTCTTCAATATAAATTGCTATTTTTTTATTTTGTGATACCATCAAAACTGTAAATAATTAAATATTATACAGATAATTTATAGACATGAGTCAAGATCAACTTATAAAATTGGTAAATAAAGATACAAAAGAGGTGTATTGGACGCGCAAAAATAAAAGAAAAGTTGAGCGTAAAATAGAGCTTAAAAAATACAGCAAAAAACTCAGAAAAAGGGTTGTTTTTAAAGAGGCAAAGAAATAAAAGTTATGAAATCAAAATTAGCTCAAAAGAGCTAATTTTGTTATTATAATGTGATAAGGGTCTATAGTTCAGTGGTAGAATAGCGGTCTCCAAAACCGTTGACCGAGGTTCGAATCCTCGTGGACCCGCACATATGAATCAGGTAATTGCACAAAGTATCGGGTTCCTAGCTCTATTATTTGTCATCCTTTCATTCCAAAAGAAAGAACGTACCCAGCTACTGATTATCATGTTAGTAGGTCTTTTGCTGTTTGTGGTACATTTCTCTATGCTTTCGGCGTGGACCGGAGCACTCATGAACCTAGTCGAGGCTGGAGTCGTGCTCATTTCATACAAAAGAGAAACAGCCGCTTGGGCACAAAAGCGCTTTTGGCCCTATCTTTTTACTGGAACCTATATTCTCGCTGGCCTGCTCACTTTTAACAGTTCACCTGATATTCTGCCGATTGTTGCTCAAGTCTTTGGCGCAATCGCTGTATGGCAGAAAAACCCACGACTCATAAGATTTTTGATGTTACTTCCTCGCCCACTCTGGTTTATTTATAACCTGATTGTTGGTTCGTACGCTGGAATGGTAACCGAGGTGCTCATACTAATTTCCGTACTCACAAGTATTATTCGATTCGATGTACTACGTCGTCCTAAAAAGTAAGTGCGGCTTTCAGCTCTATTATTTAAAACGAAAGCAAGACTCTAGTATATGGAAATGATCGACTATACAACCTAGCAAAACCGTGTTTTTGTGTTAGTATCGGCAGTATATGATGACTTTGAAGAAAGTAGCCTTTTGGTACGACGAAGACCACCCTCTGTTTGAGGATGTTTCTTTTAAAATAGTGAAAAATGATCGCCTCGTGATCGTAGGTGAAAACGGCGCTGGTAAATCGACGTTGTTGAAAATCATCGCCGGCTTGATCGAACCAGAAGACGGCACCATCCATACCGACCCAGGAGTCCGCATGCTGTATGTATTCCAAGAATTCGACGGACACAATGAATTGATCAAAGACTACATCAGCAAGCGAACAAAACATATCGGGGCCGCAATGGCGTGCGCCGCTCAGTTCGGATTTGATGCAAACCGCTACCCTGTAGATTCCACCTACTGCAAAAACTTGTCGGGAGGCCAACAGAAAGCACTCCAGCTGTCGTGTGCATTTGTCGAAGAACCATCAATTCTCCTACTCGACGAGCCCGAGAACCATCTGGACATTATCGCGCGACGTCAGCTGATAGAGCGTATTCGTAGTTTCTCGGGAGCGGTAGTACTGATCTCTCATGACCAGACAACTCTGACAACCGTTGTAAACCGCACAATCGAAATCATCGACCAAACCATGTTCCTCACAAACGGCGGTTATGACGAATACAAAATCGCGCGCCAACGCCGTGTAGAATCGGCAATACGCGAGAAAAAAACCATGATCAAAAAAGCATCCGAGATGCAAGATGCAATGGTAATCATGCACCAAAAAGCGTTCCGTGGAAAAGCAACCGGGGATTATCGAGCACGCAAAGCCGAATTAGAAGAACTCAAAGAAGCGATCAAGACAGCAAAACCACCGAGTGGTGACCAAGCTAAAAAACTCGGAGGCAAAATCGCTGCCGAAGATCGCAGCGAGGGACGATTCATCTGGGAGGCTGACGAATTGCGCTATCGCTATGATGGTAGTACCGCAGATGCATTCCGGAGCGAAGACCTATCGATCCGTTTTGGTGATCGCATCGGATTGATCGGCCGCAATGGTGCCGGCAAATCAACTCTGGTGAATACCATCACAGGCAAAATGGAACCAACCAACGGCACACAGCGATGGGCACCTGATGTTACCTGGGAAATATTCAACCAGCACATGCATCTACCCGAAGACGGCAATATCGTCGAAGTAGTCAAAGACGAATTGAAGTGCAGCGAAGAAGAGGCATTCCGTACACTAGGCCAAGCAAAACTATCCAACAAGATTTTGTCGAAATTAAAAGTCCGTGATCTATCAGGTGGTCAACGTATGCGCTTGCGATTCGCACTAGCATTCGCTCGCCCACTGGATCTGATTATCCTCGACGAGCCGACAAATAATCTGGATGAGTCTACCCTAGAGATCTTGAAGAACCTCATCAATGATTTCCCTGGTGCAGTACTGATCATCAGCCACGACCGTGCATTCATGGAGCAATTGGAGCTACACAAATTCTGGTATATCACCGGCAATACCGTAAACGAAACATACCGCGATTTGTCAGACATTCTCAAAGAAATGGAAAAATCCCGCAGCTAATGCTGCGGGATTTGTTTTATAAAAACATGATATAATAAGCTCTATGGAAAAATCACATCTCATCAAATCAATTTACGTATACGCTTTGCTCATTACGAGTAT
>CAZFHL010000022.1:0-10538 GCA_964519145.1 uncultured Candidatus Saccharibacteria bacterium
CTTTGCAAAACTTTTTAAATTTTAAAGAGATTTGGCCTAGTATGAAAACTATTGCTCTTACAGAAAATTATAGGTCAAATCAAAACATACTGGATGCTTCTTTTTATATGATTGAAAATAATTACGAAAATGATGATTTACTAGATTTTAGGATTAAATTAAAATCTAATATAAAAGATGATAAAAAGAGTGTCGATGTGTTTGCTTGCAATAGTATTGAAGCAGAAGAAAATCTTTTGGTATCTAAAATATCAGATATTTTAGATAATGATACCGACTCGAATATGGCTATTATTGTAAAAAACAATGCGGAGATATCTAAGTTGATAGAAGTTATGAATACCAATGGGATTGAAGCTACAGCTGAAAGAGGAGTAGATATTTTTAAACATAGGATCGGTAATATATTTTTTAATATCTTAAATTTTATTATTGATCCTTCGAATGTAGAAGCTCTATCAAATACTATTGCCTCGGGACTTTGGAGCCTTACTTTTGAAGAAAGAATGGTCCTAATAAAAGAAATAAGAAAAGGTAATTTTGAAAAAATTGAAGAAAAAATACCGAATTTAAAAGAATTATTTTTATTTAAAAAAAGTGCTTCGCCACTAGAATTTATCAAACAAATAGTAGATAGCTCTGGTTTAAATGAAATAATAATATCCAAAACTTCTTTTGTTGAAGTTTGGAGGTCTATATTTAATTTGTCTAAAACCTTAATTTATTTAAAATCTATAGAGGATCCAGATGAATTGATAAAAGAATTGCTTATATATAAAACTTATTCAAATAAAAAAATAGTAAAAATCAAAAGTGTGGATTCAAAGACTAGAGTGTTTATAATGACAGCTCACTCATCTAAAGGGCTAGAATTTGATTATGTTTTTATGCCTTATTGTAATGAAAATTTATGGATTAAAAAGATAAATAGAGAATATTTTTCTTTACCTATTATAAAAGAAAAATCAGATTTGAGCGATGAAAGGAGATTGTTTTTTGTGGCTTTAACTAGAGCCAAAAAGCATATATCTATAAGCTATGCTCTTTTAGATACAGAAAATTTGTCTTTAGAACCGGTTTGTTTTATATCTGAAATCGATGATAAATATATAAATTTTGAAAAGGTAGGCGAATTTATCTTAAAAAAAGAAAGACCAAAAATAGCAGATGATATTAAAGATAAAATTGAAAAGATAAATTATACAAAAAATACTTTGCTTGAAAGCGGGTTATCTGTCACTGCTCTAAACCATTTTTTGGAATGCCCAAGAAAGTTTTTCTTTAAAAGTATTTTAAAATTGCCAGAAGCACCAAATCCTCCTTCTGAAAAGGGTACAGCTATGCATGAAGCTATAGCAACACTATGGAATACTGATAGAAAAAATTTAGAAGAAAATATAAATTTGATGAAATCAGTCTTTAGTAAATTTATACAAAAATCTGCTATTAAAAGTATAGATAAAAAAAATATTTTGGAAGAAGTGGAGGTTTCTATGCCAATTATTGCAAGATCTTTATTTAATCATTTTAATTCAGATCTTGATAAAAAAATTGAACATAGATTCGAATCATATTTTCAGCATAAATTTGCAAATGAAGATATAGAAATAAAACTGCACGGGAGGTTTGATTTAATTTTGGAGGATAAAAACAGTGTCTTTGTTTATGATTATAAAACTAGAGAAGCAATGAGTGAAAATGCCATAAAAGGCAATACTAAGAGTAGTGATGGAAATTATTTTAAGCAATTAGTTTTTTATAAAAAACTTTTATCTTCTAATAAAAGTTATTTGGGTAAAAATATTATTCCATATTTAGTCTTTTTAAAGCCAGATATAAAAAAAGATTTTAAAAATGATATAAGCAAAGCTTGTCCGATAATTTCTCTACCTATTGAGAATGTAGATATAGAAAATTTAGATAAAGATATAAAAAAACTTATAGATTTGGTCTGGAAAGGTGATTTGTTTGAATCAAAGTGCGGTGATTTAAAATGTGTCTATTGCAACAGTTTTTAACTTTGGAGTATTAACTCTATTGCGCTTTTTAATTGGATGTAAGGATAACCTCCTTCTAGTTGATAATAGTCATTCTTTTTTGTATCTATGAGTACGCTATAAGGTGTACCAGATGCTCCAATTTCTTGCGCATTCTTAATATCAGATAATATTCTATTTTTATATTGACCACTATTTAAACAGACTTCAAATTTTTTAGTATCTATGTTTGTCAGAGAAGCAATTCTTGTAAGTTCTTTTGGATCCAAATTATTATTACTTGGTGTTATTTCATACAGTTTATTTATATATTCCCAAAATTTAGTTTTACCACCAATTTCATTTGCACATTCTGTTGCTTCAGCTTCTTTTATTGCTTTGGAGTGGAGTTCTTCCATTGGAAAATGTCTATAAACCCAAGCAACTTTTCCTTGTTCGCCATATTCCTGCATTATGGTCTGTAGAGTTTTATGAAATTCTTTACAATAAGGACACTCTGTGTCAGAATATTCGACAATTACTATTCTTGCTTTAGGATTACCTAATATGTGATCATTGACATCTATCGGCCTTAAGGTGTCTCTTATATCTAGTGCAATATTTTCATTTGTTTCTTTTTGGTTTATGCTGGGTTTGTTTGTCTTTGTATTTATGTATATACTACCACCAATTATAATTCCAGCTATTATTATTGAAATTGGTAATGATATTTTCTCTGACATATTTTTAATTTATCTTTTTATAATTAAATTATATCATTTTAAAAAGGTAAGGTAAAATTTAAACTGGTTGTAGATTCAGTATTTTCCCATTTTTCTGTATCTAATTTTATTTCATTTAGATTTGGGCCCTCCTTAAATATTAGCTTTTTATTTAAAACCGCATATTCATAAATATCTTTTGTAATTTTTACATCATCAAGACAGTATTTTTTGACTTGTTCCTTTAATCCATCTCGCCACCATCTGATTGCGTCTAGTCCATGACCACTTTTGTTTATACCTAAAGTTCCTTCAGCTATTTGATCAAGCTTCATTCTCCTACCTGCACTTCTGTGCATTTCTTTTAATATGTCCAGACTTTTTATTTTGGTTAAATCGCCACTATAATATTTGTTTAATAAAGGAATATCAAAATGATCACCATTAAAGGTGATTAATATGTCTGCTTTTTCAAAAATAGGCCACATATTATTAAATTCAGATTGTTCAAATGCCTGATATTTGTCTGTGTCATAGTCATATAAACCAACCACAGATATATTTAAATCTTTTGGGTCGTTAGTCCCTGCTTCTTGAAAAGTATTTGATGTTTCTATGTCAAAGACAATTTTTTTCATAAATTTATATTATTTATCTTAAATCATTTCAGGATATTTAAAATCTCATCTAAAGACACCTTAAACTCTTCTGCGGTTTTCAAATTTTTTAAACTATATTTTTCTGTTTTTATTTCGTCTTCACCTAAAACCAAAACAAAAGGTACTTTGTTTTTATCTGCATATTTTATTTTGTCTCCAAGTTTTTTGTCCGACAAGTCAACAGATACAAACAAGCCTTCATTTTGTAACTTTTCTGCCAATTTATAGCTTTCATCTAAAAAGTCCAGAGATAGTGGAGTAATATGTATTTGAGTTTTTGGCTTGTAATCTGGCAAAAGGCTATGAGTTTCCAAAAAGTCTTTTGCTGTTACATCTCCCATACCAAAACCAAAAGCCGGCACCTTTTCCTTTCCAAAAATAGCTAGCAAATCGTCGTATCGTCCTCCACCAAAAAGAGATCTGTTGTTTTCCTTACTTGTATCAAAAAATTCAAAAACAATATCGGTGTAGTAGTCAAAACCCCGCATAAGAGTTGGTTTAAATTCTATATTTTTAATACCAACACTTTTTAATTTTTCCAATACACTCATTAGTTTTTTTACAGATTCATTTTCACTACCTATAAACTCTATCAATTTTTCGTTTGAATCCAAGAGATTTATAAAATCATCAGTTTTTTCTTTTAGAAATTCAGTTAAAAGGTTTTCAAATTCTTCTTTTGATATTTTTTCTTTTTTGTCTATTATTTTTGAGACTTTGTATCTTTCCTCTTCTCTTAAATTAAATCTCTCGTACAGTTCATTCAAGATTTTTCTATTATTTAAAAATATGACAAAATCAGAATCTTTGGCTCCAAAATTTTGCATTATTTTATAACCAAGTTTTATAACCTCAACTTCTGCCCAAATATTTTCCACACCAAAAATATCTACATTTAGTTGGTAGTGCTCACGGAGCCTGCCTTTTTGAGGTTTTTCGTATCTAAATAGATTTGGGATAGAATACCATCTGAGAGGGAATACAAGCTCTTTTTGTTTATGAGCTACCATTCTAGCAACAGTTGGAGTCATTTCAGGCCTGAGAGTCACTTCTCTCTCTCCTCGATCAATAAATGTATAAGTTTCTTTGCTAACTATTTCTTCTCCTGATTTTGCTTTGTAAAGCTCTGCTGGTTCTAAAATAGAGGCGTCATACTCTTCGTATCCAAAACTTTCTGCGGTTTTTCGCATCACATCAAAAATATAGTTTTGAATAAACTGATCTTTCGGATAAAAATCACGGACACCTTTATAGCTTTTTGTGTCTAATTTTTTATTAAAAAATGAAAACATTATACTCTGATTATATGTTATAATCTCTTAAAAAGCAAAATAATTTGAAAGATAAATGGAAAATAAATTAATAAAAATTATAGATAAATTACCAAATTCTCCAGGAGTTTATTTTTTTATTGGTAATAAAAATACTATTTTATATATAGGTAAAGCTACTGATTTAAAAAGTAGAGTCAAGAGTTATTTTGCAAATAATTTGGCTGAAGCTCGTGGTTTCAAAATATCAAAAATGATTCAACTTGTCTCTAATATAAAATTTCAAAAAACAGACTCTGTTTTAGAGGCTTTGATTTTAGAAAATTATTTGATCAAAAAACATCAGCCAAAATATAACACAAAAGAAAAAGATGATAAAAGTTATAATTTTGTGATTATAACAAAAGAAAATTTCCCTAGGATACTGCTTTTAAGAAGTAGAGATATTTTAAATAAAAAAATGAAAAATGAAATTATGGATTTTAAAATAGAAGAAAGCTTCGGACCATTTCCGATAGGGTCTAGCATTAAAGAAGCTTTAAAGATAATTAGAAAAATATTTCCATTTAGAGATAAATGTATTCCTTTTAATCAAATTTCAAATAAAAATATTAAACCTTGTTTTAATAAACAATTAGGGCTTTGCCCTGGTGTTTGTGTGGGAGAAATAGAAAAAAAAGAATATCAAAAAACAATAAAAAATATAATTAGATTCTTTAAAGGACAAAAAAAAGATATTTTGAAAGATTTGAATAAACAGATGAAGGATTTTGTTAAGGAGATGAAATTTGAAGAAGCTAATAAAATTAAAAAACAGATATTTTCTATAAATCACATACAAGATGTTTTTCTAATAAAAAATAATTGGAATGAATTTTTGAATACCGAGAGTAATTCAGAAGATCTTTTCAGGATAGAGAGTTATGATATATCTCATACTTCTGGGCAAAATGTGGTTGGTGTAATGGTGGTAGTGGAAAATGGAGAGATAAATAAAAATGAATATAGAAAATTTAATATAAAAGATAATCCAAATAATAATGATCTAAAAAGTTTAAAAGAAGTTTTAAGCAGGCGACTTTTGCATAAAGAATGGAGATTTCCAAATTTAATAGTGGTGGATGGTGGAGAAAATCAAAAAAAACTTTTTGAGAAAATAATGGGAGAAAATAATTTAAAAATACCAGTAGTTTCTGTGGTAAAAGACGGTAAACATAATCCAAGAGAGATTTTAGGAGGTAATCAATTTTTAAAATATAAAAGAGATATTTTGCTTTCAAATTTTGAAGCACACAGATTTGCCATATCTTTTCATAGAAAATTGAGAAATATATAATCGTTAAATTTTATTTTTAAAAAGTTATCCACACTTTATGGCTAAAAAGCACAAAAAGATATATAATTATATAAGCTCAAGGTCTTGCAATGTACTTGTAAGATCACACTCTTTCTCCTTGATTCAAGTCTCTTTTTGGGGCACACTCCGTTCGTGCCCCTTTTTTTATATAAAAATATAAATTTTATAGACTTGCAAATATATCTGTTATATTGTATTATAATGAGAGGAGGTCTGAATGGACAATGCTTTTGTTCGTGTTATAGCAACAGTTTTAGCTGTATGCTTTTTAGCAACTTCTGTTTTTCGTAGAAGTGGTTTAAAGGAGAGAGATTTTGGACAAAATTTAATTCTTATTATTTTATTTCTTTTCGTAGCTATTGCTATGTTTAAAAATCTTGCTGCAGAATTTGAATTTCTTTTAAAAAAGATTTGATTTAGTTTCTTAATTTGTATTTATGTTGTTTTTAAAAACTAGTTTTTACGCTAGTTTTTTTAATTCCATTTTTAGTTTTATTATAATTCCAAATAAATTATAAGAAAGCTAATCAAATCTAAAGTTATTTATAAAAAATAAAAACCCTAAATTATACAATTCTTTAGGGTTTTTTAATAGTATTTCTACTTAATTTGGAATATTCCCATTCAAAGCATTTTGATATATTTTTAGCATGTCATAATGCCCCCCACATCTACACATAGTAATTTTTGACGTAGAGAATCCATACTTGCTTAAAGTTTCCATTTTTTTTGTAATATTACAATGGCACATTACAAATATTGCTCTGTCTGGGGTAAGACCATTTACATAAGCTAGCTCAATCCATGTGTGAGCTCCATGACTTCCTACGTATAAAACTACTTTATCTGCATTTGGTAGGGCATGTTTCAATTGTTCCCACAATAGATTAATAACTTTTTCTGTTTCCTTAGCTGATTTCTCTTTATTTATATTAAATTGATCTATACCCCATATTCTACCGTCAGCATTTTGAATTAAGAGAACACTATTTTCACCATTTACTTTCCATCCATTCTCTTCACCACCAACTATGCTGTTATATGAAATAACTACCGTTTTCATTTATTCTCCTTTTTATAAATCAATGATTCTTTTAGAATTATTAAAAATAAATACAAATTTGTCAAATTGAAGGAGTAAGATTTTTTATTTAAAGGATTAAATGAAAATTATTTTATTTAAGTTTTAAAATTTTATAAATATTTAATGATTATATTATTTATATAAATAATATAAAAATTTTTGATTATAAATTATAAAATGTGGGCAAGGGGAGACTCGAACTCCCAATCCGTGAGGAACTAGTTCCTAAGACTAGCGCGTATACCAATTCCGCCACTTGCCCATTATTTCTATACAAATAATATAATACATCAAATTACTTTTTTTACCATCTTGATTTTATACATGAATAAACCCCGCAGTTTTTACGGGGTTTTTGATTGATTCGTCTAACCTATCCTCAAATCATATTTTGAAAGTTGAGAACAGGAGCCGAACTTTTGTAAAATTACTCGGCTCTTATAAGTTATTCTCCCTTGTTAGGCCATCGGCTATTATCAATCCAAAATGCAATTTTGGTTTTGCTAAACCATGCAAGACCACACATTATAAATGTGATCGTTGCTATCATATATATTACACATGCAACTCCTTTCAAATCCATTCCATTTGGACTATTCCAAATATAAGTATTTGGCTCATTCATCAAAGTATAGCCACTCATTGCCATAACGATAGAGCCAGTGATACCAAAAAAACCAGATTCTTTTTGCCAGTCATTATGAGAAAAGGCCCTCGTAGTTTCAAAAATTAGTGCTTTCCATCCAAGATAGATTGGGTAAAGAGCAACGACAAAAAGAATAATTGATAGTGAATACATTTTTAGAACTCCTTTTCTTTTTGTATTATACATATATAGAATACAAAAGTCAATGAAGCAATATTTTTTTATTAGCAAAAAGCTATCTAAAAATTTTAAATACCCGTTGATTTAAATGTCCACCCAGTAGGAGTTGAACCTACGACCGTCTCCTTAAGAGGGAGCTGCTCTACCAACTGAGCTATGGATGGATTTTAATATTTATATCATTTTTTGAATTGATTTTCAATTTTTTTAAATATTTTTTTGGGTATTTTTTTAAATTGCTTAAATATTTAATTTGAGTTATTATTTTTTTGGAAGGAGATTTAAAATGGGAGAACAATATCTCAGATGTAATTTGAATGGTAACAAATTTAATTTACACTATAAATTAAATAGAAAGTCTAAGACAGGGAGTGCAAGAGGGGATCATGGATATGGGGATTATGAATATGAATATAGCATTTGGGATGGTAGAGTTTTTGTACATGAAAAATCAAATAATGATCTTGTGGCTGTATGTTTGTGTGGGATTGGTAGGTATAGGACTGCAAGCCTTTCTTCTAAAGAGGTGGAGGAATTGATTGTGGGAAAAAATATTGTTCCAGGTAGACAAGAAGATTTCAATGATTTCATGGCGGAAGTAATTATTTACAATTTTAGATCTTACAAAGGAGAATTTATTCCATGGATAGAAATTACAGAGCCTAATTATGGTGATTTGATTTTAAGAGGGATTGTTTTTGATAAAGGAAGGCAATTTCATTTGCCGTTTGATAAATAAGACCAAAATTTTAAAAAAGTTTAGTATCAGATACTAAACTTTTTTTATTATTTTAAATTGGAATTTTTCTTAAAACATTGCTTGCTTTTTGTTTTTATACATTGTATTATCATATATGGAAAATTAGCAAGAAAGGGTTTTTAAATGGAAGACAAACCAATTATAACTTCATGGCTCGATAGTGACTTTTATGATTTTACGCAAGGGGATTTGATACATTTGCATCATATAGATGTACCTGTAGAACTTTCTTTTGTCAATCGGACAAGTTCTGTAAGATTGGCCGATATGATTGATATTGGCGAATTGAGGGAGCAATTGTCATTTTATCAAAATATTGGTTTTAGATCAGGGGAAATTCATTATTTAAGTGGAACTTATGAGTATGGACAACCAATGTTTAGGTTCGAGTACACTGAGTTTTTGAGGAATTTAAGGAAATTGCCGGATTTTTATTTAACTGCAAGAAATGGTCAATTTGATCTTCGTTTCTTTGGTAAAGCATCCGAAGTTATTTATTGGGAAATTCCAAGTATGATCATAATGAAGAGGCTTTATTTAAAGTCTTTGACTAAAGGATTTTCTTCTTTTGATCATCGAGTGGTAGAAGCTGAAGGGTTGCTGAGGTTATCAAAGAAAATTTCGATAACTAAAAAAAGTCCACTCAGAACTTTTGCTGATTTTGGTACAAGACGCAGATATAGTTTTGAGCATCAAAGAAATGTTGTTGGTGTTTTAAAAGATGAACTGCCAAGTCAATTTTTAGGGACTTCAAATACTCTTTTGGCAAAAGAATATGATATCACTCCTATTGGTACAAATTCACACAAGAATACAATGATTTATGCCGGTGTATATTGGAATGAAGACAATTTCGATCCTACTTTTTCACAAAGAAAATTGCTTGAAGATTGGGAAAATAGACACGGTTTAGCCCTTTCCATTTTCTTGCCTGATACCTGGAACAGTGATTGGTTTTTCAAAAATGTGGTTACGGAGAAACAGTTACGAAGTTGGAAAGGTTCTCGACATGATTCTGGTTCGCCTATTCAATATGCAATGAAGATGATTAGGAGATACAGAGAAATTGGCATTGAAACTCGTAACAAAATTATAATTTTTGCTGATAATATGAATCCTCATAAAATGGATCATATTGATAATGTTTTAAGAGATGAGATTCCTCATACTTTTGGATGGGGCACTGATTTGACTGATGATGTTGGTTTTGAACCAATTTCTATTGTTACCAAAGTAATTAGATCAAATGGCTATGATGTTGCTAAGATCTCTGATGAGCCAAGTAAGGCTACTGGTACAAGTGAGGCAATCAGAAGAGTTGAAAAATTTATCAGTTAAATATACTTAAAGTTATAATTGTTTTTTAATATGGATGACATCTTTTATAAAAATAAAAGATGTCTCCCTTTTCAAGCCCCTTACTTTTTGTGGGTGGCTTGAAATCGGAGTTGGTCTTTGAAATAAAATAGAAAAGGAGAATGATTAATGTTTAAACTAAAGTTCTTTTTTGTTCACAAAGAAAGGGAAGTCCGATGAAAATTGGAATTTTACAATTAAATTATTTAATCGGTGATTGTTTTGGTAATGCTAAAAAAATCATTGATGGTTATAATTATCTAGTTTCTCGAGGAGCAGAACTTGTTGTTTGTTCGGAATTAGCAATCCTTGGCTATCCACCAAAAGATTTGCTCGAATTTCCTGAAAAGATAGATCAACAGTTTAAGGCTTTTGACATACTATGTTCAAATGTAGGAGAAGTTCCTATTGTGATTGGTGTTGCAGAAAGAAATTTTGGTGTTGGTAAGCCTTTATTTAACAATGCAGTTGTCGTTAGAAATGGTATAGTCATTGCCCGAAAAAGTAAAGAACTTTTACCGACATAT
>CAZFHL010000023.1:0-10236 GCA_964519145.1 uncultured Candidatus Saccharibacteria bacterium
TTTGAATTTTTTGAATAAAAATGTAGTATTTAAATATGAATACAAACAAAGATACTAAATTAAAAACGGAGTGGGATTTGGGTCATATATACAAAGGTGACTATAAAAATTTAATAAAAAAAGATTGTGATTATACTAAAAAAATATATAAACAATTTGCAAATAAATACCGAAAAAATAAAGATCATTTAAAATCAAGTAAAGCTCTAGTGAAAGCAATAGAGGAATATGAAGAGATAGGTAAAGACCCAGCTACTTCTAGGCCGATTTTTTATTATCAATATAGGCTTTGTCTAAACAGTGAAGATACTGAGGCTAGAATGGAGATTTCAAAACTCGAAGATTTTTATACAGAAATTATAAATCAAATACAATTTTTTATTTTAGAGATTGGCAAAATTCCTAAAGATTTGCAAAGAAATATTTTGAAGTCAAAAGAGATTGTTCCATTAAAATATTTTTTGACAAAGGTTTTTGAAAATGCCAAACATACTTTGTCTGAAGCAGAAGAGAGAATAATGAATTTAAAATGGAACACATCAAGAAGTATGTGGGTTTCTGGTTTTGAAAAATTGTTAAACAAACAAGTAATCTCTTTTGAAAATGAAGAATTGCCAATAGCAAAGGCTTCGGCTTTGATACCGACTTTAGAAAAAAGTAAAAGAAGAGAATTGCATAAATTGGTAATGCAAAAATTTAAAGATATTGCTGATTTTTCTGAGAGTGAAATAAATGCAATCGTTTCTGATAAAAAAGTAAATGATAAATTACGAGGTTTTAAATTTCCTTTTGAATCAACTGTAAAAAATTATGAAAATGATATGAAAACAGTAGATGATTTGGTTTCTGTGGTTAGTCAAAATTTTAAAATTGTCCATAAATTTTTCAAAATAAAAGCTAAAATTTTAAAAGAAGATAAGCTTGTTTATGCAGATAGAGCTGTGAAAATAGGAGAAGCACTTATTAAATTGCCTTTTGAAAAGGCTGTTATGCAAGTAGTAAATTCATTTAGTAAAGTTGATAAAGAGTTTGGAGATTTTGTAAAAGATATGTTTGAAAAGGGTTTAGTAGATGTTTTTCCTAAAAAAGGAAAATCTGGAGGAGCTTTTTGTTCAAGTTCTAGTGGTTTACCTACTTATATACTTTTAAATCATATAGATGATTTTCGTTCTATGACAACTCTTGCTCATGAAATGGGACACGCTTTGCATAGCAAATATTCAAAAAATCAACGCCCTATTTATGAAGATTATACAATCGCGGTGGCAGAGGTTGCCAGTACATTTTTTGAAAATATTGTCTTTGATGAAGCTTTAAAATTTTGTACTTCAGAAAAGGAGAAAATGGTTTTGCTTCATGATAAAATAACTGATGATATCTCAACTATTTTTAGACAAATAGCTTGTTTTAATTTTGAAAAAGAATTACACCAAAAAATCAGAGAAAATGGTTTTATGGAAAAAGAAGAGATAGCGAAACTACTCAATAAACATATGCAAAGTTATCTTGGGCCAATTTTTGATTTGACTGATTTGGATGGGTACTTTTTTGTAAATTGGTCTCATATCAGAAATTTCTTTTATGTCTATTCTTATGCTTTTGGGCAAATTATCTCCGATGCTTTATATGAAAGATATAAAAAAGATAATAAAACTATAAAAGATGTCATTGGATTTCTCTCTGCTGGAGGATCTGATTCTCCAGAAAATATATTTAAAAAAGCTGGTATCAAAATAGATAAAAAAATTTTTGAATCTGGTTTAAAAAGGGTGGAAGAAAATATAGAGGAATTTGAAAAGTTATATAATAAAATTCAGAAAAATGAAAACAAACAAAAAAACAAATAAAAAAGATAAATCTAGTAAAATAGATTTAAAAGGTGTGGCAAACTTTCTTTTTGAAGTAGGTATTTTGTCAAAGACTCCAAGGAGCGGTTTATTTTTTCTTGGTACAGGGGTTCAATCTGTTGCCGAACATACTTTGAGAGCTGTTTTTATTGCATATTCTCTTGCAAAATTAGCAAAGGTAGATGTTTCCAAAACTATACAAATGGCGCTTTTCCATGATATTTCAGAAGCTAGGATTTCTGATTTAAATTATATTCATCAAAAATATGTAGAAAGACATGAGAGTAAAGCTATTGATGATTTGGTGCAAACTCTCCCTTTCGGGCAAGATATTTTTGAGACATTGCACGCTTATGAAAAGAGAGACACAAAGGAGGCAATGCTTGTGAAAGACTCAGATAATTTAGAATGGATTTTGACTTTAAAAGAGCAAGTAGATATTGGAAATGAAAGAGCTATGGAATGGATAGAGGTGGCTATAAATAGACTAAAGACAGAAGAAGGTAAGAATCTTGCAAAAGAAATAATGAAAACAGAATCAACAGAGTGGTGGTTTGATAAAAAGAGTGATTGGTGGGTCAATAGAAATAAAAAATAAATTAAATTCCCATTTTTTTCTCTAGTCTTTCAATCCTTAACTCATGCTCTTTCCAATTTTGTCTCATTATGTCTGAAACTTGAAGAAGCGGACCAAGAGTTCTTTCTATACTTAGGAGTCTTTGCTCGAAAGAACCTATTTTAATTTGTATTTCGTATAATTCTTTTTCTATTTTAACTAATTTTTCTTCTATAGTACCTAGTCTATCTTCTACGCTATCTAGTTTATTTTCTACACTATCTAATCTTTTTTCAACCCTATTAAAACCATTTGCAGTAGCAATAGCTAAATGATCAATCATTGTTGCTAATTCTTTAAAACCGATTTCTTTATTTTGTTTTTTAGGATTTTTATTTACCATTACTCAAATTATACACCTTTGTATTTTTATGTAAAATTGTATTTTTTTGGAAAAATATGTCAATATAGACAGTATGAAATCAAATGAAATCAGGGAGAAATATTTAAAATTTTTTGAAGGAAAAGGACATAAAATAATCAACTCTTCTTCTCTTGTGCCAGAAAATGACCCGACCACTCTTTTTACAGGCTCTGGTATGCAACCAATGCTTCCATATTTACTCGGGGCTAAACATCCAGAGGGAGATAAAATAGTAGATAGTCAAAAATGTTTTAGAAGTGGAGATATAGAAGATATAGGTGACAATAGGCATACTACTTTTTTTGAAATGCTTGGAAATTGGTCTTTGGGAGCATATTTTAAAGAAGAACAAATAAAATGGATGTTTGAATTTTTGACAAAAGAGATTGGTTTAGATCCTAATAGACTTTTTGTTTCAGTATTTATAGGGGATTCTCAAAATGGAGTTAAGAAAGATGTTGAGGCAGGGAAAATATGGAGGGAGCTTTTTGAAAGTGCGGGAGTTTCAAATGTATTTGAAAAAGAAATTGGTAGCGAAGCGGATGGTTATAAAAAAGGAATGTTTTTAGAAGATTGTAAAACAAAAGCTCGGATTTTTTATTATGATAGTAAGAAAAATTGGTGGAGTAGAGCAGGAGTGCCAGAAAATATGCCAATAGGAGAGCCTGGGGGTCCAGACTCTGAAATGTTTTATGAAATAGAAGAGATAGAGCATGACAAAAGATTTGGAGAGCACTGTCACATAAACTGCGATTGTGGAAGATATATTGAGATTGGGAACAATGTTTTTATGCAATTTGTAAAAACAGACAATGGTTTTGATCTACTTCCTCAAAAAAATATAGATTTTGGAGGAGGGTTAGAGAGACTTGTTTTGGTATCAGAAGGAAAATCAGATATTTTTAAAACAGATTTTTTTGAGAGCCCACTAAAAGAGTTAGAATATTTATCTAGCAAAAATTATGATGATAAAGAATATACAAAATATTTTAGAGTGGTGCTAGACCATCTGAGAGCTTCTATATTTTTGATAGGAGATGGTGTGCTTCCGGGAAATACAGATCGAAATTATTTTGTTAGAAGACTTTTGAGACGAGCTGTTTTATATTTTGATAAACTAGGAATAGAAAATTATAAATTATCAAATTTAGTTTCTAGTTTTCTTGAAGGTTATAAAGATTCTTATCCTGACACATGTTTAAAAATAAAAGAAATTAAAAAAGCAATAGACGGAGAAGAAGAAAAATTTAGGAAGACACTGAAAGATGGACTTAAAAAATTTGAAAAAGGAGAAAAACCATTTATTCTTTTTACCACATATGGATTTCCTTTTGAACTAACTAAAGAATTGGCAAAAGAAAGAGGAATAGAAATAGATGAATTGGAGTTTAAAAATGAGATGGAAAAGCATCAAGAAATTTCTAGGCTTGGTAGCGAACAAAAGTTTAAAGGTGGGCTAGGGGACACAAGCGAGATGTCTATAAAGTATCACACTGCTACACATCTTTTACACAAAGCGCTTCGTGATGTTTTAGGCGAAACTGTTTCTCAAAAAGGTAGCAACATCACACCAGAAAGACTTCGGTTTGATTTTTCTTTTGAAAGAAAAATGACAGATGAAGAAAAAGATAAAGTAGAGGAAATTGTAAATCAAAAAATACAAGAAAGTTTGCCTGTAAAAAATATTATTATGAAAAAAGAGGAGGCAGAGAAGTCTGGTGCATTACACTTTTTTGGAGACAAATATGGTGACCAAGTTTCTGTTTATTTTATAGGTGAGAGTTTAGAAACTGCATATTCAAAAGAATTTTGTGGTGGACCTCATGTTGAAAATATAGGATGTTTAGGTAAATTTAAAATAATAAAAGAGGAGGCAATATCCGCAGGAGTTCGTAGAATTAAAGCAGTTTTAGAATAATTTATTAAAAAATATTTTAAAGATATATTTTATAAAATATTTATCCACAATTAATGCACAGTTAGTTTTTTGTTGACAAATAATTTGATGATAAAATTTTGGTATGAAAAAGTTCCTTTTACTCCTTTTTATTTTAAATATATTTGTCTTTCCAAAAAGTATTTATGCTTTTATAAGCAAACCTTATACTCTAGATATAAAAGATATGGTTATTTTTGGAGACACCAGAACGGTAGATGGTCATAGAGGGCTTCAAAATTATACTCAAAATTATGTAAATGGTTTTGCTCATTTTACATTTACATACACACACGAAAGAAATTATTCTTCAAATTACCCTCCCAGCGCTTACATTACAAATGTAGATCCGATGAGCACAAGCACACCAATTGAAAAGATGTTGCATCCTGTGGTAGATGCACCATCTCTTTATTGGTATGGAGAAACAGATTGGTATTTGGTAGATGTCCAATTTGATGCTTTAGGACTGAGGACGATCATAAAACAAAGAGGTCAAACTGAAATTTCAAATATTTATACAGAAGTAGAGGGTTTTTTAGAAACAGATTTTGTTTCCATTGCAAATCGCTATCCTTGGGACGCCATGTTTCCAGATTCTTTGCAATACGCTTTTGCTTTTGCTCCAGTATCAGTCAAAGAGCCTGTACCAGAAGTGCCAGACCCTGTGATCATTATTCCGGGAATTATGGGTAGCGCTTATAAAAACAATGCCTTGGTCATAGATCCCATACTCCATACTTATGATGATTTGATTTCTACTTTAAAAGCAAATGGTTATGTAGAAAATTCAGACCTCTTTACTTTTCCTTATGAATGGCGAGACTCAAATGTTTTAAATGCTAAATTATTGAAAAATAAAATAAATGAAGTAAAAAGTGTTTGCGCTTGTGAAGAGGTAGATTTGGTGGCGCACTCAATGGGCGGGCTTTTGGCAAGGCAATATATTCAATCAGATGAATATGATGAGGATGTGGATCAAATAATATTTTTGGGCACTCCGCACAAAGGTGCGCCAGAAAGTTATTTGAGATTTGAGGCTGGAGAGTTTGAAAATGGAAGTATTAACTTTTTAATCAAGACAATATTTGAAGAAGAGGCAAGAAGAAGAGGTTTTAAAAAAGGTTTATATGGTGACATATTTTCTTATGTAAAAAATAGACCAATTAAATCAATAGAGGAACTTTTACCAATATTTGATTATTTGAAAGATGCAGAAACAGGAAGCATGCTTTCTTATGGAAGCGCATATCCTCAAAATACATTTTTAGAAAATTTAAATAATAATGTAGATAAACTTTTAAACTCTGATATAGAGATTACAAATATAATAGGAGAGACAGGTGCAAATACAATAGAGAAAATAAATATAATACAAACAAATAAGGACGATATATGGGTACACGGAGAACCTAAAGGTTTTTATAATGATAATGAAGGGAGTTTTATTTTTGGGATTGGAGACGATACCGTGCCAACTATTGGATCTACTTTAGACAGCTCTATACAAAATATTATTTCAAATAATACACATGGTAGGTTGCCAACAGTAGAAGCAAACAGAATATACAATATTCTTACAGGCAAAGAATCTGTAGTAAATATAGACAATGGCTTTGAATTGAGCCCCATAGTCTTAATAATGCAACTACAATCTCCTATAGATTTTGTGATCATAGCTCCAGATGGAAAAAGGATAGGCAAAAATTTTGAAACAGGAGGTGAGTATGCAGAAATTTCAAATGCTTTTTATTCTGGATTTGAAGGAGAGATAGAGTATATTACAATTTTAAATCCTGTGGTGGGGGAGTATAAAATAGAATTGCAAGGTACAGGAGAAGGAGGAGAGTTTGGTGTGAAAACTACCATTATAAATGGAGAAAAGGTAGATACAGATGAATATAAAAGTAGTATAAAAACAGGAGAAATAATATCAAAAAAGATTACTACAGATCCAAATACAGATTCTATAAATATTGAAATAGAAAAAGATATAGTGGTGGCAGAGGTGGTGGACGAAGGTTCTGGTAGGTCAGGGAGTTCTAGGAGAAATAGTGGAGAAGTGCTAGGTGCTTTTATAGAAAATACAAATACATCTTTAAATAATTTAGTAGTAGAAAATAGTATTGCTGTAATTCCAAAAACAGAAAAAATAAAGGAAGAAAGTAAAAAAAGTAATTTAAATATAAAAAAAGAAATTGATAAACAAAAAATAGAGGAAAAGATTTCAAAAGAAACAGAGGTGGTAGAAAGTGAAGTAGAAAATGTAGAGAAAAAATTTATCAAAAGAGTAAATGTAAAAGAAAATCAAGATTTGGCAGTGGTTTTTGAATCAGATAGCAAAAATACAATTTTGATATTATCTACAATTTTAGGATTAATTGTTTTAAGTTTTGGTATAATGTTTAAGATGAAATAAAAAAAATAATATGAAAAACTTTTTTAAAAATATTTTGCTTTTAGTTTTGGTGGTGGCTCTTAGTTATTATTTAGGAATATATTTTGGATATCTTTATGATTATTTTTCTCCGCAATATGATGATTCTTTTTTTAGTTTATCAAAAAATGAACTTATCTTTATCGTCGGCATACCTTTCGCTTACATATTTTTCACCATACTCATATTTAAACTTTTCGGTTTTGGCAACAAGAAAAAGTTGATCATCTGGACGCTCGCCCCCGCTATACTCTTTTTCCTCGCAGGAGATTTAAAACACATTTATCTCCCTATCATTTTAATCCTCCTCTCGTTCGGCCTCACCAACCTCCTACTTTTCATAAAATCTAAATTGTTTTAATTATTCTGATTATTTTAAAATCTTCAACTTACAATGACCGTCATTGTAATTTTATGATATTTGACTAAAATAAATTGTATTAGTAAATTAAAATTTATGAAATTTATTTTAAGAAATCAGGATGCTTTAATGTTTATTTATACAGGGGATAAAGATTATGTGGCTGCGCGTTGTTGTATTATAAATGGACTATCTTCTGGATTTGTCTTGGCATCGCAAGCGATAGAAAAAAATTTAAAAGCTTGTATTTGTTTAGAATCTAAAGATAAGATAAGCATGATACATGATGTTTATAAATTAAAAGAAATACTCAAAAAATATAAAGATTATAAACTAGATAAATATGATGAGATTTTAAAAAAGTTATCTGATCATTATAATGCTCGCTACCACGATAATCTTTTAAAATATGGAACCAACGGTAGTTCAACTGATGAATTAAATGATATTGATAAACTATGGGTAGAAATTAAAGAAAAATTACCCATCCCAAAGGAAAATAAATACAAAACCAGATTTTTCAGTGATTTATTGGAACCTAATAAATATTACAAAGATGAATTTTGGCTTAAAGAACATAATAAAGCAATTAAATCAAAAATAAAAAAATGGAAAAAAGAATATATAGAATTACAATGACGGTCATTGTAATTCTATTATCTACAATTCTAGGATTAATTTTTTTAAGTTTTGGTATAATGCTTAAAATGAAATAAAAAATATGAATGAATATGTCGAAAAATTTAAAAAAGTAGTAAAAAGAAAAACATCTGTTTATATTGATGTTGCAAATTTGGAACAATCTGTAAAAGGTATGTTTGTCAGACCAGATGATGTGCCAGATGATTTTAAACATTTATCAGTTGATAAATTAAAATGGGCGGTAGATTATAATAAATTAAATTCATTTTTTAAAGAAATAAAAGACTTTTTAGGTATTAGATTTTATACAGCAGAATTTGAAGGAGAATCTCATCACAAGTTTAGATATTTTTTGGCAAAAAATCTCGGTTTTAAACTTATAACAAAACCACTTAAAGAATATGGCGATCATACGATTGATAAGCCACATAGAAAAGCTAATTTTGATGTAGAAATAGCGGTTGATTCTACTTTTTATATAAATGATTTTGAGACAATTATTCTATTTTCAGGAGATTGTGATTTTGAATATCTGATAAAGTTTTTAAGGGGTAAAGGTAAAGTTGTGATTGGATTTTCTAGATCTGGACATGTTGCAAAAGAGATACCACCGGCATTATCTCATTATTTTGATATAGCTAATTTCAGGTCAGTTTTTTTGAAGGTTGTATTAAAAGCAAAGAACCCAGAGGTTTTAATCTCTGGGTCCCGCAGTTGATGTCATTTGGCACTACTGCCTAATGTATATATAATATACACCCATACAGAATGAAAGTCAAGGTTTCTTGTGGATATAAAAATTTAAAATGAAATAAAATAATATGAAAAACTTTTTTAAAAATATTTTGCTTTTAGTTTTGGTGGTGGCTCTTAGTTATTATTTAGGAATATATTTTGGATATCTTTATGATTATTTTTCTCCGCAATATGATGATTCTTTTTTTAGTTTATCAAAAAATGAACTTATCTTTATCGTCGGCATACCTTTCGCTTACATATTTTTCACCATACTCATATTTAAACTTTTCGGTTTTGGCAACAAGAAAAAGTTGATCATCTGGACGCTCGCCCCCGCTATACTCTTTTTCCTCGCAGGAGATTTTAAACATATATACTTACCTATCGCTCTCATCCTCCTTTCCTTTGGCCTCACCAACCTCCTCCTTTTTATAAAATCTAAATTACAATGACCGTCATTGTAATTATTTGAGGCATAGGGTAATCTTTACCTGGAAGCTTTGGAATCATCACAATAAGAAAGGAATATTATGGATCAAAGAAGATATGGTGGTAGGATAATTGCTGTTTGTACTAGCCCGTTTGCTGGGGTACCAAAATATATAAGAGATATTGCTGTTATGGCGGAATTTGGATTCCGAGAAGATTTTCATTGTAAGCCAATGAGGAGAAGTTTTAGTAATCCAGGAACAGAAAAACCAAATACAGATAGACATATAACAGTCGTCGCGCAAGAAGCTCTTGATGAAGTTAATGAAAAGCTTGGGTTAAAACTAAAAGCAGGAGATCTTGGGGAAAATATTTTAGTAAAAGGTCTTGGAAATTTATCTAACGTTTTGGATGGTATGGAAATCGAAATTCAGATTGGTACTTATGATGAACATAATGCAATGGAAAAGGCCATACTTGTAGTGACAGGACAAAACAAACCTTGCAAAAATTTAAACCACTTTCATCCTAAACTTATTAAAGAAATTTATGGTAAAAGAGGCTTGCTTTGTAGTGTAAAATCTGGAATTGGAAAATTTATTTTAAGAGGACAAAGAGTTACTCTCCTAAATCCCCTTTGTAATTTTTGCGGATATAAAATGATTAGACATAGAAATGAGTGGTTTTGTAGTTGCCGTATCTCTGATTTTTAAGTTTAATAGGTTTTTAAATCACACTTTGGACAAAGTGTGATTTTTGTTGATACTGTAATAAAGTAAATAATTTAAAACAATATTAAAAAATAAATAACATATTGGTTTTTCCACATATTTGATTAAGATAATATTTAAATTTGATTTATAATA
>CAZFHL010000024.1:0-9148 GCA_964519145.1 uncultured Candidatus Saccharibacteria bacterium
CTTTTTTCGGGTACTAGTATTCCTGTGCACGGATATTTTTTTGCTAAAAAATTCCTCGAGCTCGTTTCAGTCAAACTCGCTAGGCACATGAATACTAGTACCACTCAAAAGGTTATGTAAGAGATAAAATAGAAATTATTTTGAATATATTGTATAATTTAAAATATGAAAATTCTGGTTGACAATTTGGTAATAGAATATAGTGATTTAAATCAAAATAATGAAAAGGTTTTAATTTGCCTGCATGGGTGGGGAAGTGGTAAACAATCATTTGATGATCTAGCAAATAAATTGTCTATAGATTTTAGAGTGATAAGTATTGATTTGCCTGGATTTGGTGGTAGTGAAATGTTTTTAGATTTTGATTTGGATAAATATGTAAAGATAGTAAGTATATTTTGTAAAAAATTAGATGTAAGCCCTTATTGTTTTATCGGGCATTCTTTTGGAGGGAGGATTATTATCAGAGGTACGGCTCAAAAATATTTTGATTCTCAAAAAATTATCTTAATTGCTTCTGCTGGAGTTGAAGACTTTTCTTATAAAAAAAATATTTTAAATATTTTATCAAAATTTTTTGGATTTATTTTATTTATACCTCCTTTAATATTTTTTAGGAAAAAAATAAGAAATATTTTTTATAAAATAATAGGCAGTGATTTTTTGGAACAAGGTCGTATGCAAAATATTTTCAAGAAAGTCGTATCTTTGAATCTAAATAAAGATGCTTCAGAGATACAAAAAGAAACTCTAATTATTTGGGGTAATAAAGATAAAACGACTCCACTCTCTTCTGCTTTTTTATTAAATAAACTTATTAAAAATTCAAAAATAGAAATAATTGATTCTGCTCTGCATTTTGTTCATGAAACCCATAAGGCAGAAGTTTATAATTTAGTTTTTAATTTTTTAAATAAATGAAAAGATTTATATCAAAATATAGTGCGGTGTATATAAGATCTCTTTTGTATATGTTGCAGTCCAGTGAATATTTCATTAAGGATTTTATTTTTTGGTATTTAAATGTATCAGATTTTAGAAATGTAGAAAAAAGGAAAAAATTAGTCTATACATTAAAAATAAAATTACTCTTGTTTTTGTACTGTTTAACTATTTTAACTTCTATTTATATATTTTCTTTTTTCATAGGTATAATAAAAGCAATAATTTTATTTGCGGTAATCTATCCACAAATAAGTCTCTTGGTTATTTTATTTTGGGCTTTATTTTTAGAGATTTTAATAAATCCAATAAAAAAACTTTTTGTTCTCAGGGCTAAATATAGATTATCTCAACATAAGGGCATTAAAATAGCCATTGCTGGTTCTTATGGTAAAACTAGTATTAAAGAGATTTTGAATACTGTTTTATCTCCATATAAAAAGGTTAAATGTACACCAGATAATCACAATACTCCCATCGGTATTGCTAGATTTATAAACACACTGGAGATGGATGAAGATGTTTTGATTTTTGAAATGGGAGAATATTTTAAAGGTGATATAAAGTATTTATCGGAATTCATTGATCCAAATATCGGTATTATAACAGGTATAAATGAAGCTCATTTAGATAAATTTGGCAATGTAGAAAATACTAAAAATGCCATATTTGAACTTGCTGATTTTTTGAAAAATAAAACCAAGACTAAATTGTTTTGCAATATAGACAGTCGTTATGTATTTGAAAAATCTAAAAGCTACAAAGACCTTATTTTCTATGGAAAAAATGGGGTACTAGATTTTGTTGTAGAAAATCCAAGCTCAGATCTTTCTGGTACAAATTTTATCTTAAAAGATGTAAAAGGTAATGGTTTGGTTATTAAATCTAAACTTTTAGGATTACACCAAGTTGGGCCACTCTCTCTTGCGTCTTATGTATCTTATAAATTAGGCATAAGCATATCTGAAATAGAAATATCTATAAAAAATACAAAAGCTTTCGCTCACAGACTTGAGTTAAAAGAAGATAGTGGTGGAGTTTTGGTTATAGATGATAGTTATAATGGTAATCCAGATGGTGTAAAATGCGCTATAAACTTTTTGGGTAATATAAAAAATAAAAGAAGATTTTATATCACTCCTGGTTTGGTAGAAATGGGACAAAAAAGTGAAGAGATACATAAAGAAATAGGTAGATTGCTTGCGGAGGCAAAAATCGAAAAAGTGGTTTTAATTAAAAATTCTGTTTCAAAATTTATTGAAGATGGTATAAATGAATATAAAAATAATCATAAAATAGATGGAGAAAATTATTGCGAAATTATTTATTTTGATTCCGCTTTAGATTTATTCAAAAATCTACCAAAACAAACTGCAAACAACGATCTTTTGTTATATCAAAATGATTGGCCTGACAACTATTTTTAAATAACAAAATATATAGTAATATATAAACATGAAAAATATAGCAGTCATTTTTGGAGGTAAAAGTGTTGAAAATAATGTATCTATAATCACAGCTCATAATCCTATAATTGAGTCTCTTTTAGCGACTAAAAAATACAATGTCATCCCTATCTATATCTCAAAAACAGGTAAATGGTATTCAGATGATCAAATGAATGACATCTCTTATTTTAAAGAAGAGGATTTTGAATCAAAAATAGAGAGAACTTTGATGCCAATAACTCTATCAATCGGCGATGGTTTGAAAATCATTCATTTAGGAGGTAGAGGTTTTGGTATTTTTGATTTAAGAAATTTTACTTCAAAAATTGCTACAAAATTCAGTGATTTAAAATCTTTTAGTGATCTATTTAAATTAAGTAAGACTGCATCTAATTTGATTGGGATAGGTAAAAATAAGATAATAAAAATAGATTTGGTTTTTCCTGCTATGCATGGCACTTATGGAGAAGATGGAAGTTTGATGGGTTTGCTTAGGATGGCAGGTGTGCCTTTTATTGGTTGTGACATGGCAACTTCTGCTATTGCCATGGATAAAGTTTTAACTAAACAGATTTTAAAAAATGGAGGATTGCCTGTTGTTAAAGATGTTTGGTTTTTGAAAGATGATTTTTTAAAAAATAAAGAAAAATATATAACAGAAATAAATAAATTAAAATATCCTTTATTTGTAAAACCTGTGCATTTAGGATCAAGCATAGGTATTTCTAAAGTAGAAAATGAAAGAGATTTAATAAATGCTATTGAACTCGCATTTCATTATGATGAAAAGGTTTTAGTGGAAGAGGGTGTACAAAATTTAATAGAGTTAACATTGCCAATCATGGGTAATGAGGATTTAAAATTGGCTTTGGTTGAAAAACCTTTAAATAAAAATGACTTTTTTGATTTTAATGAAAAATATTTATCTGATCCCAAAAAAACTGGTGGTGTAAATAACAATTATTCAGAAATCCCTGCAAATATTGATAAAGAATTAATGGAAAAAGTAAAAGAATTGGGAATAAAAACTTATAAAACTTTGGGTTGTTCTGGTATAGCGAGAGTAGATTTTTTGGTGGATTATTTGGTTGGTGAGATTTTTGTAAACGAAGTAAATACTTTGCCTGGTAGTTTATATCAACACAATTGGAAAAAGGCAGGCATTTCAAATATTGATTTGGTAGAAAAACTTATTGATTTAGCAGAAGAAAAATTTAAAAATAATTTAAATATAAATTATGGGTTTCAATCAAATATTTTGACTAAATATAATAAAGGTTCAAAACAAGGTTAATCAACTTGCGCAGGTTGACTTTTTGTATAAAAAGAATAAAATATTCACATTACTTTTAAATTAAATAGCACTTGTTTTATTGAATCAATGTGTTGTTTTTCAAATATAAATGTCAGAATATTTAACAAAAGAGAAATACGATGAATTAATTAAAGAGCTTGATTATCTACAAACTAAAAACAGAAAAGAAATAGCTGAGCAGCTTGAACACGCAAAGTCTCTCGGGGATTTGTCTGAAAATGCAGAATATCATGAGGCTCGTGATTCTCAGGCAATCGTTGAAGATCGTATAAAAAAATTGGATTTAATAATAAAAAGTGCTGTTATAATAAGTTCTCATTCTACTGATATTGTAGCTGTTGGTTCTACTATAATAGTTTCAAAATCAGGTGGTGGTGAAAAAGAATATACAATAGTTGGTTCTGAAGAATCTGATTTTGCATCTGGTAAAATTTCCATAAATTCTCCATTTGGTAGAGAGGCTTTGGGTAAGAAAGTTGGGCAAACTTTTAGTTATGAAGCACCCTCTGGAACGGTGAGTTATAAAATAATTAAAATAAAATAATTTATTTTAATTGTTATATAATATTTTTTTGTTAAAATAAATATAATATGTCATCAATAGACGAAATAAAATCAGTAAGGTTAAAAAAGCTCCAATTATTGAAAGATAAAGGTATAAATCCTTATCCTGCAAGAGTAAAAAGAGATATTTCCCTAAAGCAGTTTAAAGAAACTTTTAAAGAATTAGAAGAAAACCAAAAAGAGATTTCTCTTGCCGGTAGAATAATGATTATCAGAGGACAAGGAGCAATAATGTTTGCTGTCCTTTTTGATGGTACAGAAAAAATTCAAGCTATTTTTAAAAAAGACGAAATAGGAGAAGAAAAAATGCAGTTCTTTGCTGATATTTTTGATATGGGAGATTTTATATCTGTTACAGGTAAAGCAATAACTAGCAAAACTGGTGAACAAAGTATTTTGGTCAAAGATTTTATGATGGCAGGAAAATCTTTGCAACCTTTACCTGAAAAATTTCATGGATTACAAGATACAGATGAAAGATATAGAAAGAGATATTTAGACTTTTTAGATAATGAAGAACTCAGAGATTTAATAGTCAAAAAATCAAAGTTTTGGGATTATACTAGAGCATTTTTAAAAGATAATGGTTTTTTAGAAGTAGAAACTCCAACACTTGAAACTACTACAGGTGGCGCAGAAGCTACTCCTTTTAAAACTTATCATAATGATTATGATTTGGATGTTTTTCTTCGTATCTCTATGGGTGAATTATGGCAAAAAAGACTTATGGCTGGTGGGTTTCCAAAAACTTTTGAAATAGGTAGGATTTATAGAAATGAAGGCTCTAGTCAAGATCATTTGCAAGAATTTACAGGTATGGAATTTTATGCTTCTTTTATGGATTACAATGAGGGAATAGAGTTTACAGAAAAGATGATTAAAGAAGTAGTCTTTAAAACATTTGGAAAATTAGATTTTAATACAAGAGGGCATAGTTTTTCTTTGGACGGTAATTGGGAAAAAGTTTCTTATTGCCAAATAGTAAAAGAAAAAACAGGAATTAATGTTTTGAAAGCTAGTAAAGAAGAGATGGAAAATAAATTAAAAGATTTAGGTGTTAAATATGATGGAAATAACAAAGAGAGACTTACCGATACACTATGGAAGTATTGTAGAAAACAGATTTCTGGACCAATTTGGCTTATTGATCAACCAAAAATAGTTTCTCCTTTAGCAAAAGCAAAAGAAGATAATACAGATTTGACAGAAAGAGTACAATTGATTGTAGCTGGCTCTGAACTCACGAATGGTTTTTCTGAATTAAATGATCCAATAGATCAAGCAGAAAGATTTAGTGCTCAAAAAGAACTTTTAGATAGTGGAGACAGTGAAGCCATGATGCCTGATATGGAGTTTGTAGAAATGCTCGAGCATGGTATGCCTCCTACTTTTGGGTTTGCTTATGGGGATAGATTGTTTGCTTTTTTAGCAGATAAACCTCTCCGTGAATTACAAACTTTTCCTTTGATGAAGCCTAAATAATTCAAATTTAAAAAATGGATGATAAAATTATATCTGTTAATAATAGTTTTCAAAAAAATTATAAATATAAATTGATAGAAAAAGAAGGGAAAAATTTTGATAAAGAATTTAAACCAGATTTAACTCCTCAAGAAATGTTGAAACTTGGTGTTTTCGGTGGAGCGTATTTTATAGGCGTATCGGATTTGATACCAAAAGATCTGCCAAAAAAATGGTTTAAAGGTTGCTTACTATCAAAGGATGGTAAAAAAGATTTGAATTTAAATTATTTTAAAGTAGAAGCCAGTCAATCTTTAGATTATTGGCAAAAGAAGGGTTGGATTTCTAAATACGATCCGCACGGTTGGTTTGAGTGGTATTGTAGGTATTATTTAGGTAGAAGAATACCAGAGGAAGATAAAAGACAAATAAAAAGATGGAAAGCAATAAAAAGACATATTGCTCAATTGGCAAAAAATTGTCGTCCTTTTGATATAAACTGTAGGCCTAAACAAAGGCAAGCTATTTTGCATTGGGCATATGATTCTAGAAAGATTTAATATTTAGTAACATTTTTTTAAAAAAATTTTCATATAAAAACCCCGACTGAGGAGACGAACATCGATTCATTGTGTAAAGGAGGACACAATGAAGAGCTCAAATCTCCCCATATCAGGGTATGACTCACCCCGCAGGATGTACGAAGGAGGAGGAACCTTCTAGTCATGTTTAATATTATACATACATATATAATAATTTCAAGTATTCCCATTTTTCAAAAGTCTTTCTTGTTTTAAATTACAAAACTCTTTCTCATCACACCTTTTTGAACCACGGATATTTTTTTGCTAAAAAATTCCTCGAGCTCGCTTCGTCAAGCTCGCTAGGCTTCAAAAAGGTATGATTTCGACGAGTTTTGTAATTCATAAAAGAGACTTATTTATCTTTATCCACAATATTGTGGATTTTTGTGTGGACTCGTGTTTGTTTGTGGTATAAAATGGTAACAAGTGGGAAGAAGTGGTTAATCTTGAAAAAGGTTAATTTAATGGTCGAAGATAATTTATATGTTAATTGGAGAATATACACACACAATAGATGATAAAAATAGAGTTTCTTTACCTGCAAAATTTAGAGACTTTATGGGTAAAAAAATAGTTATAACACCTGGACTTGATCATTGTTTGTTTATATTTACAAGAAAAGAGTGGGATAAAATTGCAGGTAAATTATCTGAAAATTCTTCAATGCTTAGTTCGGATATGAGAAGCTTTTCAAGATATATGTTTGGTGGAGCAAGTGAAGTAGAGGTAGATAATATTGGAAGGATTTTAGTGCCAGATTTTTTGAGGGGAAGGTCAAATCTCAAAAGCAAAGTTGTTTTAATAGGGGTACAAAATCGTATTGAAGTTTGGAATGAGAAATATTGGTCGGATTATAAGAAACAAGTTGAGAAACAAGCTGATGGTTTGGCGGAAAAACTTTCTGGTCTTGGCATAATGTGATGCATATACCTGTTCTTTTAAAAGAAGTGATAGAAAATTTAGATTTTCAGGATGGAGATGTTTATCTTGATGCTACTTTAGGAAATGGTGGTCATATGGAAGCTATATATAAAAGATTTGGTTTGAAAATAAATTTCTTTGGTATTGATGCTGATTCAATATCATTAAATATTTCAAAAGAGAGATTTTCTTCAATCAATTTTGATCCTAAATTAGCGGTTTTAAATTTTAAAAATATAGATCAAATTAAAGATATTTTTAGGATAGAAAAAGTTGATAAAATCCTTTTTGATTTAGGTTGGAATACTACTCAATTTGAACAAGGTGGTAGAGGGTTTAGTTTTCAAAAAGATGAACCACTTTTGATGACATTTAATTCAGAAAATTCTAAAGAAGATACAACAGCTTTTGATGTTGTAAATTATTGGGAAGAAGAAAATTTGGCAGATATTATTTATGGATTTGGAGAGGAAAGATATGCAAGGAGAATTGCAAAGAAGATTGTAGAAGAGAGGATAAATAATCCAATAAAAACAAGTAAAGAATTAGTATCTATAATTGAAAAAGCAGTACCAAAATCTTATCTTTTTGGAAAAATTCATCCTGCTACTCGTACTTTTCAAGCCATAAGGATAGCGGTAAATAATGAGCTTGGAAATTTAGAATTAGGTTTAGAAAAGTCTTTCAATCTTTTAAATTCTAATGGAAGGTTGGCAGTCATATCTTTCCATAGTTTAGAAGATAGGATTGTCAAGAATTTTTTCAGATTAAAACAAGCAAATAATGAAGGAATAATTATCACAAAAAAACCTATTATTTCAAATGATTTAGAGATTAAAGAAAATCCAAAATCAAGAAGCGCAAAATTAAGAATAATTCAAAAAGTATAAAAATATATGATTAAATACAAAATACAAAAAAATATTTTAAATATAGCATTATCAAAATATTCAAAATATTTTTTAGTGTTTGGTATTTTTATTTCTATCATTTCTTATACTTATTTTGCTAATCAAGCTGTTAGAACTTTGGCATTACTCGAAAAACAAAAAATAACAATGCAAGATATTGAAATGAAAGTTTCTGAGCTTGAATCAAAGAAATTTATTATGGAAAATAAATTAGATTCAAAAATGGCTTCAAAGATGGGATTGGTCGAAGTCAAAAAAACAGATTTTATTGTTAAAGGAGAGAATAGAAATGTTTTGTCTATAAATACTAATTAATATCTATATTCTGAATATGATCTTAAGAATTAGAATTATATCGGCTTTTATTATAATAGTGGCTTTGGTCTTGATTATAAGGCTTTATTTTTTGCAAATCGTTTACAATGACTCTTTTGCAAGTG
This sequence comes from uncultured Candidatus Saccharibacteria bacterium, assembly GCA_964519145.1. Taxonomy (GTDB): domain Bacteria; phylum Patescibacteriota; class Minisyncoccia; order Phycocordibacterales; family WO2-35-19; genus CAZFHL01. The sequence continues at coordinate 8,587 of CAZFHL010000024.1, forward strand.
AAGCAGAGAGGCAATATGTAAATAAAAATACTGTTTTATATAGTAGAGGAGACATATATTTTAAAAATAAAGAAGGGGAAAGTGTTGGAGCTGCTATATCAAGGACAGGTTTTACTGTGGCTATTAATCCGAAACTTATAAAAAACGCAGATGATGTATATAAAAAATTAAATAATATATTTGTTTTGGATAAAGATTTATTTTTTGAAAAAGTTTCTAAAAAGGATAGAGAATATGAAGAAATTGTTAAACATTTAAATACAGAGACTATAAATAAAATAAAAGAATTGAATATATATGGTCTTACTGTGTCTACTGATAAAACAAGGTTCTATCCTGGTGGTAAATTAGCATCTCAGACAATTGGTTTTATAGGATATAAAGGAAATGAACTTTCCGGTAGGTATGGTTTGGAGAGATATTATGAAGATATTTTGAAAAAGGATCCTTCAAAAGCATATAACAATTTTTTTGCTGAATTTTTTTCTAATGTGAAAGATTCATTGAAAGATAAACCAGAATCAGAAGGAAATATAATAACTACGATTGAACCGTCTGTTCA
>CAZFHL010000025.1:0-9013 GCA_964519145.1 uncultured Candidatus Saccharibacteria bacterium
AGACTCTCTCTTGCAGACTTTATTGTGATGTTTGTTAAATCAATTGACATATTTAATTCAGTATCTTTTTGACCTTAAAATAATCACCCACTCTTTCTGGTGCATTTGATAAAATTTTTTGACTAAATTCTCCGCTACCATTTAGTACTACATCATCCCTTAAAACATTTATATTAGGATACTTTCTCTCAACTTCAGAGAGATCAAGCTCTGTAATTTTTCCAACAAAACCTAAAATGCTACTAATTTCAGAAACCATTTTTTCTTTTTCCTCGGCAGTAAACTCTACCCTAGAAAGACTAGCCAAACTCTCTATTTCTTTGATTGTTATCATGGGATTTAATATAACATAAAAATATAGTTTTAAAAATCACTTAACCATCTCCAAAAACTCACCCTCATTTAAAATCTGAATGCCAAGCTCAACTGCTTTGTCGTATTTAGATCCGGCACTTTCACCTGCCACCACAAAATCTGTTTCTTTGGAAACCGAACTAGATACTTCTCCTCCAAGCTCTCTAATTTTAAATTTTGCCTGATCTCTATCCATTGTTTTTAAAGTTCCAGTCAAAACAAAAGTTTTACCTTCTAATCTTTTTTCTGATTTCGGATTTTTAGTTTCGGATTTTATACTTACTTCTTTCAGTAAATTTTTAATAACTCTTTGATTATTTTTGTCTTTGAAAAACTCGTAAAGGGATTTTGCCACAACCGGCCCAATGCCATTTATTTTTGAAAAATCTTCTTCCTTTGCCTCCGTTATTAAATCTAGACTTGGAAAATAATTTACCAAGTCATAAGCTGTTTCTTCTCCTACATTTAAAATAGAAAGGGAAATTAAAAATCTAGGTAAACTAATTTCTCTTTTTTGGTTAATAGACTCCAAAATATTATCAACTGATTTTTCTCCAAATCTTGGCAAATCTATCAAATCCCCCTTTTTTAAAGTAAAAATATCAGCATATTCAGAGATAAGATTTTCTTTCAAAAAAACATCAATGATTTTAGGCCCAACTTTTTCAATATTGAAAGCCGACTTTCCCACGAAATAATAAAACTTTCTTTTTTGTTGCTCATAAGAATTTTTGTCTTTGCATCTCCAAGCAGATTGACCATCTACCCTCTCTATACTCCCATCCCCTCCGCAAAGAGCAATTTTATTTGGCCAAACAAATTTTTTTTCTTTTCCTGTTCTAAGTTCTTTTAAAACAGAAACAATGTCGGGAATCACGTCCCCTGCTTTTTGCAAAATAACAGTATCTCCCACTCGAACATCAAGCCTTTCAATTTCATCCTCATTGTGAAGTGTTGCGCGAGAGACTTTTGACCCTGCAATAAAAACTGGGCGAAGATGTGCTACTGGGGTTATGACCCCAGTTCTACCAACTTGAAATACAATATCCTCAACAACAGTTGTAACTTGTTCCGCTGGAAACTTAAATGCAATAGCAAATCGTGGAGCTTTGCCTGTAAAGCCAAGTTTTTCTTGCAAATTCCTCTGATTCACTTTTACCACCACTCCATCTATTTGATAATCTTGTTTTTCTTTTTTATTGTCCCAGCTTTTCCAAAAAGAAATAACTTCTTCTATGTTAGAACATTTTTTAAAATGTGGATTAACTTTAAAACCCAAATCTTTTAAGAGTTTAAGTTCATCTTCTTGTGTATCTGGTAAATCTATTGATATTTGGCCAAATCCTCCTTCGCCATCCTCCTCCGCTAAAGCTGCAGTGGAACGAACGGAGGCTACGGCGGACAAGTCATATATAAAAACTTCTAACTTTCTACTCGCTGTGATTTTTGGATCAAGTTGTCTTATTGTTCCTGCTGCCATGTTTCTTGGGTTAGCAAAAACTTCTTCACCATTTTTACTTCTCTCTTTATTTATTCTTTCAAATTCTTTTTTTGGAAGCCAAATCTCTCCTTCTACTATACAATCTACATTTTTATTTAATCTAAGTGGAACAGATTCAATAGTTTTTACATTTAAAGTCACGTCTTCTCCTACCACACCATCTCCCCTTGTTGCAGCAGAAAAAAGCACTCCATTTTTATATTCCAAAACCACTTTTAGTCCATCTATTTTTATCTCACAAATATATTCAGGATTCTCTTTTATACCAAGTTTATCTAAAAATCTTTTAACTCTTACATCAAAATCTTGTATATCTTCTTCATTAAACGCATCGTTGAAAGACCACTGGGCTATTTTGTGCTCTATTTTAGAAAACTTATCAAGTGGCTTACCTGCCACTCTTTGAGTTGGAGAATCAGGAGTCATAAACTCTGGATACTGCTCCTCTAATTTATATAACTCATTTTTTAAAGAGTCCAAAACTTCTTCTGAGATTGTTAGATTATCTAACACATGATATTCATAACGATATTTATTTATCGCTACTTTTAATTTCTCTATTCTTTCTTTGATTTTATCCATAAGATAAAAATATCACAAAAAACAACATAAAAGAATGGGGTTAATAATATAAGTAACCTTAAAAATTTTACAATCTAGACTCATTTTAAAGAATATCAATAATTTTGATATAAAAATAAAATCGGGGTCATCCACATATGTGAACAACCCCGAAAAACTTTCACAAAAACAGATTTCAAATGAAAGAATTCAAGTCTTCGAGAATCAAGGATCTACTCTAGTGGAAGGAAGCCCGATGCTGAGCCATAGATGGAATAAAAAGCACTACACTTGCTCGTATCAAGATGGAGGTCGCCTTTATACAAGTATAAGATGGGCACATAACTGAAGCGATCAGGTGAAGTTGGATAATCAAATTGATCACCAGGCAAAATCATATGAAGTTGTTCCTGACGAGTAAACCGTTCTGGATGAGTAATGGCAATAGAGCAACCAATAACAGAATTAAGACCAAATTCATTATTAGCAAATACTTCTAGCGCTCTACGAGACGATCGTCCACGATGATACATACCGAGTTGAGCCGCGATAACAAGGATATCGCTGTCTCCTTGCATTTTTGCGACTTGATCAAGAAACCATGCTGTTCGATGATGAACTCTAAAATGGTCAATCTTACTATAAATAGGTTTAGCAATTTCTGATATCTGATACACTATAAGTTCAAGATTTACCGATCGAGGAAAAGCGAACCATCCAACCCAAGGTAAAGCGTCTTTTGGAACAAACGACTTAAAATCAGGAAGATTTTTTATATACTCAAGCGCTTTCTTCGGATCAAGATTGAATCTATTAGAAATTCTCATTATCTGTTCAATAATAGGCTTCGGACCTTTATATTCACGTGGATACATGTAACCTGAATCAATTTCTTCATTTACAAACTTGTTAGTGGTAGAATATTCCTTAATACCATCTATCATAAACCTCCGTAGAGATAGGACGAATTCAGGATTATCCTTCAAACGCTCTGCCGACTCTTCATCTAAATCTGCAATTACATCTTGAACATAGTCTGAACCAGCAAGACCAGAAATAATTCTAGTGATTAATTTCTTCTGACTAGATCTAACTTTAGTAGGCACCTTCATGACTTTGACTCCTTCTCGTCTACCAAATTCCTCTTGAATATCTTGTGGTCAATCTCGTAAGACGAGCTTTGCAATACATAACTCGAGACTAAAAGACTCATCTCAAAATGACCCTATAAAGGAACTGGTATATATAATATTGCATATTTAAACCACATTATCAAGTTTATGCAACTTGGTCAGTTAATACAAAACTTCAATACCTCTTTCAACTCTTCTCATATTGTTTGTATCACAAGTATTATAACCTTTAGATTTTATATAGGTTGTACCGTTTGTATTTTTAGTCACAGATACAATGGCACAATAAGGTAATTGATTATTTCCAGTATTAAAATCAAAATAAAATATGCTTGTAGGATTTCCGTTGCCTCCACCACCAATAAAAGAATATTGAGATGGGTTTGTTGGTATAATTTGACTATTTGTACTTATGGTATTATTCCCACAAGAAATTGTAGAAGGAGTACTCGTAGCAAATTTTGATGGATCAAATTTTGAATCCCAATATAGCGCGCATTCAAGTCCTGCATCAGCGGCAAAAAAAGCAACTTGAGAATCTCTGCCAGAAGTAGCAAACAATGTTCCTTTTATTGTGATATTTAAAACAGCGAAACTAACAAACATCAAAACTGCCATTATTGATATAGCAATAAAAACAGTCATTCCTGATTGATAATTGAAGATAAATTTTGATTTTATTTTTTTTATATAAATCATATCCAATTTAATAAATGAGTCTTAATTTTAAACTCTTTATTTGTAATGCCTCTAGTCCAAGATACACGTACTGTTATTGAAATTTCATTTGCGTTTATAGATTCAATCTGAATTTCTCTTTTTAAATTTGTCTCACTCCAAGAACCATTATATCCATACAAATTTGTATTTGGATCTTGTCTTAAATTAGGGCAACTTCCAAACGAACCACCACATCTATTTGCCCACCCACTATTTGGATAAACAAAAACATCAACAATGCAAGTGCTACCAAAATAACAAGGGTCTCCAGAATTACTTGATATATCTAAAAGCCAATTATTTGTAGGATTATTTATAATTCTAGAGAGCTGATTGGCATCACGCTTATTTCTTATAATTTCTATCGCTTCTTGAGCTAAATAGTAGGCTTTTATTTCATCTTTTGAAATATTTGATTGATACAAACTCCTCTGCACAGAAGCAAAAACACCAGATACAGCTAAAGACAAGACAAATATAGCCACTATTGATTCTAATATAGTAAAACCTTTTTTATTTCTAAGAAAATTTATTTTTAAATAATTAAATATCATATTTTAAATAATTAAATATCAAGTGCTCTTTGAGACATTATGGTTTGCAACATAAATCTAGATTGAGCCGTTGGCTTACTACTTACATAACCTTTTATAACAGCTAATACAAAAGGCTGATTAATATCTCCGAAACTTGAACCAAAAACATAAAACCTTAAATAATCTATAACAACATCACTTGATGTAATATTGCTATAAGTATATCCCCCATCGCTTGATTTTTGAATAGCTCCAGAATTTAACCTATATATAATATTATCTCCATCAAAAATAAGTGCCAATTCTGATGATCCTAATGAACAATCATTTGGATTTGCCGGAGTGCTTATGCCGCCACAATCATAACTATTACCAAAACGAATTGTTCTTGCCATATCATCTATATTAAAATTTAAACTATCTACTACAGTTTTACTTGCTTGAGAATTTTTGTTTGCATCAAATATAGTTATTATGGCTCCCATAGATATAAAAGCTATTATTGAGAAAAGAGATATTGCTATCAATAATTCTACTAAAGTAAAAGCTTTTTTATTTTTTAATAATTTATCTTTCATATTATTCAACAAGAGAAACATCCCCATTTTCTTCTATTTTTATATAATTTTCTCTACCTTGATTACTTCTAAAGTAGATTTTAAGAGGTGGATATATATTTGGTAACACTTGATTGCCACTGTTTAATATACTTATATTAGCATTTGGTGAAGGTCTAAAAAACGATACATTAGCAGAAGAAATGGCTCCACCTCCGTTTGAACATTGTTCAGCCCCATTAAAAAATCCGCATACTTTATAGATATAAACTCCTCTATTCAATATAGTAGTTTCTACAGATTCGCCACTATCATATTTTAAATTTTTATTTAAATCAACGAAATAAATATATTGCATATTGTTGGTAGAATCAAAACTAACACCATATCCATTATCAAATTTATTACCATTACCTGCAAAATATTCTTTTACACCTAGACTATTTATTTGAGCTTGCCTCAAATTTAAGGTAGCCTGATAAGATTGAGTCTTTAGAGCTAAATGATCATTCCATTTTGACTGTTGGAAAACAATGGAGGTAATAATAACTATTCCAATTGCCATAACAACTAAGAGCTCAGTCACTGTAAAACCTTTTTTATGAGAATAATTTAAAAAATAAATGTATTTCATATAAAATAACTTAAGATAAGTTTAATACCCAATATATCTAGATCAAAATAAAAAGCTAAAAATACACCGATTGACAAAAATGGTCCAAAAGGAACTTCTGTCTTTAAACCAATTTTTTTAAAAAAATTAAACCCAAATTTATTTATAGTCATTATACACAATGCCCAAAATGCCCCTATCCAGAAAGCTAAGATAACAGCAGACAAACCATTTGCGATACCTAAAAAAATTCCAATAATAAAAATATATTTTATATCCCCAAAACCAATCCATTTCCCTTTTGATATTAAAAATATGATTAAAAATGGTATTGCCAAAATTATACCAATAACCATCATATTTAAAATCATAAAAAGACTCCAAGTATTTAAATATATAAACACCAAAGAGAGCAAAAATATAAATACCAAGAAAATATCTGGGATTATGAAATGCTTTAAATCATACAAAGAAATAATTAAAATTAAATAAAATATTATTAAAACTAAAATATAATTTAAAATATAAAAATAATTTGATAAATTCAAAATTAAATCAAATTTGATAGCTAAAGATAGAGCAATTATACCAGCAATAAACTCTGTCAAGAACAATTTTTTATCTATCTTGTTTTTACAATATCTACACTTGCCAAATAAAGACAAGAAAGAAAATAAAGGTATCAAATCTAACTTTGACAATTTATGATTGCAAGAAAAACAAAAAGATCTGCCAGAAAAAATAGACAAACCACTATTGTATCTATCAGTTATAAGAGATATAAAACTACCAAAACAAGTTCCTAAAAAAAATATTATAAATAAATAAGTCATTTATCATATTATACATAAATATAAGTCTTTTTAAAAGAATTAGTGAGTCTCTTTCAAAAGTCGTCGCAAGTGTAGTTTTTGATAGACTTGCGCAAGTCTGACCGAGACGAGCATAGCAAAAAATCAGCAGATTTTTATGCGTGTCTAGCAAAAACTATACTAAGAAAGACTTTTGAAAGATGCTTATTCCTGGTTCAAAAAGGTGTGGCGAGAAAGAGTTTTGCAATTTAAAATAATAAATATTTTTAAAAAATACCAAATATCCTATAAAAATATTTCTCAACAAAACAAAACACCTTTTTTGAAGGTGTTTTGTTTTAAAGCTACAAGAAATCAAACTAAGGACAGACAGTAGCAGAAGAACCTATAGCACCAGCATATTGTTTTGAATTTCCTAAACTATCAACACACCAGTAAGCTGTATCTCCGTTTAACTCTGCTTTCATAGCATAAGCTGTACCGTTTGATCCGCAGACAATTGTTGTACCTGAAGGATAATTGCCTACAGTAGTATATTGTGACATACCTGAAGCAGTATCAATAAACATACCAGCCGCACAACTTCCTGCAGTACTATAGCTACTATTTGTATCATAATAAAGCTCCGCAGCAGCTCTAGCGCCAGACAACTGAGCTTTTACTTTAGCATCATTACCCCTACCTCTTGCTGTGTTTAATGAAGCAAGGACAACAGATGAAAGAATACCGATAATTGCAATAACCACCAAAAGCTCAATAAGTGTAAAACCTTTTCTTAAATTTGACATTTTTTTGTTAATTTATATTTATAAAAATCCCCTCTCGAGAGAGAAGCTTGGTTTGATCGACCAAACTATAACAAGCTATATATATTATAGCTAAATCAGAAATGTTTATTTATAAAATTGTGGATAATAGATATTTCAAAAGTCTTTATTGGTTTTTGTAATCCGCAATTAAAGTATAGTTTTTGCTAGACAAAAATCCTATTGGACAGCAGATGCAATATTATATATAGGCATAAGCACAGAAGCAAGCAATACTCCTACTCCCAAACCAAGCGCCACTATCATAACCGGTTCTATTAATCCAACCAAAGTATCTACAGCATTCATAACTTCTCTTTGATAAAATTTTGACATTGTTTTTAAAATATTTCCAAGCTCTCCAGTTTCCTCTCCAACCTTAATCATTTGAGTGAGTATTGCTGGTATCTCCTTTTTATCAGACAATGCTAAAGACAGTGCGCTACCCGCTTTTACTTTTATAAAAGCGTCATTCAAGACCTCTCTGTACACTTCATTTCCTATAATAGCAGTAGTAACTTCAATTGATTTAAGCATGGGGATACCAGACAAAATCATAGTACTCATATTGTCTGCAAAACGAGAGATATATAATTTTCTATAAAGATCCCCTACATACGGAATATAAAGTCTTGCATTTGATATAAATCTAGCACCTTCTTCTGATCTACTATACCAAAATACACCACCAATAAAAGCAAAAACTCCTACTATTAGAGCCATCCAATTATTTACAAATAAGTCGCTGACAGCAAAAACCATTTTTGTATAAAAAGGTATTTCTTGACCAGACTCTCTAATTATCAAACCTATCTTTGGTACTATAACAGTAAACATTAATACCATTACTGATATAAAAGTAAATATAACAAAAGCTGGATAGATCAAAGCATTTTTTGCTTTAGAAGTTACCTCATAAGTCCTGTCCATGTAATCTGCCAAATAAGAAAAAGATTGATCTATGTGTCCAGACTCTTCACCTGCCCTTACCATATTTACATAAAAGTCTGAAAAAATAGTTGGGTGTTTAGATAGAGACTCTGATATAGACATACCTCCCTGAAGATCATCTACTATTTGTAAAAGATGTTTTTGAAGAGTCGGATTTTCAGCTTCTGTTCCAAGTAATTTAAAAACTCTGAGAGCAGACACTTGGGATTCAAAGAGTGTCGCCATTTGTCTAGATAAAATAACAATATCTTTGTTTGATACTTTATTAAGAAAAGATATTTTCTTCAAAATATCGTCACTATCTTTTTCTCTCTCTTTTATTGAAATAACATTTAAACCTCTTCTTTGTAACGCAACAATTGCAGAATCCACACTAAAAGCTTCTATAAAACTTTCTTCTCTTACCCCACTTGTATTTAACGCTTTATAATCAAAAATCATATTTTTATAACATCTTTTCTAATGTTTT
>CAZFHL010000026.1:0-8898 GCA_964519145.1 uncultured Candidatus Saccharibacteria bacterium
GATTTTTTGTTAATCGCCAAAAAAATTGATAAAATATTAAAGTCTAATATATAAATTTATTACAGAGGAGGATTTGTTATAAAAAATAGTTGAGTTCTATTTGGTTAAATAAATGTTATAAATATAATATGAATATTAAAGAAAAAATTAAAAATTTGATAAGGGAGAATATAAGTATAATAGAAGGGGTAGATTTTTCTGTCGATAATACTACTGATTTTAAGTTTGGAGAGTATAGCTCAAATATTGCTCTTATGTTATCCAAAAAAGAAAAGAAGAATCCAAAAGAGTTGGCTCTGAGTTTTGTTTCTGTTTTAAATCAAAGTCTGAAAGACCCAAAACAAACAAAGGATGGTTTGTTTGGTCAAATAGAAAAAGTAGAGGTGGCAGGTCCTGGGTTTATAAATTTTTATTTAACAAAAGAGGCTATAAAAAATATTTTACTCCAAACCAAAACAGGAGCTGATTTGCCAAGTAAATTGAAAGGTGAAAAATATATTATTGAGTACACCGTTACAAATGTTTTAAAACCTATGCACATAGGACATTTGATGGGTAACATAATAGGTGAGTCTCTTTCTAGGATAATACAATCAAATGGCGCTGAAATAAAAAGAAATAATTATCAAGGTGATGTTGGTTTGCATATAGCAAAGGCTTTATGGGGTCTTGTACAAAAAGGAGGCAAAAAAGAAATAAATTTAGATGAACAAATAAAATATATAGGAGAGGCGTATGCTTACGGCTCCATTCAATACGAAGATAATGAAAAAGCTCAGATTGAAATAAAAGAGATAAATAAAAAAATGGCAGATAAAAGTGACTCTATTTTGATTGATTTATATAATTGGGGGAGGGAGATAAGTTTAAAACATTTTGAAGAATTATATAAAAAACTTGGAACAAAATTTGATTATTATTTTTTTGAAAGTGAAGTCTCAGACGATGCTATAAAAATAGTAAGAGAATTTTTATCAAAGGGTGTTTTTGAAGAAAGTGATGGGGCTATTGTTTTTGATGGTAAAAAATATGATGATTCTTTGCATACAAGAGTTTTTATAAACTCTTTTGGTATACCAACTTATGAAGCAAAAGATATTGCTCATGCTATTCGGAAATATAAAACTTATCAATTTGATAAATCTATTATTGTAACAGCAAATGAGCAAGACAATTATTTTAAAGTGGTTTTGTGTGCTTTGGGACAAATAGATAAAAATATTTCAGATAGAACAATGCATTTATCACACGGAATGCTTAAATTGCCAGATGGAAAAATGGGTTCAAGAAAAGGTAATGTCATAACAGGGGAGAATCTTATATCAGATGTTTTTAATATGGCTTTAGAAAAAATGAAAGACAGGGATTTTAATAATGAAAAGAAAAATGAGATTGCTGAGATGGTTTCTGTTGGTGCTATAAAATATTCAATATTAAAACAATCAATAGGACGAGATATTATTTTTGATTTTGAAAAATCTCTTTCTTTTGAAGGCGATTCTGGTCCATATTTGCAATACTCAGCTGTTAGGGCAAATTCTATTTTGAAAAAAGCAAGTGAGATTGATTTAAAATCAACTGAAACTGTGCCAGAAAATTGGCAAACAACAAACTTAGAAAAAGAGCTCATAAAGTTTTATGATTTTATAGAGAGGGCTTGTGATGATTTTGCTCCGCAGTATTTGGTCACTTATCTTGTAAATTTAGCAGGGGAGTTTAATAGTTTTTATGCAAAGGAGAAAATAGTCGATGAAAAAGATGCTACTTCTCCTTATAAACTTTTCATCACAGAAGTGTTCAAAGAAACTATGCAATCAGGTTTGTGGCTACTTGGCATCAAAACTCCAGAGGAGATGTAGGTAGAGGATAGAATATCAGGCCTCTTTAAAAAGTCTTTCTTAGTGTAGTTTTTGCTAGACACGCATAAAAATCTGCTGATTTTTTGCTATGATCGTCAGAGTCAACCTTGCGCAAGTCTATCAAAAACTACACTTGCGACGACTTTTGAAAGAGACAAAACTCAATTATTTGACAATAAAGCTATATTTGATAGTATGTAATCTGTTCGCCTTCGGGCGAATTAAATTTAATTTTTATGTCAAGATCACTTAAAAAAGGACCATATGTAGACCTTCGAGTTTTGAAAAAAATAGAAGGTAAAAAACCACAGGATACTGGGGTTATAAAAACTTGGTCTAGGGCGTGTACTGTATCTCCAGAAATGGTTGGTTTTAAATTTGGAGTTCATAATGGCAGAGATCATATAGAGGTATTAGTATCAGAAGATATGGTAGGTCATAAACTTGGGGAATTTTCTCCAACAAGAAAATTCGTTAAACATGGTGGTAAAATGCAAAAAGAATTAGAAGCAAAGAAAAAGGAGGCAGAAATAACAGCAGCTAAAAGCGCAAAAGCTACTACAGAAAGCAAGAAATAACTAAATTATAATGAAAGAAGTAAAAGCACAATTGAATAGTTATAGACAATCTCCAAGAAAAGTCAGATTGGTTGCTAGTGCTTTGCGTGGAAAATCTGTTTCTTCAGCAAAAAATATTTTAAGTATTGTAACAAAAAAAGCTACAGGTCCTATACATAAATTATTAAATTCAGCTGTAGCAAATGCAAAAAATTTAGGTTTAAATTTAGATACTTTAAAAATAAAAAATATTACAGTAGACGGTGGGGCTATTTTATACAGAAGAAGGCCAGTATCAAGAGGTTCGGCTCATCCCATCAAAAAAAGAACGAGCCATATAACAATAATTTTAACAGAAAGTAATTCAAAATAGTTTTATAATTTTATGTCACACAAGGTACATCCATACGCACATAGACTAGGTATAATCAGAGATTGGAAATCTCGTTGGTTTGGTGTAAAAGATAAATACAAACAAAATCTTAAAGGAGATGTTTTGATATATGGATTTTTAAGAAAAAGATTAAAAGGTTTTTTTGTAAATTCAATTGAAACAGAGAGAAATGTAAAAACATTTAGAATCATCATTGAAACATCAAGACCGGGTATGATAATGGGTAGAAACGGAGAAGGGATGACTAAATTGAGAAATGATTTGATAAAATTTATGCAAAGAGCGGGGTTAAATGTAAAAGAAGAATTGAAAATAGATATAAAAGAGGTAAAATCTCCAGAGTCTAGTTCTATGATATCTGCACAAATGGTAGCAGAAGGTCTTGAAAAAAGATTGCCATTTAGGAGAGTTGTAAAACAAATGATAGAAAAGGCTTTTGCAAATAGAGATGTAAAAGGGGTAAAAATAAGTCTTTCTGGTATTATGGGTGGTTCAAATATGGCAAGAGTTGAAACAAAAAAAGTTGGCAGAATACCACTTCAAACATTGAGAGCAGACATAGATTATGCTTTTTATGAAGCACTTTTGCCATTAGGTAAAATAGGTATAAAAGTTTGGATTTATAAAGGAGATATTTTTAATAATAAAGCCAAATAATTTTTAAGTTTATAATTTTAAGATAAATATATGTTATTCCCAAAGAAAGTAAAATATAGAAAATGGCATACAATGAGAAAAAACCCAAAAAGGATTAGTCCAGCTACTCGTGGTATAACTGTAGCTTTTGGTTCTCATGGTCTTAAAACTTTAGATGCTTGTCGTATTACTTCAAATCAAATAGAAGCCTCAAGAAAGGCTATAAGTAGATCTGTAGGTAAGACAGGTAGAGTTTGGATAAGGATTTTTCCAGATATGCCATTTACAAAAAAACCAGCAGAAGTAAAAATGGGTAAAGGAAAAGGAGATATAGAGGGTTATTGTGTACAAGTATTGCCGGGCCAAGTGCTTTTTGAAGTAGATGGTGTTTCTGGCCCCGTAGCTTCTGAAGCTCTAAGAAAAGGTGGCACAAAGATGCCTGTTAAGACAAAAGTAGTTCTAAGAGCTTGATTTATTTAGTATTTAGTGTAGATTGATAAGACTTAAATTATGAAAGATTTAATAAACAAAACAGTTGAAGAGTTGCATAAAGAGCTAAATGATAGTCGTGTTTCTTTGCATAAATTAAGATTCAGTAATTCAACTAAGACAAATAATGCAAAAGAAAATTCTAAAATAAAAAAACAGATTGCAAGAATAAAAACAATATTGGCATCAAAATAAAAATATGGAAACAAAAGATTTAAAACAAAAAATAGTAGAAGCAAAAGGAAAGATACTCCGTGGTGTTGTTGTTTCTGATAAGATGAAAGATACTTGCGTTGTTCTTGTAACAAGATTTGTTAAACATTTAAAATATAAAAAGTATTATAAAGTTAGTAAAAAATACAAAGCACACGATGTAAACAATACTAAGAAAATTGGAGACAAAGTAGAGATACAAGAAGTAAGACCGATATCAAAAGATAAGCATTTTAAAGTAATTTAATTTTATGATTCAACCAAGATCAATAGTAAAAATAGCAGACAATTCCGGTGCAAAGATAGGCCGTATTTTCAAAATACTTGGTAGTTCAAAAAAGAAATATGCAAGAATAGGTGAATTGGTTGTTTTGTCTGTTCAAAAAGCAGAACCAAGAAAAGATGTAAAAAAGAAAGCTGTACTTTTGGGTTTAGTGGTAAGACAAAAATCTCCTTTAAGAAGAAAAGATGGTTCATATATTAGATTTGATGAAAATGCCGTGGTAATTGTGGAAAGAAAGAAAACAGAGATAGTGCCAAAAGCCGGAAGAATATTCGGCCCAATTCCAAGAGAAATAGCTGAAGCGGGCCATCAAGCAATAGTTTCTTTAGCACCAGAAGTTATATAAATATAAATTTTTGCTAAAGAATACTAAATATGTATAATACAAAATATTAAAATATTATGAAAATTAAGAAAAATGACAAAGTAATAGTAATAACAGGAAAAGACAAAGGAAAGTCTGGTATTATTTTGAAATCTTTTCCAAAACATAATAGTGTTTTGATAGACGGCATAAACATTAAAAAGGTTCACAAAAGACCTAGAAAGCAAGGAGAAAAAGGGAAGATTGTAGAACAAGCTCAACCTATAGATGCTTCAAATGTTAAAAAAGTTTAAAAAGAAATTATGAAATTAATGAAAGAAAAAGTAATAGATGCTTTTAAAGAACTAAAAACTAGTTTGGGTCTTAAAAATATAATGCAAGCACCTAAAATAGTGAAGGTTATCGTCAATTCCGGAGTAGGCTCAATAAATGATAAAAAAAAGGTAGATGTTATAGAAAATAGACTAACAAAAATAACAGGACAAAAACCTATAAGAAGAGGGGCTAAAAAAGCTATTGCCTCTTTTAAATCAAGAGAAGGAGATATTGTTGGTATTCAAGTTTCTTTGAGAGGAGAGAGGATGTGGAGTTTTCTTGATAGATTATTCAATATTGCTTTACCTAGAACAAAAGATTTTAGAGGTATATCCATAAATGCCATTGATGATATGGGAAACTATACTTTGTCTATAAAAGAAAACACTGTATTTCCAGAAACTGCCGATGAAGATTTAAAAGACGTTTTTGGTTTTTCTGCTACAATCGTCACAAATTTAAAAGACAAAAAGACTGCCTTAGAATTTTTTAAATCTCTAGGTTTTCCTTTCAAAAAATAAATTTATTTTTTGAAAACATCGTTGAGTGGTACTAGTATTCATGTGCCTTGCGAGCGCGACGGCGCGAGTACGAGGAATTTTTCACCAGAAAAATATCCGTGCACAGGAATACTAGTACCCGAGAAAGAGGTTTTAATAAATTTGCTTCAGTTAGAATGAGCTATAAAAAGCCCTATTACTTTTTTAGCCCCTGCACTTATAAGTACTCGCTCGGCTTCTTTAAATGTTGCTAGTGTAGTATAAACATCATCTAAAATAATAATTGTTTTGTTTTTTATATCAATATTTTTATTTACAGACATACTATTTTTTACATTTATTAATCTTTCCTCTCTATTTAATTTGGTTTGGCGAGCTGTTTCTCTTGTTTTTATCAATAAATCATATTCTGTTTTAATATTTTGATCTTCATATTTTTTTATCCCTTTTATCAACTCTATACATGGGTTGAAACCTCTATTCATGAACTCCTTTTTGCTCATAGGTATCGGTATAATAAGCGGCAATGAACCATGAAATAAAAAAACATCTTCAATTATAGAAATCAATTCGTCGTATAAATACAAAGACATTATGCTTTTTATTTTTGGGTGATTCTTATATTTTATGTATTTTATTATTTTTTTTACTATTTTATTATTATAATCAAACAAAACATAAAGATTATTCACTCTAACTTTAGATTTTGGTAATATGTTGTATAGATCAGAAGGGTTTAATTTTAAGAGAGCCTCTATGTCTTTTTTTTCCGGTATTAAAATATCTAATACTTTCTCAAAAATAAACAATATATTTTTTTTGATATTATCAAACATAAGCTTGTGATATAATTATATTATATGAGTTTCATTTCCGATATATTAAATAGAAAAAATAAAAGTGTTTTAGGTATAGATATAGGATCTTCTTCTGTTAAAGTGGTTCAATTACAAAAAAAGGGAAATAAAATAGTTTTAGATACATACGGAGAGCTTTACCTTGGTCCCTACGGCAATGTTTCTGTTGGTCAATCTACAAATTTACCTACAGATAAAATATTGCAAGCCATAAATGATATATTGTCTGAAAAAGAAGTTGGTATTACTACAAATACTTGTGGGATTGCAATACCTTTTAAATCTAGTCTTTTGTCCATAATACAAATGCCTGATGTAAAAGAAAAAGAACTTTTAACTATGGTTCCTATTGAAGCCAGAAAATATATTCCTGTACCAATATCTGATGTTGTTTTGGATTGGTCTGTTATACCAAAAACAGAAGAACAATCTTTAAAAGATGGTCCTAAAAAATTAGATGTTTTGCTTGTTGCTATACATAACAATATAATCAATCAATATAAAGAGATAGTAGATAAAGCTGGCTTGAATACCAAATTTTTTGAAATAGAAGTTTTTGGAGCTATGAGATCTGTATTAGACAGCAATAATGGCCCTGTAATGATATTTGATATGGGGGCATCTGCTACTAAACTATATATAGTAGATAGAGGCATTGTCCAAAGCTCTCATACCATAAATAGAGGTTCACAAGATATAACTACAAATATAGCAAGACTTTTGAATGTTTCCATAGAAGATGCTGAGATTTTAAAAAGAACAGTTGGTATGGGCAAAACAAACGATGGAGTTGATTTGTCCGAAAGTGCTATTGTTGTAGCAGATAGTATTTTTTCTGATGCCAATAGATTTTTGTTTGATTTTCAAAAAAAGAGAAATCAAAATGTAAAATCTGTATTTTTGGTTGGCGGAGGATCGGCTTTGAAAGGTTTTAGAGAAATAGCCGAAGCAAATTTTAAAGTACATACAGTTTCAGGGAATCCTTTTGAGAAGGTTCAAACTCCTGCTTTTTTGGCAAATGTATTAAAGGTTACAGGTCCAGAATTTGCTGTAGCTGTAGGTGTGGCAATAAGATGTTTAAGTGAGATATGATTTTCAATAATAAAAAATCAAATTTTTATAAAAATAAATGGGTGTGTTTGATTTTTTTATTGAGAAAACTAAACTTTTGATATAATTTTATTATATAGTACAATATAAATATGTTTAAAAATAAAAAAGGTTTTACACTTATTGAACTCCTCATCGTCATCGCTATTATTGGTGTACTTTCTAGTGTTGTGCTTGCAAATTTAAGTCAATCTAGAAACAAAGCAAGATTGGCCAAAGCTTTCGCTACAATGAAAAATATAAACACTAATGCTTTTAATTGTGTTGAAAGCGGTAACTCTTTGGTTACACCTGCTTCATCTGGAAATGGTGGTACTCAAATTTGTTCAAATGATTCCATTTTATTATTACCAAACATAAGCGATACAGGTTTTGTTTATTGTGGTACAGGTTGTGGAGGTTGGACTTCTGGATCTCAGACTTATGCTTTTTCTGCCTATTCTGATTCTTTTTCAGGAGGTAGAAAGATAATAGTTTGCGGGATGGACTATAATGCAACTGGTTGGTTTTATTCTGGATCCCCATTTAATTTAACCGGAGAGGTTTCTTGTAAAAAAGATGGTTTTTAATTATTTAATTTAATAAAATTATTGTAAAATGATATCAACAAATCTTATTTTTTTATAAAAAAATAGTTTATAATATAAATATGTTTAAAAATAAAAAAGGTTTTACACTTATTGAACTCCTCATCGTCATCGCTATTATTGGAGTACTTTCTAGTGTTGTGCTTGCAAATATTAACAGTTCTAGAAGTAGAGCAAGGGATGTAAAAAGGGTGCAAGATTTGGCACAAATAAGGACAGCGCTAGAACTTTATTTAGATGCAAATGGTCATTACCCACCATCTGATTGTGGCTGGGATTGCAATGGATATAGGTATAGTTATGATACTAATTCTTGGAATGCATTGGCCACTGAGCTTGCTCCATATATTGCAACATTACCAAAAGATCCTCTAAATGCAGGCTGTGCTCCTTGGGGTTCAAATGGTTGTTATTCTTATGCATATGGAAATGTGGGAAGAACAGTGTATGGAAACTATTATGATCTTACTGCTCAGCTTGAAACTCAAAATCATCCACTTAGTTGTGGATTGAAAAACTATAAATATTGGATGAGTGGTACTTCAAATTGGTGTACAGCTTTTGGTGGTAGTTATAACAATAATATATACGAAGCTTCTATACAATAATAATATTAAATATATTTTTGCTAAAGCAGACCTCTTTCAAAAGTCTTTCTTAGTATAGTTTTTAATAGACACGCATAAAAATCTGCTGATTTTTTGCTATGCTCATCAGGGTCATCTTGCGCAAGTATATCAAAAGCTACACTTGCGACGACTTTTGGAAAAGAT
>CAZFHL010000027.1:0-6526 GCA_964519145.1 uncultured Candidatus Saccharibacteria bacterium
TTGAATTTGCTTATTTTTTTGTTATATAGTAATATACATTTTATGGTAGTAAGAATGCGACATACAAAAGCCCATACGGCGAACAGAAGAAGTCATCATGCTTTAAAGGTGGCTCCTTTATCTTTGTGTAAAGATTGTGGTAGTCCAAAATCTCCACATACAATATGCAAAGTCTGTGGGAAATATAAAGGCAGACAAGTCTTAGATGTTCATTCTAAAATAGCCAAAAAGAATGATAAAAAGAAAAAATAGTTTATAAGCAAATATTGACTTATAAACATTTTTTTTAAATATCATTTGATAAAAATTTTATATAAATTATACTTATTATATAAGTGAGGTTTGTTTATTGGGATGTTATTATAATTAATATTTAACAAACAACTCTTACTAAAATAAAATGGCAAATAGGCACCTTGCAAGATCAACAGTTCTCCAAACCCTATATGAATGGGATTTTGGAAATAAAAAAGAAGATGTTTCTAATATCATAGAAAGAATAAGTAGTGAATTTGCCCCTGGAATAAGGAGTGATAATTTCATGAAAAATCTTTTGAACGGTGTTATTTCTAAGCAAAAAGATTTAGATGACATAATACAAAAGGCCGCTCCTGAATGGCCAATAGATAAAATAAGTGTCATGGATAGAAATATATTGAGATTAGGTTTATATGAATTATTATTTTCAGATAGAGAACAAGTCCCACCTAAAGTTGCAATAAATGAAGCGATAGAACTTTCAAAAAGTTTTGGAGGAGAAACTAGCAGTAAATTTGTAAATGGTGTCTTAGGTGCTGTTTATAAAGAAATAGGTGAACCGGGAAAAAACGATAAAAAAGAAAACAAACCAATTCCTTTAGAATCATTGGCAGGTGCAGTTATATATGCAAAAAAAGATAATGATATTTATTTATGTTTAGTACATGATGTATTCGGACATTGGACACTCTCGAAAGGTCATATAGATGGAAGTTTAAATATAAATGATGAGCTATCTAGAGCAATAAAAGAAGAGTTAGGATTACCTTTAAAAGTTTCTGAGCATCTTGGACATACAGAATATGGTACCTATGATCCAGAAAAAGGTAAAATCAAAAAAAGAGTTGAATATTATTTGGCAGAAACAGAATACACAGATGTCTCTCTCCAAAAAACAGGAGGCCTAGATGATGTAAAATGGTTTAAAATGAATGACATTTTAGATCTAAATTTTTACGAAGATATTTTACCAATATTAACAAAAGCAATAAATTTACTAGTAAAGACATAGAAACTACATGAAAGAAAAAGATTTTGGCGAGTTTGAAACAATAATAAATATAAAATTTAACGATATAAATATCTTAAAACAAGCATTTACTCATCGTTCATTTTTAAACGAAAACAGAAATATAACACTAGAACACAATGAGCGATTAGAATTTTTAGGAGATGCGGTGCTTGAATTATCTATAACAGATTATTTGTATAAAAAATATAAAGAAAAAGATGAAGGAGCACTCACTTCAATAAGAAGCGCTCTTGTAAACGCCCAAACTTGCGCAACAGTGGCAAAAACATTAAAAATAAATGATTTTTTACTATTATCAAAAGGAGAATCAAAAGATATAGGAAGAGCTAGACTTTATATTTTAGCAAATACTCTAGAAGCTCTTATTGGAGCGATTTATTTAGATGGAGGTTATGAAAAAGCTGATCAATTTATAATAGAAAATATAGCCCCCATGACTGACCAAGTAGTCAAAGATGAGTTGTGGATTGATGCAAAAAGTAAATTTCAAGAAAAAGCTCAAGACATAGTAGGCATAACCCCTTCATACAAAACAATAAAAGAAATAGGTCCTGACCACGATAAAAAATTTACAGTCGGAGTATTTTTAAATAATGAGATGATTGGTGAAGGGGAGGGAGATTCAAAACAAGACGCAGAACAATCTGCGGCAAGAGACGCTCTTAAAAACAAAGATTGGTAGAATTCCTCTATAAAACAAACTTCTTTTATAAAAATTGTCGCAAGTATAGTTTTTGATAGACTTGCGCAAGTCTGACTAAGATGAGCATAGCAAAAAATCAGCAGATTTTTATGCGTGTCTAGCAAAAACTATACTAAGAAAGACTTTTGAAAGATATTTATTTAAAATCGCCAAGTTTTTACTTGGCGATTTGTTTTTATAAAGACACAATATCAAAATCAGAGACATCCCACATACCACCAACTTCATCGAAAGAAACAATACCCCTTTGCAAACTATAATAACGAACGGTAAATTTTCTGCCTTTTATATCAATCTTTATTTTATTTGCACTTGCCACATCACAGATGCAACAAATATTACCTTTATTTGAAATTAGAATAGAACCCTTTTTAACAACATTATCTGTAAATTTTATTCTACCAAATAATGGCACACCTGGTCTTTGTATATTTAATCGAGGATAATTTTTATTCTTATCCATGAACTTACCTCCTTTTATAAAGATAACTTATATATAAAAATAATCAACACTATGATAAAATATTTATATGTTGAAATCACTTGAAATATCGGGTTTTAAATCTTTTGCAAAAAAAACTGAACTAAAGTTCAATTCTAAAATCACAGCTATTGTTGGTCCAAACGGTAGTGGTAAATCAAACATAGCAGAAGCATTTAGATTTGCTTTAGGAGAACAATCTATAAAATCAATGAGAGGAAAAAGAGGGGAAGATCTTATATGGAACGGTTCAACCGAAGTAGCAAAATCAAATAGAGGTAATGTGAAATTATTTTTTGATAATAAAAATCAAATATTTAATGATAAAAATATAGACATAGATAATGAAAAAAATCTTGATTTAAGTTTTGATGAAATAAAAATAGAAAGAGCTGTAAACAGAGACGGTTCAAACGAATATTACTTAAACAACTCAGCGGTTAGACTTAAAGACATACACGAAATACTCTCTCGAGTCCACATAGGAACATCAAGCCACCATATAATTTCTCAAGGTGAAGCAGACAGAATATTGAGAGCAAATCTAAAAGAAAGAAAGGAAATAATAGAAGAATCTCTTGGTTTAAAAACTTATCAATACAAAATATTAGATAGTAATAAAAAAATCTCAAAAACTGAAGAAAATATAAGCCAAATAGAATCTCTAAGAAGAGAGATCGCTCCCCATATTAAATTTTTAAAAAAACAAGTAGAAAAAATAGAAAAAGCTGAAGAAATAAGACAAAAATTGATTGTCATATATAGAGAATATCTAAAAAGAGAGTCTTTTTACTTAGCAAAAGAAAAAGAAGATATAAATAAAATTAAAATACCACTAGAAGAAAGAATCAAAACTCTTGAGATGAATATGAGATTAGCCATAGAAATCCTCGAAAAATCAAAGGGTAAAGATTTAAAAAGTACTGAACTTATAAACATAGAAGCAAAAATACAAGAAGCGCGACTAGAAAAAGATATTTTATCAAGAGAAATAGGGAAAATAGAAGGAGAAATAAATGTAAACAACAGAAATTTAGAAAAAATAAAATCTGATCAAAAATCAGAAGAAACAAAAATGATACCCCTTAAATCTGTGGAGGATTTAGAAAAAGAAATATCTTTAATAAAAGAAATAGATACGATACTATCAAAAATAAGGGATTTTATTTTTAAACAAAAAAATCATTTTGATCAAAAAATGATTGAAGATTTATTACTCATAAACAAAAATTTAATAAATAAAAGAGAAATACTAGAAAAAAATATTTTAGAAAAAAATGATTATCTAACAAAACTAAATACAGAATACTTAGACATAAAAAACTCAATAGAAAAAGAGAAGGATTCAGGTAGAGAAGCAGAAAAAAATATTTTCAAAATAGAATCAGAACAAACAAAAACACAATCTGAATATACCTCAATTTTAGAAAAAGAAAATTATTTAAACCATCTAGAAAATGATTTTCAAAAAGAAATAGAAGAAGCTACTGCTATATTAGGTACTTATATAATAGGTTTTGAAAATGAAATTTTACTAAATATAAATGAAAGTAGAGAATTACAAATTGAAAGAAAGCGGGAATTAGAAAAAATGAAAATCAGATTAGAAGAAATAGGAGGTAGCGGTGGTACAGAAATAATGAAAGAATATAGAGATAGCTTAGAGAGAGATGAATTTTTATCAAAAGAACTTGAGGATTTGAAAAATAGCAAAGATTCACTGGGTCAATTAATTTTTGAATTAAAAATTAGATTAGAAACAGACTTTAAAAATGGTCTTGAAAAAATAAATAAAAATTTTGAAGAATTTTTTAAATTAATGTTTGGTGGTGGAGAAGCAAAACTTATCTTAATAAAAAATAAAAAATCAAATATAAATTTAGAAAATCTGGAAGACATAATGGAAGAAAAAAATATTGAAGAAGAAGCAGGTATTGATATAGAAATTTCTTTGCCAAGAAAAAGAATAAAAAATTTAGACATGTTATCTGGCGGAGAGAGAGCTCTTACTTCTATTGCACTACTTTTTGCAATCTCTCAAGTAAACCCACCCCCTTTTGTTATATTAGATGAAACCGATGCAGCACTAGATGAAGCAAATTCCAAAAAATATGGAGACATGATAGAGCAATTATCTAAATTGTCTCAATTAATACTCATCACACACAACAGAGAAACCATGTCTAGGGCAGGTATAATATATGGCATCACTATGGGTAAAGATGGGGTATCAAGACTCTTGTCAATAAATTTTGAGGAAGCAGTCTCAGTTGCAAAATAAATATATTGTTATATAATGTTTGCAGACAGAAAGAGAGGTAATTTGTGGCTGAAACAACAAACTACTTACCCGGATTTTCAATTAATGAACCAGATGTAAAATTTAAAAGAAAGCCATTGACCCAAAGTGCAGAATCATTTCTGAGGTATTATAAGATAGATCCCTTCGATACAAAGGAAGTTCTATCCTATGAAGATAAAATCCAATCTGATAGCGCTAAAGCATATTATTCACGAAATCTGCGTGTTAAATTGATGTATCATCTATTTCACAAAGAAAAGATTGATGGTGCGGTAGATTGGGGAAGTGTGATAACAATGATCTTCATCGTCTTTGGTTTTTTCCTATTAATAGGGGCTTTTACACCACCGATGCTGAGTTTCCCTATGCTTGGATTTGGGTTATTTTTTATATTAATGTATTTTGTAATTCTTTTTTCACTGATCTACGATACCCACACTAGAAATAAGCTTGATTTAAATTGGAAAACAGAAAAACTAGATATAGATGAATATAGTAAAATGAAAATAACAGATGAAATAGGAGAGTCTACTAGAGATAAAGTTTTAGATTTTAAAGAAAATAGTTTTGTTAAAAATATCTATTTTCACAGGGAAAGTCATCCTTGTTCAAAAATCTCTTTTATTTCAGTGTCTGATGATAAAGGTGGAAAATATTATATAGATTATGGAATCTAAATTTCAAAACAAGTTTTGCTCACTAAGCAAAACTTGTTTTTTAAATATCAAATTTTAAAAAAATTCATATATATTTAAATTAAACCAATTTAAAATCCAAAGTCTTTCTTTCTATATCAGCAGAAACCAATTTGACACGGACAGGATCACCAAGTGAATATTTCTTTTTTGTTTTTAAACCCATAACACAATAATTTTTTTCATCTAAACTATATATATCTCCTTCTATTTCTTTCAATCGAATCATACCTTCAATTTTTGTTTCTAAATTTTCTACATATAACCCCCATTCGGTCAAACCAGAAACAACGCAGTCAAATGTTTGACCGAGTTTGTTTTCCATAAATTCAACTTGTTTATATTTTATACTTTCTCTTTCTGCTTCAGCCACTACAAGTTCTTGTTCACTGGCCTTTTCAGATATTTTTTGTAAATTAGCCATTTCATTTTTTGAAATAGGTAAATTATTTAAATATTGATTTAAAATCCTATGAATCAAAAGATCTGGGTATCTTCTAATAGGGGAGGTGAAATGAGTATAATATCTAAAAGCCAGACCAAAATGACCTATATTTTTTGTAGAATAAACAGCTTTTGCCATAGACCTTATGGTTGCCGTCTTTATTAAAGATTCAGAAGAATGACCTTTTATTTCTTCGAGTAAAATATTTATATCTCTTGCTTTTACTTCACCATTATTTATAGGCAAATTGTGCCCCAAGGCTCGTATAAAAATAGATAGATTTTCTATTTTTTCAATCTTTGGCATATCATGAATACGAAATATAGAAGCTCCACCTTTTTGTTGCATTTTTTGACTTATAAAATATGCTACTTCTCTGTTTGCAAGAAGCATCCATTCTTCTATCATTTTCATACTTTGAAGTCTTTCTTTTTTATATATCCTGATAGGTTTTTTATTTTTATCCAATTCAAATTTCACTTCATCTGTTTCAAATTCAATAGCACCATTTTTTTTATTTTCTTCTCTATAAATATTTGCTAAACGATTCATCTCAAAAAGTGGAGTGGAAAATATTTCTAAAGAATTTTGTACTTCTCCATTTAAAAT
>CAZFHL010000027.1:6626-8705 GCA_964519145.1 uncultured Candidatus Saccharibacteria bacterium
TTTGGTCTTACAAAATGAGATACATCTGCAATATGAACCCCTATCCTTAATACATTTTCAGATATTTCTTCATAAGAAAGAGCATCATCAAAATCTTTTGCATCTACAGGGTCTATTGTAAAAGTTAAAATATTTCTAAAATCTCTCCTTTCTTTTAATTTATCATTTTCATTTTGATTTCTAAATTCTAAAGCCACCTTTTCTGCCTCATCTAAAATCTCTTTGGAAAAATTATAAACTATACCTTTGTCTAAAAGAATAGATTGTATCTCTGTTTCATGTTCTCCCTTTTTTCCTAAAAGTTCAATTATTTCTCCTTTTGGATTTATATTTGGATTTTGCCAATCACACATTCTGATTAAAGCCTTGTTACCAGCAACCAAATCTTTAGGATTTTTGATTTCTATACTTCTATAAAATTTAAAATCATCTGGCAATAATACAAAAGAGCCGTTCCTATTTTCTAAAGTACCAACAAAACTAGTTTTATTTCTTTCTATGACTCTCAAAACTTTTCCTTTTTTTCTATCTCTGTCTTTGCCTATAACTTCAATCTCTACCTTATCTTTATCTAAAGCAGTATTTAAATTTTCTTCAAAAATAATGATATCTTCCTCTTTATTATTTCTATTCAATAAATATTCTTCTTTAGTAAAAAAACCTATTGGCTTTTGAGTTATTTTTATTTGACCAATCAAAGTTTTATTGTGTTTATGATGCATGATTATAAATATAACACATAATTTAAATATTATTTTATATATGGTATTATATATATGATTTATAAATTAATTTAAATATATGTTTTCAATTGGAGAAGCCATATTGTTTGGATGGCAAAAATTTAAAGAAAATTGGCAGATTGCTATTTTAGGCACAATCATAATTTTAGTAGTAAATATACTAGGAAATTCAGACAATGCCATAATACTAATTCTTGCCTTAATCATAGGTATGGTTTGGCAAATAGGATTTATAAAATCCTTTCTTAAAATATGTGACAATATCGAAGTAGGAATATTAAACATATTTACAGAGTTTAGATTACCTTTATTTCTTAAATATATAGCTGTATCAATTTTAGTATCTATAATATCTTTGATAGGATTCGTATTTCTTGTTATCCCAGGAGTCATACTTTATACAAGATTGAGTCTTTCAACAATGTATATGCTTGATAAAAATAGTTCAATCAAAACCGCAATGAAAGAAAGTTGGGAAATGACAAGAGGAAGTTTTTGGAAACTATTTCTTTTTGGATTTACACTATGTCTTATAAATTTAGTTGGATTTATATTGTTTGGTATAGGATTAATTGTGTCCATACCAGTATCTTTATTTTCTCTTATCTTTATTTACAGAAAATTAATGGGTGCAAGAGCTGGCATACTAACCACATAACAGATATCAAAAAACCTACCTGCAAATAGGTTTTTTGATATTCACAAATATTTGACTTGTTTTTAAAAATGTATATACTTTATATTACCTCTATTTAGGAGGTATTTATTTAGAACTTTGATAACTTAATATGTTGCTTATAGAGCAACAGAAATATTTAGAGATATTGTCCATTTTGAACCCGTGGTAAGGTTTGATGGATAGTAGCAAGTCCTTTTTTTACAAATTTTTAGTAAAAAATTTGTAGTGATTTATGTCTATATAAATATAGATAAATGAGCTAGTATTGTGAGAAAATATAAATAAATTATACAAATTAGTATTTTTTGTTTTGTTCCGTCTAACAATTTCGAAGAATTTTAAAGTAAACTTCGTTTTATTTTAGAGTTTGATCCTAGCTCAGGATGAACGCTGGCGGCGTGGATAAGGCATGCAAGTCGAACGGACTTTGTTGAATTGAGATTGCGATTATATCAAGGTTGATTTTCTCTCAAAGTTAGTGGCGAACGAGGTAGTAATACATAGGAACTTCCCCCAAAGTCGTGAATAATCCATCGAAAGGTGGACTAATACACGATAGTCTCGCAAGAGTAAAGTTTTAACGCTTTGGGAAAGGCCTGTGCGATATCAGCTAGTTGGTAGTGTAATGGACTACCAAGGCTATGACGTCTAGGGGAG
>CAZFHL010000028.1:0-8467 GCA_964519145.1 uncultured Candidatus Saccharibacteria bacterium
GTGATTTTTAGGAATTTTGCATAGATATAAATTGGCTAACAGAATCTGGCTCAAAATAATCACAATCGTCATCAAATTCATTTATTTGAGCATATAAATATGAAATATTTTTGTGCTCGTATAAATAGTTGTCTATTTTCTTTCTAAAAAGGTAGGTTCTTAAAAAAAGCAAAGCTCTATTTTGATTTTTAAACACACCATACCTGTGACATTTAATTTCTGTTTTGTTTATCCAAATGGAAACAATGTATGTTTTTTTAATTTTCATCTACCAAAAATATAACATAAATTTATTAAAAAGATAGTCTTTTTAAAAATACAAGTGAACATGTTTTTAAACTTGTTGAATAATTTAATTGATAATATAATTAGTGGTATTAATATTTAATATAAAATTATGTTTGAAGGATTTTTAGGAAAAAAAGAAGAAAATAGAATATCACCAAAACGACCAATAGCAACAACTGGCTATAGACCTTTTAAAGATGGCTTTACTTATTCTGATATCCCTTTAAAACTTAACCTTAATATTGGTGGCAAAGATAGAATATTAGATTTTAAAATTGGAGATTCTTGTTTTAGACTGGATCCGAATGGAGAAAATTATATAACAGGGAGAATAGA
This sequence comes from uncultured Candidatus Saccharibacteria bacterium, assembly GCA_964519145.1. Lineage (GTDB taxonomy): Bacteria > Patescibacteriota > Minisyncoccia > Phycocordibacterales > WO2-35-19 > CAZFHL01. The sequence goes on from CAZFHL010000028.1 coordinate 625, forward strand.
TAGAATAGAATATTCCAAAGAAGACGGATATAAAGTACATGTTGATACCGAAAGTGGTAACCCTTGGATAATTGATTACAGAGGATTTCAGACAGCTCAAATACTTGGCATAGATCAATCTGGAACAGGATTGATTGATAAGTAGAAAACCAAAAAACACCCTAGGGTGTTTTTTGGTTTTATGATAATCTTTTCTTTATGAAAGCAAAAAAGCATTTGGGGCAACATTTTCTAAATTCAAAAAAAGCAATTGAAACAATAATAAAGGCAGGGGATTTGACTGAAAATGAATTTGTATTAGAAATTGGCCCAGGAAAAGGTGTTTTGACCGAGTCTCTTCTTAAATTAGGAGTATATGTTTTGGCGATTGAAAAGGATTTAGAAATGATAGAGATATTGAAAGAAAAATTTGAAAAAGAAATAAAGACAAAGAGATTAATTTTAATAAATGATGATATTTTAGAAATCAATTTAGATAAATATCTAAAAAACAAAAAATATAAACTAATTGCAAATATACCATACTATATAACAGGGGAGATTTTTAAAAAGTTTTTGGAACACAAACATAAACCAGTAAAATTGGTTTTGCTTGTCCAAAAAGAAGTAGCAGAGAGAATTGTTTGTAGAGATAACAAAGAAAGTATCCTCTCTTTATCTGTTAAATTTTTTGGTAAACCAAAATATATAGAAACAGTAAAAGCTGGTTCATTTAGTCCGCCACCAAAAGTAGATTCAGCTATTTTAGAAATTAAAGATTTGATAGAAAGAAATAAAAAAGAAACAGAAAAGTTTTTTGATATAGTCAAACTCTCTTTTGCACACAAAAGAAAAAAGTTATTTAGCAATTTATCTTTAAAATACAACAAAGAAAGTATAGAAAATTGTTTTCAAGTACTTAAAATAGATAAAAATGTTAGGGCGGAGGATTTAGATATAAACAATTATTTATATTTTGCTGAAAATTGTTTAAAAAATTTGATATAATTTTTTTATGAATTATAAAATTGATCAGAAAACTCTTAGCACATTAGTGCTCACTGTTGCCATAATTTTTGGATCTATTATTTTATTTGGAAGAGAAACAAGTTCAAGAACAATTACTAAAGCAGGTAATTTACTAGCTGGAGAAAGGATGGAGATACCACAAAACAGAAATTGGCAAGACGATATAAACACAATAACACAGACAGAAGAAGTAAGCGAAGAATTAAAAACAGAAACTACAACAGATTTAATATCCCAAAATATATTAGGAGAATATTTGGCCCTAAAAGAAAATAATTTTCTACCTATAGATCAAAAAGAATCTATTATAAAAAACAATCTAGACATTTTTAATCAAACAATCACTGATTATAAATCTGATTTTAAAATAAACACAATAAAAGATAATGGCAGAAAAACCATAGCAGAATATGGAGAAAATTTAGGTCTAGTTTTTAAAAAATACAAACCAAAGGAAAAAAATAACGAAATTGAAATATTTAAAAAGGCTATAGATGAAAAAAATAAATCTGACCTAAATAAATTAAAAGAAGCCGTGGATATTTATAAATTACTCCTGCTAGATTTAGAAAAAATAAATGTTCCTCAAACATTTAAAGAATCTCATACTGATTTACTTATAGGCCTATCCATGATCACATCAGGGCTTGAAGATATGATTCTTACATTAGATGACCCTATAAAAGGTGCTCAAGGATTACAAAAATTTCAAGAAGGAGGCGCACTATTTATAGATGTAATATCTGAAACAATAAAATTTATAAATAAAAATAGAATTATTTATAAACAAGGTGATGGTGGTTATTATCTACTTTATGGAATATAATTTTAATTAAACAATGTTTAATTTTGTGAAAAAATTTAATACGAAAATTGCTACATTACTTATAGTTGTCATATTTTTAACCTCATTTTCCCCTATATTTGCAAAAAAGGCAGAAGCATTCTTCTTTGTTGACTGGGTAAACCTTGTGGTAAACACCATATCATCTGTAGGAAATTGGAGTGGTTTTGTCAAAGATTTTGCACTTGATGCTATTGCTTTTCAAGTTATAAACTTAGTCATAGAGCGTATAACCGCAAGTACTGTCAATTGGATCAATAGTGGCTTTAAAGGTAAACCTTCTTTTATTCAAGACCCTGATAAATATTTTAAAGATCTTGGCTCTAAAATGGCTGGGCAATATATATTTGAAAATCCTAAATTTAATTTTCTTTGTGGAAATATAAATGTAAAAGTAAGATTAGCATTGAGACAAAGATATATACAAGACAGACAATGGCAATGTACACTCACAGGAATTGGTAGGAATTTTGATAATTTTATGGAAGATTTTGACAATGGTGGTTGGCAAAACTTTTTTGAACTAACGCAGGTACAGCACAACAATCCTATTGGGGCATATTTGCAAGCAGAGAGTGAATTGTTAAATATAATAAACACAAGACAAGAATCTGTAAACAGAGAATTAAATTGGGGTAAAGGTTTTATGTCTCTCAAAGTTTGTGATAGGTGGGAATATACAACATCATCAGAAGAAATATCTAGACAAATGAGAGAAGCTTCTATAAGAGATCCTCAGGGTCGTGGAACTGTTGATTTAGAAACCGGTATTCCAACTCAAAATGATACTACATCAACAGATATAGCAAATGATACTGTAAATTACGGTTGGGATGTTGCATTAGAGAATACAACCGATGATGATATAAACCATTTTGCAGGAGGACCATCTAGAAGATGTGCTGGATATAAAACAACAACACCGGGAGATGTTATTTCTTCAAAACTAAATAGTGTTTTAAATATAGGAGACAATAGGCTTGCTGTAGGGGATGAAATAAACGAAATAATCACAGCTCTTTTGAATCAGTTAGTTAATCAAATAATGGGTGGTATAGGTAAAGGTTTGGCTGGATTAAGCAATAAAGAATCCACATCAACAAATGGTAGCAATGATTCTTTTACAGATAGATTACAAGGGGGTTCAAATAATGATAGAAGCGATGAAGTAAACAATTATTTCAGAACAACAGGAAGCGGAGTAGATGATGTTTTAAACCTACCTCCTTATGATGCAAATTTATGTAGAAACAATCCAACTGCAGCAGAATGTAATGCCCCTCCAGGAGCAAATACATTTTGTCAAAACTATCCGAATGATCCATCTTGTATTCCTGGCGGAGCACCGGCAGGAGATGGTAGTGGTACATCTGGCGACCAATAAAATTTTTAAACATTAGTGTATAATATTATATATACTAAAAAATCATTTAATTATATGAAAAAATTAAACCTATTTCAAAAGTCGTCGAATATAAAAGCTTTTTGGAGCCTAGCGAGCGCGACTGGCGCGAGCTCGAGGAATTTTTTAGCAAAAAAATATCCGTGGTCCAAAAAGGTTTTATTGAGAAAGACTTTTGAAATGTGTACACTACCCCAAAATCATTTAACCAAAAAAATATTATTTTTTGTTCCTTTGTTATTTATTTTTTTCATTCCGCAAACAAAAGTTGAGTCTGCTTGTCCTGAAATAGCTCCTCTTGTTTGTCCTAGTGGTTCTTGTACAAACGATTTAAATAATTGTATTGGCGGAAATCCGAGTACACAAACTTCTAACACAGAAACAAACACACAAAAATGTAGTGGAAATTTAAGATACGATCAAAGCGCCACAGCAGAATGTGCAAGACTAGCAGAACTTCAAGGGAGATCTTTAGGTTATGATATAAGTTGTAACATAGAAACAAGACCAGAAACATTTGTAAATACAAATTCATATTTTGGATCTTGTACTATAAATGGCCAAAGTGGTTTTAGTCCTGAAACTCTTGTTGGTTATGGTGGTAGCGGTAGTGGATATACTGTTCCTGATCCATTTTTTGGCACAACAACAGCTTATGGATCTGGTTATAACATAAACCCTATGTGGTACACGGTACCTTGCGCTATTGTAGACAGTATAGAAGGAAGGCCTGGTTCAACAGCAGGCTCTGTTACTTGCGCAGCTGGAGCTAGACAATATTTTGGAACAAGCAACCCTTCTAGTTGGAATGCAACAAACGCATCTGTTCAAACAAGAAGACCAAATACAACAAATACATCTACACAAAATAATCAAACAAATACAAATAATCAGTCTAATTCAACTCAAAATAGTGTCTATAATTATGTAAATTCAGCATCAAACATATTAAATAGATTAGTAGAAAGTGCTAGAGTAATATCAAATAATTATTCTATTGGAATAGATGGTTCAAACACAAGAACAACTCCGTTAAATGCCGGTTCAAATTCAAATATTACAACAAGAGCAACAACAACGAGCACAACAAACCAAACTAACATAAACAATTCTACAAATAATCAAATAAATTCAACAAACGGTTTAGCTATGACAAATAGCACTGTGCCTGTAAACACAAGCACAAGCAGTATGAGTTTTAGATTTATAAAAATAGATACCACAGAAAAAGGCTGGGTTTCTTGGAGAGAAATAGAAATTTTTGATAGAGAAAATATAAAACTAAATCTAAACAATTTACAGGTTTATGCTCCTAGTTTTTCATATGCAGGAGCACAAGGTACACCAACAGCACATGCTTTTGATGGAAACATAGAGACAAATTGGAATGCTGGTGAGACTAATCAAAGTTGTAGAACATTTGGAGTAAACTGTTTAGGAAGAGACAGAAATGCTGTATTTATTATTGATTTAGGTAGTACAAAAAATATTGGTAAAATAAAATTAACAGAAAATGGAGAAATGATATCTGAAACCACAACAGTATCTGTAAGTAATAACAACAGAACATATGAAAGACTTGTACAATTTGAAGGACCAATGAATGATAAAGAGGTTCTAGAATTTCCAAAAGTTATAAATACAGGGGATGCACCAAAAATAGGAGCAATTGTTGTAGAAAAGAAACAATTTAATCCAGAAAATAATACAGGAACAAGACATGATATATTGAAAACAGAATATTTCAATCAAGCATCAAATCTAAACATAACAAGAGAAGGTAGGCACGAGATAACAATTTCTCCTAAAACAAATTTTGATGTATTTAGATACTTATGGAAAGTAGAAAATGCAGATTATATAAAAATAGAAAAGAGAATAACAACAGACAGAGCACTTGGAGAAATGACAGAAAATGAAATCGGTACTTGTAGACCAGCACAAGCGTATTATGATGGACAAGTTTTCCCATATAAAAGAGGGGATACGGCTCAAAAAATAGCAAATCTTGATACAGAAACATATTTAAAATCCGAATTTTTAATGCCATATAGAATAAATTCTGATACAGATAGTATAATTGATCCAATTGGAGATTCTATAAATAAATGCAATATAGGCAAAATCTATACAAGCACAATCACTGCTTATCAAAAAAATAGTGATAGAACTGCTAAATTTGATTTAATCATCAAAGTCACAAGATAGTTTGGTTTGTTTTTCAAATTGGTGTTAAAATAATGTTTAATGATACAAAGATTCTTTACATCTTTAATAAATTTTTATAAAACATTCGGCATCAGTCAAAAGCTTTTTTCAAATAGTCTTTTTTGGAGCACGGATAAATTTTTGCTAAAATTTTCCTCGTGCTCGGCTCAGTCAGCCTCGCAAGCCTCCAAAAAAGACTATTTGAAAAAAGCTTTTGACAATCTATTAAACAAAAAACTGATTTTGGTGCCAATTATTTTAATGATGATATTTCCATTATCATTGTTTGGCGCACATTGTCCTGCGGGGCAGACTCATATAGATGTACCCAATGGTGGTGGAGTGAGGTGTGTAAATCAAGGAAACCCCACACCAGGCCAACAAGCCACTCAACCAACACCACGAACAAACAGTGGTTCTTCTTGGGGAGTAGATTGGCTTGGAGAAAAGATATTTACATTTATAGGACAAGTTTTGATGGGACTTTCTTCTCTTGTATTAATTATCTCGGGTTATTTATTTGATTATATAGTACAACAGTCAATCCAAAATATGTCTGAATGGATTGGGGGTACACAAGAAGGAACACTAGGAAAAGGAATTTTAGACGCATGGAAAACACTTCGTGATGTAGCAAATTTAGCTTTTATATTTGTCTTAGTTTACACAGCTTTTAAAGCTATGTTTGATTTAAATCCAGCAGGTGTAGGCACAACCATAAGAAACATAGTTATTATTGCTATGGTTATGAATTTTAGTCTTTTCTTTTGCAAAGTTGTTATAGACGCTTCAAACATTGCTTCTATTGGTTTTTACAACGCAATTACAACTTCAAATAGTACAACACTAACCGCTGCTGAAAATGGTAGCATGGTGGCTCGTACAGTAAATTTTGATGATAAAAGTATATCTGGTGGTTATATGAGAATGCTTGGTATGCAGACTTGGTTTAGTGCTGATGTATTTAAATCTGGTATGGGAGCTATGAATGTTTTAGTTGTTGGTATTATGTCTTCGGTATTTATGCTGATATTGGCTGTTATACTTTTGGTTGCAGGTTTAATGTTCGCAGCCAGGTTTATAGTCCTTATTTTTGTAATGATACTATCACCACTTGCTTTAATTGCATATATAATACCAAACCAAAAAAGTCAATTTGATACATGGAAAAATGCTCTTATAGATCAATCATTTTTTGCTCCAATGTTTTTTGCTTTGACTTGGGTCACTTTTAAAATAGGTTCATCTTTGGCTGCAAATTTAACAGTATCGGGTGGAGTTCCTCAACAATGGACACATTTAATCACAACTCCACAAAATGCTCTTGGTTTGCTCCTAAATTATGTGATTATAATAGGTATGTCTGTTTTAGCCTTAGTCCAAGCAAAAAGTATGGCTAGTAAAACACTATTTTTTGATAAAATAACATCTGGAATTGGCACAGTAGCCGTAGGTGGAGCCGCTTGGATGGGTAGAAAATCTTTAGGTCAAGTGGCTGCTAGAGCAAACCAATCAAATTGGCTTAGAGACAAGGCTAGGTCTGGAAGTTTGCTAGGTAAAGCTGGCCTTTGGACAACAGGAAAGGTGGCAAGTGGTAGTTTTGATGCGAGGTCTGTACCTTATGCAAATAAAATCCCAGGTCTTGGTGGTGCGCTTGGTGTTCTTGGTGCAGCTGGAGGGGCAGGTGGTGCTGTAGCAATGATAGAGAAAAAAGCAAAAGAAAAAGCTGCATATTATAAAAAATACTATACTCAATCTGATGCAGAAAAAGCACAACTTAAAAAAATAAGGGATGAGGCTGAAAATGATACAGCACATAGAGCTGAGATTAATAAAATAAGAAGAGATAATTTAGACACGGCCAATCAAGCTGTTCGTTCAGCAGAGGCAGAAGAACAAACTTATTTACAAACTCATGCAGCACCAGAGCTTCAAGCAATTACTGACGCTAAAACAAATATAGACAGTATAAAACAACAAAAAGTTCAAGCTAGTGCGGAGTTAAACAGTGCGATACAAAGTGGTGACAAAAACAGAATCAAGCAGGCAACAGACATAAATAATACATTAACTGAAGATTTTAGAATAGCAAGAGAGGATTTGGCAGAGAAAGAAAAAGCCTTATCAGCAAAGAAAAAGGATTTTATAAGAATGGATGTTAATTATAGAAATATAAATAATAAAATAAAAGAAGCCGAAGATTCATATCAAACAGCAGAAACAAGATTTAATCAAAAAGGTATTGCTGATGATGAATTGTCTATGGAAATAAAAGGTCTTTCGAATGATGTGATAAATAAACGAATAAAAGAAGCCCAAGGTCTTTCAAATAGTGATATAAAGAAAAAAATAGAAGGGGAGGCTGATCGTGCTGAGAAGTC
>CAZFHL010000029.1:0-8454 GCA_964519145.1 uncultured Candidatus Saccharibacteria bacterium
TACAAAACCTAGGGGTCTGCTTTGCAATTGAAGCAATCCTACTATTCAAAGGCACAGCTGGCTCTACTGGATTTAATGCATAAGTCTCTGCGCACTCAATTGAACAGAATTTTCCATTCCGAACAATTTTATTCCTTTTTAAAAGACGCTGAAGAGCGATTAAAGTTTCTCCCGGATTAATCCTCTTACCACAACAAACACAATAATTGAGACACTTGTTAGGGATAGAAATTGGCCAAGAATTAGCATATCTATTCTTTCTATTTCTCCATTCTCCTTCAGTTATAGAGGGTAAAAATAGCATAGTTTCAGAAGGTTGCACAAGTTCATCATCTTGAAAGATGTTAATTCCGACTCCAAAAGTTAAATCCGCTTCAAGTAAAGTCACTGAGAGTTCCTTCATTTTCAAACCTCCATTTATTATATACCATATTTAAATTTAGAAATCAATCAGTATCACTGCTTATATATTTCACTGAATTTAGTCACTTATTTAAATTATAAAAATCTTTCTCATCACATCTTTTTGAACCACGGATATTTTTCTGGTGAAAAATTCCTGCGAAGCTGCGCCAGTCGCGCTCGCTAGGCTTCAAAAAAGTGTGATTTCGACGAGTTTTACAATTTAGTCACTTATAGTGAATTGGGAATTGTAATATCTGAAGTTAAACTATAAAAAACGATTCTGATTTGCTATCATAATAAAATGGATACAACAAAAATAAATTTCAAGATCAAAGTAGGAGAGTTTGAGGGTCCTTTGGAACTGCTACTGAATTTAATAGAAAAAAGAAAGTTGCACATAAATACAATTTCTTTATCTTTTGTAGCGGATGAATTTATAGAACATATAAAAAGATTCGAAGAATTTCCAATATCTGAATCTACAGATTTTATATTTATAGCTTCTACATTATTACTCATAAAATCAAAATCTCTTTTGCCAAATTTAGAAATTACAGAAAATGAAAGCCAAAATATCAGTGATTTAGAAAAAAGGCTTATTTTGTACAAAAAATACAAGGAGATGAGTATGGAGATACAAAAAATCTTTGGAAATAGATTATATTTTGCAAATGAATCAAAAAACAAAATAGTTTTCTTTAATCCTAGTAAAGACATTAGTGTAAATAATATAGAAAATGCACTCAAAACAATTCTAAATAACATACCAAAAAAAGAAGAAGTGCCTCAAATCACAGTAAAAAAAATAATCAGTTTGCCTGAAATGATGGAGAGACTGACAGAAAGAATAACAAATAGTATGAAAACCAGTTTTAAAGATTTTTCAAATATAGGAAAAGTTGAAAAAGTAAATGTTATCGTTAGTTTTCTTGCTATGCTAGAATTAGTCAAACAGGGTGTAAGAAGGGTCAATCAAGAAAATCATTTCTCAGATATAGACATAGAATCAGAAAGCGTAGCCACACCAAAATATTAATTTTATTTTAAAATATGAATACAGAAAATAATCAAAATACAGATATAATAACAAAACAAATCGAAGCTATTTTGTTTTATAAAAATGAACCGGTTTCAATAAAAGATTTAATCAAAATTTTAGAAATAAATGAAGATATATTATTAAAATCTATAGAAAGATTAAATACAATTTTTGAAAATAGAGGAATATGCCTAATTACTTCAAATACTCATCTATCTTTAGCCACAGCAAAAGATATGCAATATTTAATAGAGACAATACAGAAAGAAGAAATGAAAGAAGATATAGGAAAAGCAGGTTTGGAAACTTTGGCCATTGTGCTTTATAATGAGGAAGTCTCACGAAGAGAGGTTGATTATATAAGAGGGGTAAATTCTTCTTACATAATTAGAAATTTATTATTGAGAGGACTTATAGAAAAAGCTGAGTCTAAAGAAAGCAGAATCACAAGATACAAACCAACTTTAGAAGTTTTTGCCCTGTTGGGGATAAAAAATGCAAAAGAACTACCAAGTTTCGAGTTATTTAAAAATGAAATAGGCAAAATAAATGAAATTGAACAAGAAAAAACAGATTAAATTATGAATATAAAAATCTCAGAAATATTAAATAAAGAAACAAGAACAAAATATTTTGTACATTTTTTGATATTACTTAGTATAGTGTCTATCATTACATTTGCCATAACTATAAATAGTAAAAAAGAAAATTTTAAGAATAGGATAGATAAAAAAATAAATAAAAAAAGCTATTTTGAAGATTTAAATTTAGAAGCAAAAAGTGTTATGGTGTTTGATATTGTAAAAAATAAGGAATTATATTCTAAAAATAAAGATTTGCCTTTACCACTTGCTTCTATAACAAAAGTAATGACAGCTCTTACTGCTTATGAAAACATAGGAGAAAATGCCAGAATAAAAATAAAAAATGAATACCTAACACCAACAGGGGATTCAAATTTAAAAGTAGGAGACGAATGGAAATCTAAAGACTTGCTAGATTTTACATTAATCACCTCTTCAAACGATGGGGCAATGGCTATAGCTTCTGCCACAAAGGAAATAAATAATGGAATAAAAAATACCGATTTTATAAAATTGATGAACGAAAAAGCAAAAGAGATTGGTATGAATGACAGTAAATTTTTTAACGAACACGGACTGGACGAAGATACTGAAATCGGAGGGGCTTATGGATCTACTAAAGACATATCGACTTTATTTTCATATGTACTACTAAACCACCCTCATTTATTAGAAGCAACAAAATACACAGATTTATCTTTAAAAAGTTTTAATGAAAAATATGAAGCCATAAATACAAATGATTTTATAAATAAAATACCAAATCTTATAGCTTCTAAAACTGGTTTTACTGATTTGGCAAATGGAAATTTAGCAATCATTTTTGACGCAGGATTAAACAGACCAATAATTATAGTAGTGCTAGGTTCTAGTCAGACAGGAAGATTCACAGACACACTGATGCTTATAGACAAAAGTATTAAATATATACAAAATAACAATTAATTAGAAACATGATAATAGATATAGTAAAAGTATTTTTGCCCGCCATCTTAACCTTTCTTTTTGGTCTACTATTTACTCCTTTTTTAACTGATTTTTTATATAAAAATAAAATGTGGAAACATAAAGGAGGAAAGACTTCTTTGGATGGTAGTGAAGCTACAATCTTTAATTCTCTACATAAAGAAAAAGAGGTAAACACACCTAGGATGGGTGGCATCATAATTTGGTTTAGTACTGGGTTTACAATGTTTTTAATATGGACAATAGCCATATTTTTTCCAAACGAAACAACAACAAAACTTGATATAATTTCAAGAAATCAAACATGGTTACCACTTGCAACCCTTATATTTGGAGCATTGATAGGACTAATAGATGACTATTTAGAAATCATAAGATCAAAAAAAGAAACAGGTAAAGGGGGTCTTTCTCTTAAAAATAGATTATTAGTAGTTTCTACCATATCTCTTGCTTGTGCTTTTTGGTTTTACTATAAACTTGATATAAACAGCATAGGAATACCTTTTGAAAACATATTTGGAACCAATCAATTGATTTTAGGACCAATATTTATAGTTGTATTTTTATTAGTTAGTCTTTTTATTTATTCAGGTGGAGTGATAGATGGTATAGACGGACTCGCAGGTGGAGTTTTTGCAACAATGTTTGCATCATATGCAGGTATTGCCTTTTATCAACAACAAATAGACCTTGCAGGATTTTGTATAGCTATAGTAGGAGGTATTTTGGTCTTTCTTTGGTTTAATATTCCGCCAGCCAGATTTTATATGTCTGAAACAGGGACTATGGGTCTCACAATAACCCTCACTGTAGTAGCTTTTATGACAGACAGATTAGGGGGAGGATATGGATTGTTGGTACTTCCTATTGTGGCCATGCCTTTAGTTGCAACATCTCTTTCAGATATTATTCAAGTCTTATCAAAAAAGATACGAGGTAAAAAAGTTTTTCTTATAGCGCCAATACATCATCATTTTGAAGCCATCGGTTGGCCATCCTACAAAGTAACTATGCGTTATTGGATATTTTCTACCGTATGCGCTATCTTGGGTATTATACTTGCAATTGTTGGATAATTTTGTATAATATAAAAAAGAAGGAGTCCTACATGAATTGTGGCGGAATTGAATTTAGGCTATTTAGAGAAATTGAGGTCGGGGATACCTTTTTTCTTTACGATGATAGTTTACAAAATAAATATAAAATTGAGTGTGTCAAAACACCAATAGCAGTTACCGAAAACAGAAAAAACAAATATCGACAAAAATGCAATGCTATCGTAACAAGAGCACCAGATGGATATGAGGTAAAGAAAGGAACATTTTTATATTTAAATAATAATCATTTAGTATTGTAGATTTTAAAAAACGCCGAATTAATATTCGGTGTTTTATATTGATAAAACCTCTTTCCAAAAGTCTTTAAAAAAACAATTCCATTTATCAAAATATGTTAGAATATTAAATATGAAATCTACAAATAACAAAATAAGTAGGTCATTTTTAATTTTAACTTTATTGTTAGTTGTTTTTGGCTTTTTCATATTTAGCTCTGCTTCTTTAGGTATACTTGCAAGAAATGAAGTGAAATTCAGTAGTGTGGCATTTAATCAAATATTTTACGGTTTATTTTTAGGATCAATTGCTTGTTTTTTTGTATCAAAAATAGATTATCATGTATGGAAAAAGTATTCTTTTTTACTACTAATATTTGGTATTATTTTGACTCTCCTAGTTTTTGTACCGAAAATAGGGTTTGAACATGGTGGAGCAAAGAGATGGATAGATTTGGGTTTTATCTCTTTTCAACCAGCAGAATTTTTAAAGATTTCTTTTATTGTTTACCTATCATCTTGGTTATCTAAAATAAAAAATAAAGCAGAAACATTTAGATGGGGACTTATGCCATTTATTATAATGATATCTATTATTGGTTTAATTCTTTTGTTACAACCTGACACTGATTCATTTGCTGTCATACTTTTTGCTTCACTTTCTATGTATATAGTTTCTGGAGCAAATTGGAAACATATTTTATATATACTAATAAGTGGATTTATATTAGTAGCCTTACTAGCGTCTACAAGACCTTATATAAAACAAAGAATAGAAGTGATGCTAAATCCGAGTCTCAATAGTCAAACAAGTGGCTACCAATTAAAACAATCAATGATTGCTATCGGATCAGGTGGTTTGTTTGGAAGAGGTTTTGGTCAAAGTATTCAAAAATTTCAATACCTACCAGAACCCATAGGAGATTCGGTATTTGCTGTTGCAGGAGAAGAATTTGGTTTTGTTGGAACAGTTATAATAATAACTCTGTTCATATTATTTGGAATGGAAGGTCTAAAAATATCTTCTTCATCAAAAGATGATTTTGGTAAATTTCTGGCTATTGGTATTATTGTAATGATAGTATCCCAAGCTTTTTTAAATATAAGTGGTATGCTTGGGATACTGCCACTTACTGGCATACCTCTGCCTTTCATAAGTCATGGGGGAACAGCTCTATTTATTACTTTAATAGAAGTTGGTATAGTTATGAATATATCTAAAATGAATAAAAAATTAGAACTTAAAAAATAAATTTATGAAAATTGTATTTACAGGTGGAGGTAGTGGAGGACATTTTTATCCTATTATTGCCATAGCTGAATCCATAAAAAAAATAGTAAAAGAAAAAAAACTGATTGAACCAGAAATGTATTTTTTTAGCCCTGACCCATACAACCAAGGCATTTTATATGACAATAATATAAAATATAAGAAAGTTTTGGCAGGGAAAATAAGAAGATATTTTTCTATAAAAAACTTTTTTGACTTATTTAAAACATTTCATGGAGTTATAAAAGCTTTATTTGATTTATTTGATATATTCCCAGATGTTATATTTAGTAAAGGAGGTTTCGGAAGTTTTCCTGTAGTACTTGCAGGCAGAATACTTCAAATACCAGTTTTTATACATGAATCAGATTCAAAACCAGGAAGAGCCAATGCTTGGGCAGGAAAATTTGCAAAAAGAATAGCTGTATCATATAAAGAAGCAACAGTTTATTTTAAACACAAAGACAGACTCTTGCATACAGGTCAACCAATAATGGAAGAAAAAAGACAAACAATTTCTGAAAATTGTCATGAATTTTTTAGTTTTGATAAAGGTATAAAAACTATATTTGTTGTAGGAGGATCTCAAGGAGCTGAAATAATAAATAATATTATATTAGATTCTATTCAAGATTTAATAAAAGATTATCAAGTTATACACCAGACTGGTCCTAAAAATATAGAAATAGTAAAAGAGGCATCCAACGCAATACTACTTGATAACAAATTTAGAGAAAGATACAAACCTTATGGTTATTTAAATAGTTTGGAAATGAGAATGGCAGGTGGCGCATCTGATATTGTTATAAGCAGAGCAGGTTCTACAATATTTGAAATATCTTCTTGGGGTAAACCTTCTATCATAATTCCAATAAATAGCGAGGTTAGCCATGACCAAGTCTCAAACGCTTTTGCTTATAAAAAAACTGGTAGTTGCTCTGTAATAGAAGAAGAGAACTTAAAACAACATATTTTTATATCTGAAATAAAAAAGATTTTAGAAAATGAAAATATAAAAAAAGAAATGTCAGAAAAAGCTAAAGAGTTTTTTAAGAGCGATGCTTCTAGCGTCATTGCAAAAGAAATATTATCAATTATAATTTCACACGAAGAATTAGTTTAAAGGAATAATTTAAATTACAAGTAATGGAAAATAAAGACAAAAAAGTAATAACAAGGTTTGCACCGTCTCCTACGGGTTTTATGCATATTGGTAATGTTAGGACGGCCTTGTATGCTTGGCTCTGGGCCAGAAGAAATAATGGTACTTTTATACTTCGCATAGAAGATACTGATAAAAAAAGAGAGGTTGTGGGTTCAATAGACCATATAAAAGAGACAATGAAATGGCTTGGTATGGACTGGGATGAGGGCCCAGATATTGGTGGTCCAAATGCGCCATATATACAATCAGAGAGAATGAAAGGGTTAGATATATATACAAAGTACGCAAACAAACTAATAGAAAATGGATTTGCTTATGCAGATACAACATCAGAAGAAGAACTAGATAATTTGAGAAAAAAAGCAGAGGAAGAGAGAAAGCCTTTTTTGTTTAGAGAATACAGACCAAACAATCCACCTAAATGGGAAAAAGGGATGCCACTTCGTTTTAAAATTAAAGAATTAAAAAGAACAAATTGGAATGACGTTGCTAGGGGGGAGCTTTCTGCTGGTGAAGAAGCATTGGATGATTTTATCTTGATAAAATCAGATGGTTATCCAACATATAATTTTGCTCATATTGTAGATGATATAGAGATGGGAATAACCCACATAATAAGGGGCCAAGAATTTATATCTTCAACTCCAAATTATATTGCAGTTTATGAAGCACTTGGAGCTAGACAGCCTATTTATGTTACGGCACCACCACTTTTAGGAGAAAGTGGTAATAAAAAGATGGGTAAAAGAGATGGTGCAAAAGATACACTGGAATACAGAAAAGATGGTTTTCTTCCACAAGCAATGGTTAATTTTTTAGTTTTTCTTGGTTTTAATCCTGGTGGAGAAAAAGAAATATTCACAAAACAAGAATTAATAGATGTTTTTGATATAAATAAAATCCAAAGTTCTCCTGCAAAGGTTAACGAAGAAAAACTCCTTTGGATGAATAAGGAACATATAAAACTTTTAAATTTTGATGAGCATTTTGAAAGTATTTTAAAATGGCTTCCAGATTCTGTAAAAAATTTAGCTAGATTTAATGAAGATGTTTTAAGAAAAATCACTCCAATATTGGTTGATAGAATTTCAAAATGGGGAGATTTAGAGGATTTGGCAAAAGCAGGGGATTTAGATTATTTTTTCCAAAAACCAGATTTTGTCCAAAAACTTCTTGTTTGGAAAGAGGGGGATTTAGAGACTTCTAAAAAACACTTGAAAAATATAAAAGAAATTTTGGACAAGACAGATGATACTTTTTTTGAAACACCAGAAAAAATAAAAAGTGTTTTATGGGATTATGCAGAAAAAGAGGGGAGAGGTAATGTCCTTTGGCCACTTAGAGTCGCTCTAACCGGGAAAGATAAAAGTCCTGACCCGTTTACAATGCTTTCTGTTTTAGGAAAGAAAGAAAGTTTAGAAAGAATTACTTTTTGATTTAAATGGGTACTTTTAAAGAAAGAGTTTTAAAGATTGTTGCTAAAATCAAAAAAGGTGATGTTTTGACATATAAACAAGTCGCGAAATTATCTAGAAGTCCAAATGCTAGTAGGGCAGTCGGTAGTATTTTAAAGAAAAACTTTAACCCAAAGATACCGTGCCATAGAGTCATAAGGAGTGACGGAATGATAGGTGAGTATAATAGAGGAAGAGAGGAAAAAATCAAGAAGTTAAAAAAAGAAGGCTATAAAAT
>CAZFHL010000030.1:0-8280 GCA_964519145.1 uncultured Candidatus Saccharibacteria bacterium
AGTAACTGTTTTTGTATTAGAAGAATTACTATCTAAAATCTTTATAGATTGATTTGTTGTAAATTCTTTTAAACTATTCCTACCTGTTGCATTTATATTGATAGTAAAATTACCCACAGAATTATCTCTGTAATAAAATGTTTTGTTAGCTGTATTAGTGCTCATATATTTAGTAGCACTATTTCCAGAACTATTTAAAAATTCACCTGTTTTAGAGGTTGAGGTAAAATCAATATCAATAGTTTCATTTGTTTGTATTAAATTACCAGAGGAATCTTGTGTTTGAATTGTAATAGCATTTGATATCTCATTTTTACCTATCACCTGTTCTTCTGTTATAAAGACAATTTTAGAAACATCTGCAAATATTATTTTTGGAAAAAATGTCAAAAATATTATTAATAAAAACAGAAAAGAGAAATTTTTATATTTTTTAACGAAAAGGCAATTTATAAAAAATTTAATTAATTTATTAAGGTTTTCTTTTAGAATCATTATTTTGATATAACAGATGCAGATTGATTTGTTTTTTCATTTGTAAAAGTATTTGTAACAAACATAACAAAAAGACTTACACACACAATACACAAAAACCCAAAAGTAAGCTTTATAAAATTTCGATAACGATAAAACATATAATAATTTTATCACTATAAACCTTTTATTCAAGCAAAATTTATAAAAACAAAAACACCGCATAAAGCGGTGTTCTTGTTTTTACTTTAGCAAACCTAACCGTAGCTAGATTGCTTTAGTAAAGAGACTACATTAAGGGAAGCTTACATCAGATGTTCTCCAATCTGCTTCTCCTGCCATAAATGTTGTTGTAGGAGAAACTGCACTACCACCTGCCCATTGTATACCTTCAAAACCAATTGAGTATAGTCCTGTTGAAAGCGCTGTGCTATCAACTTTTCTACCATTGATTTGGAATGTTACAGGAACTGTTACTTCAGAACCTTCAGCCAATGTAAAGCTGTTTGTCAAACCAGAAGTTGTGACACCGCTTGGAGTTGTAAATGAAGTTGAAGTTGATTGTGCACTAACAGTACCGTCGTAAGCACCATTTCTGTAAACCTTGAAGCTAGCTGTTGAGCTTGCAAACATAGGAGTACCAGAAGCAGCTGTACCGAACATTATATCACCTCCTACAGCTTTAACTTTGATGTTAAATGTAGCTGTAAGTGTTGATGTACTTAGAGGTGAGCTGTTTGTTTGAGCTACACCTGAAGTTGTTACGCTCTTAGATACAAGTGTTACTTCAGGACCAAGGTTTCTAATACCTATTTGGTAACCTGTAGCTGTACCTGTTTTTTCAGAAGCACTCAAAGAGTCACCTACTGAATTTTCTGCAAGCATACCTGTTGAAGAAGCTGTCGCTATGAAGTTTGCGAGAGTTGCGTTAGCACTTCTTACATCAACCTTAACTGTCAAAGTTTTTGTAGTATCTTTTGGAACTACATAATCAAAGTCAGAGAAGTTTGCATATCCTGATGAGTTTACAGTTGCATTGTCCAATTCTGTATTACCATCAAAAAGGTAAACAGTAGTTGAAGCATTTGCACCACCACCTCCAGTCTTAGCTACACCAATAACAGCGTCTGTAATTTCTACAGCATCTTTTTCAGCCTTAACATCAAATGTCAAAACTGAAAGTTTATCTAGTTCATTTTCATCTGAACCAGCAGAAGCCACTACATCCATTTTCTTAGGAGATGAAGTGTTTAGAGATACTTTCAATGTTGCAGAATCTGCAAGAGTATCATCTATAGTTGTGCTTCTTGAAATGCTTGTTCCGCCAGCGTATTGATCAATACCTGCTCCATCTACACCTCTAACTCCATCTGTAGCCAAAGTTATTGTGTAAGAAGTTTGGTCAGCAGAATCTACTGTACCATATACGTCAGCTTTAATTGTAACGTTTTTCTTTGCACCTTTTGGAACTACTAGATTAAATCCTGAGATTGTTATGTAGTAAGTACCACCATCTTTAATAACAGTAGAAGAATTTAGATCTACTGAAGCTAAAGTATCAGAACCACTAGTTACATAAAACTTTTTGTAAATTTTATTGTATATAGTTGTTGAGCTACCAAGAGCTATTTTGATTCTTTGAACTGCGATGTCTGAGTTTTTAGCTTCTACATCAAAGCCCAAAATACCTTTCATAGAATCTCCTTCGTATGCTGTTGAAACCAAACCTGAGTTTGATTGAGTTACAGCAAGAGTACCTTCTGCTCCAACTGTTGATATACCTGTTGAACCAGAGTTTGTTGTACCACCTGTTGTTGATGAGCTACCTGTTGAACACATTGCATTCAATTTTGCTCTAGTCATTGGACCAAAGTATCCAGCAGCTGGAGAAATACCAGCTTCTGCTTGATATTTAGCAAGAGCAGCTCTAGTTAATGAACCGAAATTTCCATAAGAAACTCCAGCAGGCATAACTAAGTAACCCTTTGACACAAGCCATTTTTGTAGATCAGAAACTTGTGAACCTGTTGATCCAACAGTAAGATCGCTAGTAAACATAGCGCAAGAAGAACTAGATGATGATGAACCACCAGCAACTTGTGCTTGAAGTTGGGCAATCATAGCTAACAAGCTATTGATTTGAGCTGTAAGTTCAGCAGTAGTTTGAGCGCTAGCTGGTATAGCTACAGTGCTCAAAACCATCGTCAAACCAACAACACCCGCAAACAATTTTGATTTTAATTTCATAAATTTTTTAATTTCAGATTATTTTTACTATTATTGATAATTTTTTTGTAAAAATAAAAAGAAAGTTGATAAACAAAACTTTTATAAAGTTTTGTTTAAACTAATAATAACTGAATAATTGAAGAGGTATTAACCTCTGTCACATAATTACTTTAAAAAGCAATATGTCGCAAACAAATCAGTTTTTTAAGACTGACCTCAACTAAATCATTGATCAAGCTTTATTCGACAAGAATGATCAGTTTAGTGAAAATGTAAAAAAGATTATCTGTAAATACCTACCATAAAAAGTACATAGCTTCCTTAGTAATGAATTATTTTTATAACCTATTTGATTGTCAAAGTACCGCAAACAAACCTACACCTAACAATTTTAACCCATAAATCCATTGTTATCAAAAATAAATGTGGATAAGGTGTTATAAATTAAAGGCGAAACGGTCAACCTAAAGTATTGCATATTTTTAGGTTTGGGTCAAATAACAAAATATTTATTATCTATCCGAAATCTAAAAATTAATACAAATATTTAAACAACAAAGTACTTACTCCACCTTCTTTCTCCAATTTTCCTTAATTTACCCTCATTTATAAGTGATATCAACTCTCTTTGTACTGTTTTTTCACTACAACCAACTATATTTGGCAATATGTCTTTTATGCCACAACCATTGTTGTCTTTTATAAAAGAAAGAACCGCTTCTCTTCTTTGCTCTTTCCTTTTATTATTTTCTTTTTTATCATGATCATTTTTTGAAATGATAGGGTTATTTTTTTCAATAACGTTATTAACGTTTTTATTGTCTAAAATTTTTGTATTTTTATCTAAAACTGATTTTTGATTATACATATTTATATATTTAGAATCAAACAGATTTTCTTTTTTTGAATCAAAAATATTTTCAACTGAATCAATATTGTTGTTTTCAAAATTATCCACAAGATCTGATAATTGTTTTATAAAATTTTGAAATGATTCTCTTAATATGGATCCATTCATTTTTGATATAAGACCAGATACCGCCGCAATGTCTAATACAGACATTAATTCAAGGGCATTTTTTTCTATGTCTAATATAATTTTTTTAGTATCTGAAAAATTACTGTCTTTTAATTTTACAGAATAAGAGACTATATTCAGAGACAGTCCTTTTAGTTTATTTTTTAAATCAATATTGTCTTCAATTATATTAGCAACCATAAAAACAGCAGATGCTAGCCTATGTGTCTTATTGTAAACCAACATAAATTCTGACTTTTTGTTTTGTATCATAAAATTGTCTTTTTTAAATTAAAGGTCATATAAAAGACTATGTTTATTTGTCTTATATATTATACATGGATTTGTACAAATGTCAATCAATACATCATCTATATTAAAGACATCATATTATGTCCTTTTAAAGAAGTCAAAGATTTTTGTTTAAAACTTTAAAAAATTAACCACAACAAAATCTATTATATGTTTATATATAATGGTATTATTGTATTTATGAATAAAAAGAAGATAAAGGAAGATCAAAAAAATTCCAAGGATTTGGACTCCAAAATAGACGACGGTAATTTGTCTATTATAGTATCCATAATATTTTTTGTACTGTTTGTTTTTCTATTACTTGCATCTATTGGTAAGGCAGGTTTTGTAGGAGATAAGGTTTATACACTATTCGGGATACTTTTTGGATTAGGTTATTTTCTAATGCCTCTTATATGCCTCATATTATGTATATCTTTTGCAAAATCGATAAAGCAAAATTTTGATTTTACAAAATTTTTAGGAGGATCTTTATTTTTTATATCATCTTTAGCTCTATTAGATTTAGCTTTTAATAGTAGAGGTGGATTTGCTGGCAACCTTTTACAAAAACCATTGGTTAAATTATTTGATGTTTATGCAACAACAATTATATTAGGTGCACTAGCCGTCATAGGGGTTATTATATCTTTAGATATTGATAGCATTGAGAAAATATTAGATTTATTTAGAAGAAATAAAAAAGAAACAGAAGAAACAGAAGTTAAAATATTAAATTCAACAGAAAATAATATTGAAAATAAAAAACCAAAAGAAACACCGCAAACAGAAAATAATGGGATAAATTCAATCAAGAAAAACACCCCTCCTATAGAAGGAGACATCGGCCCAATGAAGACCAATATTAGTTTTAAAGAATTTACACCTCCACCACTCTCTTTGCTTGAAAGAGACAAAGGTAAACCTGAAGTTGGAGACATAAAAGCAAATGCAAATATAATAAAAAGAACTCTACAAAATTTTGGAATAATAGTAGAAATGGATGAAATATCTATAGGTCCATCTGTAACAAGATATGCTCTAAAACCAGCGGAAGGTGTAAAATTATCTAAAATACTTGGTCTTCAAAACAATCTAGAGTTAGCTTTAGCGGCTCATCCTGTACGTATAGAAGCGCCAATTCCAGGAAAATCCCTTGTTGGTATTGAAATACCAAATACAACGAAGACGATGGTTGGCTTAGGTTCCCTATTATCTCAAACAGAATATACAGATTCAGAAAAATCTTTGATGGTTGGGTTAGGTAAAAGTATCACAGGATCTTCTGTCTTCGCAAATTTAGCAAAAATGCCACATCTTTTGATTGCTGGAGCAACGGGTAGTGGAAAATCTGTAACAATACACGTCATTATTAATTCATTATTATTTAGAAATTCTCCTGAAAATATGAAATTTATAATGATAGATCCAAAAAGAGTAGAGCTTACTTTATACAATAAAATAGGGCACCTTTTAACACCTGTCATTACAGATCCTAAAAAAGCTATCCTGGCTCTAAAATGGGCAGGAAAAGAGATGGAAAGAAGATACGATATATTAGAAAAAAATAAAGTTAGAGATATTGAATCATATCATAAAAATATTTTATCCCCTGCTTTATCGCAATTTAAAAAAAATAAACAAAATGAAACGGAAAAAATAAATTTGCCAGATTCAATGCCTTATATAGTAATCATAATAGACGAATTAGCTGATATAATGCAATCATTCCCAAGAGAATTGGAGGCTGGTATAGTAAGACTTGCCCAAATGTCTCGCGCTGTGGGAATACACCTCATACTTTCAACACAGAGGCCTTCTGTAAATGTCATCACGGGTTTAATTAAAGCCAATGTTCCTTCTAGAATTGCATTACAAGTAGCCTCACAATTTGACTCAAGGACAATTCTCGATTCAGCTGGAGCAGAAAAACTTTTAGGCGCAGGAGATATGCTTTATCTATCTGGGGAAATGTCAAAACCAATAAGACTTCAATGTCCTTACATATCTGAAAATGAAGTTAAAAAAGTCTCAGAATATTTAGCTAAAAATAATGAAAATGAGATACCAACTGATATAAATATAGAAGAAAGTAATTCAAAAAATAATATTTTTGAGTCAACTATCGGAAATTCAGAAGATGTTGATGATGATTTATACGAAGAAGCTAGAGATATTGTTATACAAGCAGGAAAAGCTTCGACTTCTTTTTTGCAAAGAAAATTGCGAATTGGTTACGCAAGAGCTGCTAGATTAATAGATATACTGGAAGAAAAAAATGTAATCGGACAAGGTGATGGAGCAAAACCTAGGGACGTTTTAGTAAAACCTGAAGGTGGTTTTGTGGCAGAAAATGAAATTGATCAAAAAGAAGAAAATGAATCATTATAAAATACAATCACAAAAAAACATAAGAAAAATTATTTTTTCATTGATAATAGTATTTATTATATCTTATGGTATTTTTAATGCTAGATATATAATTTCAGGACCCAATATTCATATATTGTCTCCAAACACAAATACAGAAATCAAAAGTGACACAATGACAATCAGAGGTGTCGCTAAAAACACAACTTATATAAGTATAAATCAAAGACCTATTTATATTAATACCGAAGGTTTTTTTGAAGAAGAAGTATTGCTATATCCAGGATTTAATAATATAGAAATAAGAGCAATAGATCGTTTTAAACAAGAAGAAAAAGAAATTATTAAAATCTATTCAAAATATGTCCCTACCCCATCTTGAAAAAACAAATTTAATTATTAATTCCAAAAAACAGAAAAATATGAAAAAAAGCAAAAACAGCAAAGATAAAAAAATAGAAAGCGATAGCAATATCAAAATAGAAGACACACTAAAAGAAATAAAAGATAAATTTGGCGATGATTCAATTATGATGCTTGGTGAAAAACCAAAAGTAAATGTTGATTCAATATCAACAGGTTCTATTGGACTAGACACAGCACTTGGTGTTGGTGGGATGCCGAGAGGAAGGATAATTGAAATATTTGGTCCAGAATCTAGCGGTAAAACCACTTTATCTCTACATGTAGTAGCAGAAGCACAGAAAAAAGGTGGTATTTGTGCTTTTATAGATGCAGAGCACGCAATGGATCCAGAATATGCCAAAAAGATTGGTGTAAATATAAACGAACTATTGATATCACAGCCAGATAATGGTGAGCAAGCTCTTGAGATAGTTGATTCACTTGTACGATCAGGTAAAATAGATGTTATAGTCATAGACTCTGTGGCGGCATTAACACCAAGAGATGAAATAGAGGGAGATATGGGAGCTCACCATGTTGGAAAACAAGCAAGACTTATGTCTCAAGCACTCCGAAAACTAACTGCTATTGTAGCGAAATCAAAAACTATTGTTATCTTCTTAAACCAAATAAGAATGCAAATTGGTGTAATGTTTGGAAATCCTGAAACAACACCAGGAGGTAAAGCATTAAAGTTTTATACATCCGTGAGAATTGATATAAGAAGGATTGCTCAAATTAAAAAAGGAGAAGAAGTAATGGGTGGAAGAATAAGGGTGAAAGTAGTAAAAAACAAAGTAGCTGCGCCATTTAAACAAACTGAGTTTGACCTTATGTACAACGAAGGTATTTCAAGAGCTGGTGAAATTATAGCGCTAGGAGAAAAACTAAAAATAATAGAAAAATCCGGCTCATCATATAACTATGGTGAAATAAAACTTGGCAGAGGATATGACGCCACAAGACAATTTTTGAAAGAAAACAAAAAAATGTCTGATGAAATCTTGAAAAAAATCCAAAAAGAATTGGAAGACAACGGTGGCTCTATTACAAAAGTAAAAAAAGAAAATGAAGATAGTGATTTAAAAGGAGAATTAGAGGAATAATAAATAAAAATGGATAATTTACAAAACAACGATACCAATATTGATACGCTTTATAAACTATGGGAACAGGTTTTTAATTCAAAAATTGATACTTTAATTCAAGGAGATAGTTTTGATTACGATACTTTACTAGAAACTATTATAGAAAACGGAATTCTTGATCATTTTGCACCAATTAATGAAAATGTTATTAAAGCAAGAATATTAAAAGGAAGACCTAATAATATTAGAGATGAAAAATTTTATGAAGAAATAATCACTGATTTAGAGGAGATTCTTGATTCGATAAAAAATGGTAAGACAATGTGTACCAAATTTGGACAAATTATAATAGAGACATTAACCAAAATAATGTTATCACCGAATTACCAAACTAAAATAAAG
>CAZFHL010000031.1:0-2050 GCA_964519145.1 uncultured Candidatus Saccharibacteria bacterium
ATTATAGGACTATGGATAAAACTTACACTGAGTCTGTTTGGTGGTCATTTAAAGAGCTTTATAATAAAAATCTTGCATACAAAGGTTTTAAATCAATGCATCTTTGTCCTCGGTGCGAAACTACTTTATCAAATTTTGAAGTGAATTTGGGTTATAAAGACATAACAGATATTTCTGTTTATGTGAAGTTTGAACTTGTTGATGAATTAAATACATTTTTATTGGCTTGGACTACAACTCCTTGGACACTTCCAGGAAATGTTGCACTGGCAATCAATGAAAATATTGAATATGTAGAAGTAAGTGGAAATGTTGAAGGAAATAAATATATCTTAGCAAAAAGTAGAGTAGAGTCAGTATTTAAAGAAAATTTTAAAATTTTAAGGACGATTTCTGTATCTGAAATTATTGGCAAAAAATATAAACCACTTTTTGATTATTATAGTAGTGATGAAAAACTAGAAAATAAAGAAAATGGATGGAAGGTTTATCTAGGAGATTTTGTGATGGATACAGAGGGAACAGGGATTGTTCATATTGCCCCAGCTTTTGGTGATGAGGATTATAATTTGGCAAAGGAGAATAACTTACCTTTTGTTCAGCATATTGGAACAGATGGATTGATGAAAAAAGAGATTGTGGATTTTGCGGGATTGCCAGTTAAACCAAAATCAGATGAAAAAGATGGTCACCAAAAAACTGATATTGAGATTATAAAATACTTGGCAGGGAAAAATGTTTTATTCGCAAAAGAAAAAATAGTTCACTCTTATCCACATTGTTGGAGATGCGATACTCCGCTTTTAAATTATGCTACTAGCTCTTGGTTTGTAAAAGTGACAGATTTGAAAGAGAGAATGCTAGAAGAAAATGGAAAAGTAAAATGGCTTCCAAAAGAGATTGGTCAAAACAGATTTGGAAATTGGATAGAGGGTGCCAAAGATTGGGCAGTTTCTCGTGCTAGGTTTTGGGGAGCGCCACTACCAGTTTGGGTTAATGATGCAGGTAAAACTTATGTAATAGGTGGAGTTGACGAACTGAAAGAAAGAATTCCAAAAAGAAATAATTATTTTTTAGTGCGTCATGGCGAAGCTGAGTCAAATGCTAAAGGAAATATAATTTCTTCTAAAATAGAAAATGAAGATCATTTAACTGAAATTGGTATAGAGCAAGTAAAAAATACATGTTCAGTTTTAAAAAATGAAAAAATAGATATCATAATCGCTTCTCCTTTTTTAAGAACCAAAGAAACTCTCAATATAATATTGAAAGAAATTAATTTTTCTGGAGAAGTGAAATTTGATGAAAGATTGGTTGAGGTAAAGGTTTATGAATCTAACAATCAAAAATGGTCAGAATTTTTGAAAAATTTTGAATCTATAAAAGACAAATTTGAAAAAAATATACCAAATTGTGAAAGCTGGGAAAGTGTTCGTTTAAGGGTGTCTGAATTTATTTATGATATAGATAATCAATACAAAGATAAAAATATTTTGGTCATATCCCATGGTTCTCCTCTTAGGTGTTTAGAACTGACGACAAATGGTTTTTCTAAAAGAGAAATGTATAAAACATTTTATGATAATATTTTTGAAAATGCAGAGGTTCGTGAAGTAGATTTTAGGCAATTACCAAAAAATGAAAATTTTGAGATAGACTTGCATAGGCCTTTTATAGACAATATAGAACTTCTGGGCGACGATGGAGAAAAACTAACAAGAATTCCAGATGTTTTTGATTGTTGGTATGAGAGCGGTTCTATGTTTTTTGCCGAGCAACACTATCCTTTTGAAAATAAGGAATTATTTGAGGAAGCTAATAGTCCACTTTTCCCAGCAGATTTTATTGCCGAAGGTTTAGACCAGACAAGAGGTTGGTTTTATACTCTCCTTGTTTTAGGTGTGGCTTTGTTTGGAAAAAGCCCCTATAAAAATGTCATAGTAAATGGACTTGTCTTGGCAGAAGATGGTAGAAAGATGGCTAAAAAGCTTAAAAATTATCCAGACTTGATGGAAACTGTAAATAAATATGGAGTAGATTCTATTAGATT
>CAZFHL010000031.1:2150-8143 GCA_964519145.1 uncultured Candidatus Saccharibacteria bacterium
ATTATCCAGACTTGATGGAAACTGTAAATAAATATGGAGTAGATTCTATTAGATTCTTTTTACTTTCTTCTCCTGCTGTAAAAGCAGATGATTTTAGTTTTTCAGCAAAAGGGGTAGATGAGATTTATAAAAAGATTGTTTTGAAATTGCAAAATATTTATTCTTTTTATTATATGTATAAAGATGAAAGCCTGAATGATTTTACAGAAAAAGATGGTGGAGAAAATATTTTGGATACTTGGATTGTTAATGGTTTATATAAACTAGGGAACGAAATAACAGATTCAATGGATAGATATGAACTAGATAAAGCCACAAAACCAATATTAGATTTTATAGATGATTTTTCTACTTGGTATATTCGAAGATCAAGAGAGAGATTTAAGTCTGAGGATGTGGTAGAAAAAAATACATCTCTTTTTTACACTAGATTTATTTTAGTTGAGCTTTCAAAACTCCTAGCACCTTTTATGCCATTTACAGCAGAGGATATTTATCAAAAATTAAAAAACAAAGATAGTAAAGAATCTGTACACCTAGATAGCTGGCCAGAGAAAAAAGAAGTTTTAGAAAATGTTTTAACTGAAATGAGTTTTGTTAGAGAAGTTGTATCACTGTCTTTGATGGAGAGGGAGAAAAATAAAATAAAAGTTAGACAACCGTTAGGAAATTTAAAAATCAAAAATCAAAATGTAAAAATAGGGGATGAGTACTTGGAGATTATAAAAGAGGAGGTTAATGTCAAGAGCGTGGTTTTTGATGATGGTCTAGAAACAGATGTTTGGCTTGATACTGAGGTTACACCTCTTCTTAAAGAAGAGGGAATGGTTCGAGACTTTATACGAGCAGTGCAGGAAAAAAGAAAGAATATAAATTTAGTACCAAAAGATGTAGTTTATCTTTCTGTAAATACAGATGAGATAAATAGAAAAATCATAGAAAAATATCAAGAAAAAATCACTAAAACTGTCGGAGCAAAAGAAATTGTATTTTCAGATTCAGAGTCTGAAAACAAAATATCTTTTGACCAAATTCCTTTATTTTTTTCTATTATTAAATTATGATTTCTATTTTTAAATTTATAATTTTAATTTTTAACTTTTGACTTAATTTCCTATGTACAACAAGCATCATACCAAAGGAATAGTTATATCTTCTAAATTTGATTCTGAAAATAGTAAATATTTAAATATCTTTACAAAAGATTTCGGTCTCATTAATGTCAGAGCTCAATCTGTTAGAAATAATATATCTAAATTAAGATTTTCAATACAAGATCTTTCTTTCGGTGATTTTTCTATTTTGTTTGGAAAAACAGGTTGGAGATTGGTCGGTGCTTCAGCTTCAAAAAATCTATTTGAAGTTTTTAAATATGAAAAAAGTAAACTTGCTATTGTTGTAAATATTTTAAATTTAATAAAAAGATTAACTTCAGAAGATAATTCTAATCAAAATCTTTTTGATATTGTTTTTAATCTCATTTCTTTTTTAGAAAGTAATACAGAAGATAAAAATACTTTTGCTGAATGTAGCGCCCTTTTAAAAATTTTACATAATCTAGGTTATATGAGGAATGATCCAAATTTGTCTCTGCCTATAAATACGCCAGAAATAAATATATTAAATTTAGATTTGATTGATAAAAATAAGGCATATATTGTAAAAATAATAAATGAATCTATAAAAGCAACAAATTTATAATGTTTTTATGTTTAGGTTGTTGTATAATTATAAATAATGGAAGAAGAAATAAAAAAAGGTAAACTAAATAAATTAGAAAACAGACTTTATCAAAGAGGTGGTCCTGCTATTTTGGATAATACTCCAAATCAAAATAGAGAGGAGTCTCAAAAAGAGGAGGTTGATACGATGGGTATCAATTGGAATGATCCAAAAGAAGGTTCTTTTGATAGTCTTGTAAATAAATTTTCTTCTGTAGCTAAAAAGAAAAATTCCTTTGTAAGGAAGTTTTTTATTTTTTCAATATTTTTCTTTCTTATATCTTTAGGAATATTTTTCTTTATTTTTCTCGAAGGTTTAAACTCTGTTTCTTCTAAAAATGTAGATATTAAAATATCTGGACCGATCGCTGTAGCTGGAGGCCAAGAATCTTCATTTGATATTATTATAGATAATCAGAATAATACAGATTTAAAGAATGTGAAATTGAGAGTGGAATATCCATCTGGTACAAGGAGTGGTGATTTAGCAAATGAGCTTGTAAGGGAAAATTTTAGTTTAAAAGATATTGGATCTAATGATAGTCTGAGTCAAAATATTAAAATAGCTTTATTTGGAGAACAAAATAATGTTAAACAATTTAGAATATATTTAGAATATAATATATCTAATTCGAGCGCTTTATTTTATAAAGAAAAAATTCATGAAGTTGTTATAAGTTCTTCACCGGTTATTGTTATACCTATTTATCCAAAAGAAGTAAATTCGGGACAAGAAATTTCATTTAATGTTGATATAAATTCTAACTCCAAAGAAAAAATAAATAATTTTTTAATTGATGTAAAATATCCTTTTGGTTTTGTATTTAAGAGCGCAAATCCTAAACCATCTGAAGGAGATAATATTTGGTATTTTGATAATATAACTCAGGCCCAAAAGAAAACAATATCTATAAAAGGTGTATTGAATGGTCAAGATGGTGAAGAAAGAGTTTTTAGGATAAATACAGGTACATCAGACAAGGAAAATAAATTTGATATAAAGGTACCATTTTCAGAGTTTGTTGAATCTATAATTATTAAAAAACCATTTATTGGTCTTGATATATTTATAGATGGAGATAGGGATGATGCTGTTGTTTCTGGTGGCAGAGAAATAATTACACAATTTAATATATTAAATAATTTAAATTATAAATTATTTAATATCACAGCAGAGGTTTATTTTTCTGGAGGATCTTTTAATGAGTCGTATATTTATCCTTATAACGATGGGTTTTTTGAGTCTTTAAAAGATTTTATTTTTTGGGATAAAAGATCTGTTTCAGAGTTTGGAAATTTAAATCCTGGTGAATCAAAAGAATTATCTTTCAGATTAAAACCAAATACTTATTCAGAAGTACCTGTTGGAAAAAAGCCAGAAATAGAAATGATATTTATTATCAAAGGAGAAAGAGTGCTTGAATCTGGATCTGTAGAACAGGTAACTACAACAGAAAAAAGGAGAATGATTTTAGCTAGTGATATTTCTATTTCAGCTGGATCTTATAGATCTGTTGGAAATATAGAAAACACAGGACCAATACCGCCAAAACAAGATAAAAATACTACATACACAGTTCTTTGGTCTATTGGTGGTGTTGTAAATCAATTGAGTAATGTTGAAGTCAGAGCAATTTTGCCTTCATATGTAAAATGGACTGGTGTCAAAAATCCATCATCTGAAATATTAAATTTCAATTCAGATACTAAAGAGATTGTTTGGAATGTCGGTTCAATCATTGGAGGTGTTGGTTCTCGTAGGCAAGTTTATTTCCAATTAGATTTTTTGCCAAGCTCAAGTCAAATAAATACTGCACCAGTTATTTTGAAAGAAGCTTTTCTTTCAGGTCTAGATAAGGTGACAGGATTAAGGGTAAATGTAAAATCAGGTGAAGTCACTACAAATTTCTTTAATGATTCCATCTTTAAAATTGGAGATGAAAAAGTTTCTAATTAAGTCTCTTGATTGGCAAAGATTATAAATTTTGGTATTGTAGTAAATATGGAAAAAGAAAAAACTAAAAATGACTTGATGGAAAAAATAGTCTCTCTTTGCAAAAGAAGGGGATTTGTATTTGCGGGGTCTGAGATTTACGGAGGACTTGCAGGTACATGGGATTATGGACCATATGGAGCAGAGTTTTCAAATAACATAAAAGATTTGTGGTGGAAGAGGTTTATTTCTGACAGAGAAGATATGTATGGTATTGATGCAGCTATAATTATGAATCCAAAAGCTTGGGAAGCTAGTGGACATGTTAGTGGATTTAGTGATCCGCTTTCTGAATGTAAGATTTGTAAACACCGGTTTAGATCTGATCATTTAGAAGATAAAAAAGTTTGTCCAGATTGTGGAGGAAAACTTTCTTCTCCAAAACAATTTAATATGATGTTTAAGACAAATGTTGGAGCCATGGAAGACGCTTCTTCTGTGGCATATTTGAGACCAGAAACTGCTGGTGGTATGTTTGTTAATTTCAAAAATATTTTAGATACAATGCATCCAAAACTTCCTTTTGGAATGGGACAAATCGGTAAAGCATTTAGAAATGAAATAGCCCCAAGGGATTTTATTTTTAGAAGCAGAGAGTTTAAACAAATGGAAATAGAATATTTTGTTGATCCTCGAAATCAAAATAAGGTTATGGAAATATTTGATAATTGGCATGATGAACAAATAAACTTTCTAAAAGAAATTGGTTTAGATGAAAATAAACTTCATAAAATTGAAGTACCGGAATCAGATAGAGCACATTATTCAAAACGAAGTATTGATATAGAATTTGATTTTCCTTTTGGTCAAAAAGAACTTTTAGGTCTTGCATATAGAACGGATTTTGATTTGAAGAATCACTCGACTTATTCAGGAGTGGATCTCTCTTATTTTGATGAAGAAACGAAAGAGAGGATTACTCCTCATTGTATAGAGCCAACTTTTGGTTTGGAAAGACTCGTTTTGGCTGTACTTTCAGATGCCTATATAGAGGAAGTAAAAGAAGATGATACAAGGATTTTATTAAAACTCTCTCCAAAACTAGCTCCTGTAAAATGTGCAGTTTTTCCTCTCCTTAAAAATAAACCAGAATTGGTAGAAAAGGCGAGAGCAATTTACAATGAACTGAAAAAAGAATTTAGATGTGAGTTTGATGATAATGGCAATATTGGAAAAAGATATAGAAGACAAGATGAAATAGGCACACCATTTTGTGTAACCGTGGATTTTGATACCATAGAAAAAGACGGAAGTTTGACTATAAGATATAGAGACAATGGTGAGCAAGAAAGAAAAACTTTGGAAGAAATAAAAGAAATTATTAAATCCAATCTTATTTAATAGGCCTCTTTCAAAAGTCTTTCTTAGTATAGTTTTTGCTAGACACGCATAAAAATCTGCTGATTTTTTGCTATGCTCGTCAGGGTCATCTTGCGCAAGTCTATCAAAAACTACACTCGCGACGACTTTTGAAATAGACCTAAAAAATTATTCACAGATGTATTATTTAAATTGTGTTATTATTTAATAAATGGCTATTCGTCTAAATAATGAAAAAACAATACAAATAAGTTCAGGTACAATAATAAAAAGTGCAATTATTCTGATTGCTTTTTTTGTTGTTTATTATTTGAGAGATGTTGCTTTGGTTTTAATATTATCCATCATTATTGCTTCTGCTATAGAGCCAGGTACAAAATGGTTTTTAAATAAAGGTGTGCCAAGAGTGATATCTGTTTTATTTATGTATTCAACTGCCGTTTTGTTTTTGGTAGTTTTATTTTATTTTATTTTTTTACCAATGCTCAGTCAATCAGCCACACTTCTCTCTAGCCTACCTAGTTATTTAGGAGAATTACAAGTTTGGAATCCTATACAAAATAGTGATTTACTATCTTCAAATTCTGCAATCGAAGGTTTTTCAAAGAATTTTTCTTTGGTAGAAATAGTGGATCAGATAGATGCTTATGTTTCTGGTTTATCAAATGGATTCTTCTCAACAGCTAGCAGATTTTTTGGTGGTATTTTGAGTTTGATAATGGTT
This sequence comes from uncultured Candidatus Saccharibacteria bacterium, assembly GCA_964519145.1. GTDB lineage: Bacteria > Patescibacteriota > Minisyncoccia > Phycocordibacterales > WO2-35-19 > CAZFHL01. Next base: position 7,909 of record CAZFHL010000031.1, read on the forward strand.
ATTGTTTTATCTTTTTATCTTTCTGTAGAAAATGATGGTGTTGGAAATTTTTTGAAAATGGTTACTCCTGCAAAAAATGAAAAATACATATTAGATTTATGGAGAAGATCGCAACATAAAATAGGTCTTTGGATGCAGGGGCAAATAGTTCTTGCTGTTATTGTGGCAATGCTCGTATTTCTCGGACTTACTTTATTGAGAGTAGAAAATGCTCTTTTGCTCGCTGTTTTGGCAG
>CAZFHL010000032.1:0-7988 GCA_964519145.1 uncultured Candidatus Saccharibacteria bacterium
ATCATTTGGATTAAAATCTATTAAATCTTTACGCTCATTCCTGTAATCAAACTGTTTTCTAATCCAATCTTTTTTAAATCGCTCAAATGATTGTCCATATACATAATCTTTTAAATTTTGCATATATTCTTGATATGCTTGTTTGATTTTAATTTGCTGCTCCTCTTGTTGTTTCTTCAGCTCCACCTCATATTTCTCCAGAAATTCTCTTTTTGGTGTTGGTGCATCAAGAGACAACTCTATTTTATCTAAACCATAATACTTCATTTGTTGAGCTACATATCCTTTAGAGTTTTCATTTCCCCCATATTGTTTTATTAAACTTTTGTAACTTTTATAAACTTGATCGGGGGAATGAAGATCTGGTCTTAATGGTATTTCTGGCCTAGAAAAATCACCGCCCTTTATGTGGAGACCTAGATAGCTTTTCATCAGGGCTGTAGTGAAGATTTCTTCATCCATCATGTCATCTAAAAAATCTTTTTTACCTTTTTCTATCTTATTTTTAAACCAACCAGCACAATACTCACCAACAACACTAAAGGCGGTTCCAGGAGCGTTTATGTTTTTAGTTTTCTCTAAGATTTTTTCCACAACTTCTTGAGACAATTCCGAAGAAGATTCTTTATCTTTCTCCTGTGAGGATTTTATTTCGTCAATAGGATCAGCCTCTTGTTTTGGTTGTTGTGGGATTCCTTGTATTCCTTCCATACCAGCATATTATCATTTTTTCAAAAATTTTGCCCTCATTTTTCTCGCTTCATATCATTTCTAAAAAACACCCTCGACAAAATTTCACATCTTCGGACACAAGTTTTATTGCTGTTGCGGAGTTTGGATTCGCACCAAAATTTCAAGGTTATGAGCCTCGCGAGTTACTGTTACTCTACCCCGCAGTGTGTTTTTAAATAATACAAAAATTTTTTATATATTGCAAACGGAATTTGACATATTCCATTTAAGTACTAGAATTATTGTAGGAGGTTTTATGATCAAAATAGAGTTATTTATTGGGGCCATAAAGACCATTTTGAAACTCATTTCTATAAGTTTTTGGAAAGAAGCTCTTCTCAATCCAAATTTTGAGTGGTTCTTTTTTGTTAAGCTAATTATGACCGGAGTTACTGCAGATATTTTGAGGATTCTGACTCTTTCTTCTGAAAGACTGAAAGAAGATTTAAAATAAAAACACTCTATTTAGTAGGGTGTTTTTTTAAAATCATGATAATATTGTTATAAAGAGTTTTTACAAATAATAAATATTATAAGGTATAATTTATATATGAACAATAAAATTTTGATTGGAGTTTTGATAGTTTTGGCTAGTTTGGTTTTATTGTATATAAAAACTGGGATTAAGAATAAAGAAATGATGGTTTGTCCGCAAGATGCAAAACAGTGTGGAGACGGGAGTTATGTAGGAAGAGAGGGTAAAAGCTGTCAGTTTAAAGAATGCCCTCTGAGTGTAGACAAAAGTAATTTAATAAAAATTTTTAATATTAAAAGCGGAGATAAAATAAATTCATCACTATTGGTAAAAGGTGAGGCTAGGGGATATTGGTTTTTTGAAGCAAGTTTTCCAGTTGAACTCAGGGATTCAAACAACAATTTAATAAAACAATTTATAGCAGAAGCAAAAGATGAGTGGATGACGGAGGATTTTGTACCTTTTGAAGTTGTATTGGATTTTAACAATGTTTCAGCTAGTGGGTTTTTGGTCTTCAAAAAAAGTAATCCTTCTGATTTGCCAGAAAAAAATGATGAATTAAAAATTCCAGTCAGTTTTTAGTTGGAGTAGGTGTTTTTGAACAGTTTTTATTTTTTAGGATTTTAATATATCCAAAATCTTTATAATATGTTATATTTTTTTATAAGTGATTTATGTCGGCGTAGCTCAGTCGGTTAGAGCGTGGGACTCATAAGCCCAAGGTCGGTGGTTCGATTCCACCCGCCGACACAAAGTGAGGCGGAACAAAGCAAACTTCTTTGCTTTGTGTGTGGAATCGAAAGCCGGAGCCATGTTGAGCAAAGCGAAACAGGCGAGGCGGGGTCGCGAAAAATTTTATGAAATAAAATTTATTTGTGACCGATTCCACCCGCCGACACAAAGTGAGGCGGAACAAAGCAAACTTCTTGCAAAATTATTATTTAAAAAAACCTAAATAAAATTTAGGTTTTTGCTAGCCATTTCAGGTTGCTTTATTTCTTTCAGCGATTAATAGGTCTATTTCATCAATTACTCTTGCTTCCAAAACTTTTTCATCTAGTTCTATTTCAAAAAGAAAAAAATGTAGCATATATGATAGATTTGTATTATTAATAATAGATACCACTTTGGGATCTACCATGCTTGTCTCGCTCGGTAAATTAGAAGAAGCTACCTTACTGCGCAACATCTTTTCCTGCTCTTTTGTTAATGTGTTTAGTGACACAAATTGCCTGATTATTTTAAAGGCATGTTCTTTTGACCAAACAAGACACCCTTTTCCAATAGAATTTGATAATCTAGCAAAATTATAACATCTTGATATCTTAAATTTTACTTTACTATGCATTTTGAATCTCCTTTCTATATTAAAGCACGATTGTTAAAATATAGAATATTCATTCGAGATTTGTAAATATTATTATCCCATGATTAGTTTGCCACTATTTTTTAATGAGTCAATTTCTTCAGCTATCACTTGCTCGTCTATTTTATTTTTAGGAAATTGAATATGGATAGTATTCCATTTAATCAAAGTAATTTGAACCTCTATTTCTACTTCGGTATCTTTGTTCGGCAAGGATGATGATTTTAATTTTTTTAAAAGCATCGCTGCATCTCTTTCATTTATAACAGAATATTCTATACCAGAACTTATCATGTATATACCGTTTGCTTTTGACCATATTAAAAAATATTCCCCATTTGAGTTGAAGATTTTTGCAAAGCGTCCACATCTAGAAACTTGTAAATCTGCTAGGGATTTCATGTTGCCACCTTTCTTTCCAAGATCAGACTATCACATTTAAAAATTATTTCAACACACATATTTATTTATTTTAGTAAATTTATAAAATAAAATGACGATCAATTTTTAGATCGTCATTTTCTTGATATCTGTATATTTATCTCCTTTTTGGTTTTACAGAATTTAATACAGGTGGTCTGTGGCCAATATGAAAACCTTTACAAAACTTACATTTATACGGGTGGAATATATTTAAACCGACATGTCGTGCATGAGCAAAAGCATCATCCATAGATTTGTGTCTCTTTTTACCTTCACAAGCATTTCTACGTAAACGTCTTTTGCTTGACACAAAAGTCTCCTTTACTTTATTTTCTCTTTGGATTCTATATGCTCAAAATACCCAAACAAGATTGAGAGATAAAGACAAATAACAAACATTGTCCATAATATTTGCCACACTGATGCATCATATCTTCAAAAGACATGGTTACCTCCTATTTATTTATACAACCTTATGATATATATTTCAATCATTTTATTTAAGTTTATAAATAAAATTTTATTTTTCATTCATAACAGATATAATTTCGTCATATGCGTCTGGTACAGTTTTTTCATTGAAATCAAAACTGACCGAATGTCTTTTCTGGTCTTGAATCGCATAAGCTATTTCAATAGTATCCCCATCTCTTCTAATATCAACAGTACCATTTGGGAAATTAATTTTTATAACAGAATCATTCTCATGAATATTAAATCCATTTAATTTAAATTTATCTACAAGATCACTAATAAAAACAACAACAGATGATTCTTCTATAGGGTTTGCACTTTCCATATTTTTTAATTTAATTAATATATGATTTTAAATTAACCATATAATATTATTATTTATAATAATACAAGTATACCATTTCTGTTGTTATACAAAAATCACTAGGAAGAAACCTAATAATTTTTTTAGTCTATGTGCAACTTACCTGACGATATCAGAACCAGTTTTGAAATAAGAGACGAAGAGCAAGTTTCACCCTATAGAGACTTTTTGCATTCCGTCACCATTTAAGTATTGACCATTTTTCGGTTTTTCTTAAAGATGTCTGATTCATCTATCGGCGCTTCGAATCAATCAGACTTGCTCCTTAATTTGTGCGCTTCATTCATCGATCTTTCCATCAAAGTGCAGGCCGAAGATCGCGTGGAGCATCATAAGATTAATGAATGAAGTGCATACGAAGTTAGATAGATTTTTTTCAGATGTGTTATTATGTTTATATGAAAAAATATTATATATCAATTGTTGTTTTGGTACTAATCTTATTTATGTTTCCCGGATCTTATTTAAAGTATTCAATCACAAATAAGCTACCAAAGGAAAAATATAACCTTATTTATATAAAACCGACACTAAAAGAGTTGGATATGAATCTAGGTTCAGGAAAAAAATATAATATCGGAGATTTATTTTTTAGAATAAAAGAAAATGTAGTTTCTTATGATCTAAAATCTGGCCCGAATAATGAGCTTTTGGGTGTTATGTATATTGAGAACGGAAAGAGTATTATAGCATCAACGGTTAAAAATAATAATGAGAATCTTGAATATATATCTAGTCTGATACCAGATGATATTAAGATTTTTGATAGTAGATATAATTCAAGATTGAAATATGAACTTTTGTTAGACAAGGCTTTACTTTTTCCAAATATAAATTCAAAAATCTTTAATTTATTTAAAGCCGATAAATTTTTTGTAATACAAAACAGTAGCGATAGTTATACAACAACTTCATTATGTGTATTTAATGGTAAAGTATCATTTCAAATTATCTTAAAAGATTTTAACCAAGACCAGATTGATGAGCTAATAGCATCATTTTCTATTTGATTGTACTGATTGTATATATTGTTCTGGTTTTATTCTTGGAAACAAGCAGAACATCTATGTATCCATCTGCATCATTATATTTCTTCATGCGGTTTTATTTTTCACTTTTAAAGTATATGTAATTTTGTGTGCAACTTTTATCAAATAAATAAAATAATAACTATGATAACAATATATTATTCAAAAATATAAAAGCGAAAACCTGACGTGGAGCAGAGCTCCACGTCAGGTTTATATCCTAGCTCCACGTGGGAGTTTTTTAAATTGTTCGTGCCAAAAGGTGGATGGTGTGTCGTCAAAAGAAGAGCATGTCTGAGGTTTTGTAACACAGCTCATCCAAGCTTTTTTTGTCTTGTCATACTCGTTCTTTTGTTCAATACAAGCTACTAGCCCACCGAAAACAAATAAAATTGTGAATGGCCACAAATCAGTGGCCAGCCTAAAAGGTGCCAGAAGCATTGTTATGGTCTTTTTCATATTTATTACCCCCCTATTTATTTATACAACAATATAGTATATATTTCAACTTATGATATTTAAATTATTTTATATAACAAATAGCTATTTAATCGGGTTCCATAAATGGCCCCATTCTTGAACAGTTTTACCAGAACGACTTTTTTGGCTTGGAAAATATTGTATTCGATATTTCATTCCCTCGTGTTCTACAGTAGTTTTTGATTTAGCATTTGGATACAATCTATCCAAAATGATATTAACTTTTTCTAAATCAGACACAGGTAATTCACCACTTGTTTTTAAGTTATTTTCTAGCTCTCTTATTTCTAAAACTAATGAATTAATTCTTGTTCTATGAGCGTTCGGATTGTTTGAGTCTGAGTTTTGAAGTTTAATTAATAATTCTCTTGCACTTTCAAGAGCCACCATTTCCTTAGATTTATTTTCCATACTTTCTAATGACATACTTAAATTATATTAAACATTTATTTTTTTAGCTATCATAAACTTATAAATCAAAGCAGTTTGATTTATTTCGCCCGCGCAAACAAAAAGCCCTCGACGAGGGTTTTGTTTGCGCGGGCGATGGGATTTGAACCCACGGCCTCTCCCGTGACAGGGGAACGCTCTAACCAGCTGAGCTACGCCCGCATTTATGTTATGTATTATACACAAATTTTAAAAATTTAAAATACATAGTTTTATAAAAAGGTATTTGGATATTACGAAATGTTTGACAAATAAACAATTGTATGTATTATAAATAAAGATTTTGGCTATAGCTTAAAGCGTTTTTAATTAAAAAATTTTAAGCTATGGCTAAAAATAGTCCTCTAGCAGATAAGGAGATAGTTATGTTTTTATCAGGTATTCTCGAATACTTTTCCGGAAATACTGGTTATTTACCAAATTCGGATTCGCTTCCAAACCCTCTAACAACCGTTTGGAGGGGAGTTACAATGATGCATTCCAATAACGATACTCTAGGGTGTCGAATGGATAAGTATGCAATGGAGATTGATAAGAATTCTGGTCGCACTCCAGTTTATGGTGGTAAATTGAAGCTTGTCAGGGTGACTCCTTTGGATCTTGGATTTGATGTTGATTATCGTCCAAATTATGAAGAGATCGCTGATCGGGCAGTAGATCGCGGGCTTCATCTCTGCCCAATCAATTTAGTGTTCAATCTCTTTGATCTATATCAAAATCAAAGAAATGAAGTTTTGTTTGTTGGGATGAATCCGGTTTATGGAGAAAATAACATGAAGTGGGTTTATTCCTATATCAATACTAAGCAAGATGGGAGAGCTATTGGCACCGGTTGTGCCAATGATCACTTCACTTATCAAACTCATGTAGGATTCATTTTCGTATTGCCAGATTAAGACCAGTCTATACACCTCGCAAATTAAACGCGAGGTGTATTTTTTTTAGATATTATATTAGATAAAAATTCTTTGATTGTACCGCCAACTGATTCTAGGGATTTTATAAATTCTGATTTGTGAGAAAGGTTTGGTAGGGAATTTGTTTCTAATACAAATATTCCTCGTTTAGGGTGGATTATAAAATCAGTTTTAGAATAATCGCCAAGCCCAATTTCTTTGTGTATTTCTTTTGCTATTTCTTGGATTTGTAATTTTTCTAAATTATTTAAAATATTTTGGTCTGTATTTACAAAAGATTTTTCATTATGTTTGTTGTTGAAATCAAATATTTCATTTTCTTTGTTTATAGACACAGGGAGTAAGCTATATAAATTTTGATCTCTAAAATTTTTAATAACACCACAAGAAACTTCTTTTCCTTCTATAAATTCTTCTATCAACACTTTATTGCTATATGTAAATGCTTTTTTAATCGCTTCATTTATATCACTAGGTCTTTTAACTATAGATACACCAAAAGATGAACCACTGTTATGAGGCTTTACAACCAGAGGAAAAGGTAAGCTCTCATTTATTTGAGTTTCAATATCTTCTTTATTTTCACTTTCTCTATAATCATCTTTTTTTATTTTTTTTAATTCTATACCGCCATATTGATTTTTTTCTATAACTATATATTCTGGAGTTTTTATTTTATTTTTTTTAAATATCTCTTTAGACAATATTTTGTTCATGCTAATAGCAGAACTCATAAAATCAGAGCCTGTATAAGGTTTGCTAAAATGATCGAGCATTCTTTGGACTTGCCCATCTTCTCCATAGTTTCCGTGTAGTCCATTTACCACTAAGTCAATAGTTTTTAATATTTGATAGGGAGATTTTTCTATACCTTGGGTGTGCCACAAACCATCTTTTGAAATAAAAATATCGATTGGCTCATAACCGTCATCTATATTTGCAAGGATAACACCTCCTGTTTTTAAAGACACATCATAAGCATGAGATGGACCACCTCTTAATACACCAATTCTTATTTTATCTTTAGAAAAAGACATAAGCTCATTATATTATTTTATCGTCCATTTTTCCAAATTTATTAGTGTACAATTTATCATTTTGGGAATTAAATAATTTAGTATAAAATAGGTATTATGCAAGATTTAGCATTATATAGAAAATATAGACCAAAAGTTCTTGATCAAATTATTGGTCAAGATCATATAGTGTCTGTTTTAAAAAATGAAGTAGAAAAAAACAAAATATCCCATGCTTACTTATTTTCAGGTAGCAGGGGTAC
>CAZFHL010000033.1:0-7861 GCA_964519145.1 uncultured Candidatus Saccharibacteria bacterium
ATACTTGATCAGTTTAAAAATAAAGAAGAATATATTGATTTTTTGAAGTCAAATTAAATAGGCTTCTTTCAAAAGTCTTTCGAGATAAGATTATTTGGCCGCGTATTTTACTTCGTAAATAGTGTGGTATGAAATATTTTTAAAATAATTTATTATTTAAAAGCTTCCTTTTCAAAAAAATCTTTAAGCAAACTAGGGTTTGCGCTACCTTTGCTCTTTTTCATAGCTTGGCCTATAAGGAACTGCAATGAGCTTACTTTACCAGATTTATACTCATTAAAAACAGTTTGGTTTTCGTTTATCACCTCTTTTACTATATTTAAAATAAAAGTCTCATCACTCTTTTGGAAAAGACCTAATTCCTCGGCCAAAATACGCGGAGTAATACTTCTTCTAATCATATTAGGTATTATATCTTTAGCGCCTCTAGAAGAGATTTCTTTGTTATAGATCATATTTATCAGATCACTTAGGTTGTTTGCTTCTATATTTATAAAATCTAAACCAACAATATCGCTTATCAGATAGTTTGATAATAATTGATATTTCTCTTTATTATCCAAAAAGGAAACGGTCCTTTCAAAAAGACCTGAGAGATCCTTATTATTTATATAAACCCCTATATCAGAATCTTTGATCCCAAAATCTTTTGCGAACCTCTCTCTTTTTTGATTTGGAGTTTCGGGCAAAACCAGATCTTTTTCTAAATCAAAAACTTTTGATACAAATATTTTTGGTAAATCTGGATCTGGGAAATATCTATAATCATTTGCATTTTCTTTACTTCTCTGAGAAAAAGTAGTGCCCTTGTTTTCATCAAAACCTCTTGTTTCCTGAACAACAGACTCCCCTTTTTGTAGCAGTTCCACTTGTCTTTTAAACTCATACTCAACTGCCCGTTCTGCTGATCTAAAAGAATTTATATTTTTTATCTCAACTTTTGTACCAAACTTAAGAGTATCAGAAACAGAAATATTTACCTCCACTCTCATCTGACCTTTTTCCATATTGGCATCAGAAACATTTAGATATTGAAGTAAGAGCTGAAGTTCTCTACCAAAATCACCTACTTCTTTTGCACTATGCAAACATGGCTCTGTAACAAGCTCCATAAGCGGTAGCCCTGCCCTGTTATAATCAACTAAACTATAATCACCACTATCATGAGTAGATTTTGCCGTATCTTCTTCTAAGTGAATTCTGGTCAACTCTACCCCATTTAACTGTCCTCCTGAGACAAGAGGATACTTGTACTGACTTATCTGATAGCCTTTTGGTATGTCAGGGTAAAAATAATTTTTCCTATCAAACTCTGTAAAATCTGCCAACTTTCCACCAACCGCCTTTCCCACTAAAAGCACTTTTCTGACAGCTTCTTTATTTATAACAGGAAGTGTACCTGGATTTCCCATACATACAGGACAAATATTTATATTTGGTTTTTCTTCATCTGGATTATTTTTGCAAGAGCAAAACATCTTAGAGTTTGTTTTTAACTCTGCATGGATTTCAAGTCCTATTGTTAGTTTATAATCTTCCATATTCAAAATATAATCTAAAATAATTTATTATGCAAAGCATTATCTGCCATCTTTAAAATAGCTTCCTTTGTGTGGGCTACCGCAAACCATCCTTTATTTATACAAAATATTGTATCTTTTATACCAGAAACCCTATCTAATTCATTGAATCTAAGGCCCCACCAATTATCTGGTAATCTAACTCTATCCGAATCAAATTTAGTCAGATCATCTCTTGCTGATTGAAAAACCCATTCTTTATTATTTTCTCTAGGATATACAACACATTTAACATTTTTATTTTTCAAAACTGCTATTTTCCAATCAACTTCTTTATCTAAAATCAAAATAGCAGGATTATTTTGATCTTTTATTAAATTATTTGTATAAATTTCGCCTTCAAACAATGCTTTCTGAACAGCCATTTCTCTTTCTATTATTTTTTCTGCACAAGAAACAGCATCTAAAAAATTCTTATATGACTCTTTTTTAGATTCTTGCCAAGTATTGTTTAAATTTGATATAAAATTTGTAATAGGATAATCATCTACTAAATTTGAATCATTATTTATATTGATACCATTGTCCTTTGCATCTATTGGCATAATTAGTTTAAAATCAATTAAATCTGCAATATCTTTAGAATCACAAATAATTTCTCCATACTTTTTCCAAATAAGACCAAAAGAAGCATATGGAATATCATTTTGTCTTTGCCCAGCGCCTCCTTTTTGATGATGGTCAAATCTGTTTGTATTTGCATCATAAATCATGCCTACATCTGCCACAATGTCGGCTTTTTTAATAAGATTTTCATCCCTAGTTCTCAAAATTTTAAGTATTTTATTTTGTTTTTTTACCCAAATAGATATAACAGCACAAGCAAACACATCATCTGGATGAAAATTACCATCATGAACAACCATCAAAACCTTATCTTTAAATAAAAAATCAAATAGAGACATATTTTTTAATTTAAAACCGACAAATCATTTTTATCTTTTTTGTAAAGTAAAACAAGTGGGTATATTTTTATAATAGCCATAAAACCACTTATAATGACTGGGCCAAGCAAAAAACCAATAGCACCAAAGACTTCTACACCACCTATAATAGAAAATAGCACGATAAGAGGATGAATTTTTATTTTATCTTTGAGAAAAATAAAAGAAAGAAAATTGTCTATCAAACCAACACAAACAACTCCCCAAATGAGCAAACCAAGACCTTGTGGCATATCACCCTTCAAAAATAGAAAAACTACTGCTGGTATTATGATAATAGAAGTGCCAAGCATAGGTATAAGAGAAGCTATGGCTCCAACAAAGCCCCATAAAACAGGGTTACCTACTCCAAAAATCCAAAATCCAATACCTAAAAATAATCCTTGAGCCATAGAAACCAAGAAGCGCCCTTTCAATACAGCATCAACAGCAGAATGCAATGTTTCTAAAAATTCCTCATCTTGCAAATCTGGCAAAGGACTCCAGAGTATCAAATTTTTCTTTATATTTTCGCCATTTATAAATAAATAATAGAGAGTAAGAAGCATTATGATAAATTTAAATATCCCATCAAACAAAGCTGAAAAGACTGAATCAAAATGACCTATAACCCAAGAAAGCGTACTCCTTAGATAACCCTCAATATCTATATTTAAATTTGAATCACCAATAGTAAAAGTGTTTTGAACCTTACTTAAAATGAAATTTGAGCTATTTGTTATGATACTATTTCCATCTTTAAATGCTACGGCATTATATATATCAATTGATTCACTTATAAGTCTTGTGGATAAAAACACAACAGGAATAATAATACAAAAAATAATTATGATGACCGTGATAAGAGATGCTAAATTTTTATGATTATTTATTTTTTCTAAGATCTTTTTATATAAAGGATAAAAAGCTACAGCCAATACAGATGCTAAAAATATAACCCCTAAATAAGGCTTGAATACCAAAAAAGAGAGCCACAATAAAAATGCAGATATAATAACAAAAAATATTGTTTGTATATTTTTATTAGACATGATGACTACTTTTAACTCTCTTATACTTTACCACAATAAATACAAATATGACAATAGCAATAAAAATCAAAAAAATACTTTCTATCTTTGATAATAAGTGAGCATATTTTTGATAAACATTTCCAACCTGCCAACCAACAAAACCTAGTATCATTCCTCTTATAAAGACACCTACAAATGTTATCAGAGCATACCTAAATATATTCATACCAAAGATTCCACAAAAAGCTGATATAGCGACAGATGGTATGATTGGTAATATCCTAGCCAGACAAACAATAACATCATCTTTTTTTGTACCGCTAAGCTTCAATTTCATTGATTCTATGTCACTCCAATATAGCCCTATAAATTTGCCCCATTTTTCTATAACAAATTTTCCACCAAATTTTGAGATAAAAAATATAAAATAAGAGCCAATTGTTATACCTAGAGCAGACGGTAGTGCCACCTTTAATATTAAAATCGATACAGAATCAAAAGAGACCAAACCTTTTACAAATATAAATCCTGCCATTGTCATTATTAAAGCAGACGGTATTGGAGCAACAACTTCTTCTATAATAGAAGCAAAAAATACACCAAAAAAACCTAGTGGCAATACATAAATTTCTAAAAAATTAATTAGTATTTCAAACATAAGCAAATTATATCAGAAATTAACATAAAAGAGGGCTTTTGGCCCTCTTTATATCAACAACCTTCATCTATATTAATAGACTCCTCTATTAGATCTTTTTCTTTTGATTCAAATATCCTATGCATCAGTCTAGTAATCCTTATTTTATTTCCATCAGAAACATTAAGCACACTCTCAAACAAAATAAATCTGGGATCTAAATTTGTCATTTTACCCTCCTCTCTCTTGCCAAATTGATATAAAAAGCGTTGAAAAGGAAATTGGAAATAAAAGATTTGGCAATATTATAATCAATAGGATTAGTGTTATCGAAAGACTTCCTCATGCCACCTTCCGCGTCACAGCTCAAGTTTGGCACCAAACTAATAAAAGAATTGAAGAAACCTTGCAAATTAGACGGGGTCAAACCTCCTGCCAAAGCTATATTTGCATCAAAAGTATTCCTATTGATACTTTGCATCGCCAAAATATATGGTTCCAATTCATCATAAGAAATTGGTATTCCCCTACCCCCACTTCTATCAAATAAAACATAATCCAAACTATCTCCATAATCCTTCAATTTATTTGCCACAGATTTTGGATTATTATCAGAGACAAACATTGCTTCCTTACTAACTTGCAGAACCAAAGACAGATAAGGAAATTTATCTTTAAATACCCTGATCATTCTTGTATTTGGCCAAACCATATCAAATTGAACCGCATTAAGATTTGGGCCACCATACTTCACCACATCTTCTAGATCTTGAATTATTGTGGAATCGTTATAATCTGCATAATGCACACAATTAATGACACAATCATCTTTTACAAAAACATCTCCCACTTCATCATTTTTCAACCAGACATTTGTATATTTTGATGGAATACCCCTCAAAGTTTTCCTGCTCATCATTAAACCTATCATTAATTTTGTGTTTTGAACTGGAAAAGGAAAAAGACATTCCTTAAAATACTCTACAAGTTCAATGGCACCAGATCTACTTTGAACATCACAAACACCTACATACGATGGTCTTTGCATACATTCCTTTCTATAATCTAAATAACATTTTATATAAATAAAGTCAACATTAAATTATGATGGCAACTTAATTTAAACCATGGCATTTTTTAAACTTTTTGCCACTGCCACAAGGACAAGAGTCATTTCTACCGACACCTTGATAATCTTTTTTAGTATTTAAAGAAATATCTGAATTAGTGATTTTGATTGCTTGTTTTTGAATATCTCTTTGAGAAACTAAACTGTTATCTTCAATTTTTAAAATATCTTCTAAAATAGTATTTTCTATATTTTCTTCCATTGCCTTAAACAAAACAAGTCCTTCTTTTTTATACTCAATTAAAGGATCCCTTTGGCCATATGCTCTTAAATTTACAGAGCTCCTCAAATAATCCATAGACTCTAAATGTTCGACCCAAAATAAATCAAATGTTTGCAAAGCCAATTCTTTTAATTTATTTAGGAGATTAATTTCATCTAAAGCAAATTTTTCAAATATTACGCTTCTTTCAACTTCTGTCTTTTTATATAAAATTTGCTCAAGATATCTTTTTAAATAATCTCTCTCGCCTATTAAAATATTCCTTCTTCTTTCATAAAAAGTTTTTCTTTGGAAATTTAAAACATCATCATACTCTAATATATGTTTTCTAGAATCAAAATTTAATCCCTCTATCTTTTCTTGAGCACTTTCTAAAGACTTTGTTATTATACGATTTTGAATTGGTTCATCTTCTGGTATACCAAGTCTTCCCATCATATTTTTTACAGCATCTGAAGCAAAAACCCTCATTATATGATCTTCCATTGAAACTAAAAATTGTGTCTCTCCTTGATCGCCTTGCCTTCCAGATCTCCCCCTTAACTGATTATCTATCCTCCTAGCGTCATGTCTCTCTGTACCTATAACAAAAAGCCCACCAAGAGATTTGACCTTCTCGTAAGATTCTAAAGTGGGTGTAGCTCCACCTAATTTTATGTCTACACCACGACCTGCCATATTTGTAGCAAGAGTTACAGCTCCTTCTCTACCAGCGTCAGCTATAATTTCACCTTCTTGTTCATGATTTTTAGCATTTAAAATATTAAATTTAATTCCTTGTTTTCTTAAATATTCAGCAATTAATTCATTTTTTTCAATTGATACTGTCCCTATCAAAACAGGTTGACCTTTTTCTTGAAGCTTTTTTACTTTCGTCGCAAGAGCTTTTAATTTACCTTGCTCTGTTTGGTATATTAAATCATCATAATCTTTTCTTTGTATTGTTTTATTTGTTGGTATAGAAACAGTATTTAATCCATACACTTTATAAAACTCTTCACTTGATGTAATAGCCGTCCCAGTCATACCTGAAAGTTTTTTGTACATTCTAAAATAATTTTGATAAGTGATAGAGGCAAAAGTTTTTGACTCTTTTTCTATTATCACACCTTCTTTAGCTTCAATTGCTTGATGCAAACCTTCAGACCACCTTCTACCCGGTTGCAATCTGCCTGTATACGGATCTACTATTATAATTTGTCCATCACGCACTACATACTCTTTATCTTTTATATAAAGAGCTTTGGCTTTTATAGCTGTTTCTAAATGATGCACCATTTTTATACCACCTTCGGCATAAATATTTGAAATACCTAAATCATTTTCTGCTTTATCTATACCATTTTCGGTCAAAAAAACACTATGCATCTTTTCATCTACTGTAAAATGCTCATCTTTTATAAAATTCAAGACAATATGAGCAAATTTTTTATACATCAAATCAGAATCACTTGATTCAGAAGAAATAATAAGTGGAGTTCGTGCTTCATCTATTAAGATAGAGTCCACTTCGTCTATAATCGCAAAATTATGCTCTTTTTGTCTAACACTTTCATATTTATATTCAAGATTATCTCTTAAGTAATCAAAACCAAACTCACTGTTTGTACCATATGTAATGTCTGCATTATAAGCTTCTACACGATTACACTCAACCAAAAAATCATCGACGATATGGAATGCTCCTTTTTGATCTCTTTCTTTGTCTTTCAAATCATTTATTTCTTTTTCTGTTTTATTTTTATATAAAAAACTTTTTTGATGACATATAACAGAAACACTCAAGCCAAGCAAATCATAAATTTGTCCCATCCACACCACATCTCTTTTTGATAAATAATCATTGACTGTAATTATATGCACACCAAGACCTGATAAAGCATTTAAATAAGCGGGCAAAGTAGCCACAAGAGTCTTTCCTTCTCCTGTTCTCATTTCAGCTATACCACCATTGTGCATAACAATCCCACCCATCAATTGAACATCAAAATGTCTTAAACCTAAAGTCCTTTTAGATGCTTCCCTAACCAGAGCAAAAGCTTCTGGTAAAACAGAATCTAAAGTAGCACCAAGAGAAACCCTTGATTTCAATTCAAGAGTTTTTGCTTTTATATCTTCATTTTTTAATATAGAAAAATCATTTTCTATATTATTTATTTTATCTATTATTGGCAATATATCTTTAATATATTTTTGACTCGGATCTCCAAATATTTTACTCAAAAAAGACATCTTTACTTTGGTTAATTTCTAATATTCTGTAGATAACATCATACCATAAAAGCAAAAATCCTGCGCTTTACGCACAGGATTTTTGCAAGTGGGAAGAATAAGA
>CAZFHL010000034.1:0-7413 GCA_964519145.1 uncultured Candidatus Saccharibacteria bacterium
TTATGATCACGAGTCAGAAATTATTTCTACACAAAGTTTTGGAATGAATAGTCAGGTTGTTTATGACGCAAGGACAGTTATAAAAGCTTATATGCCGTTAAGAGAATTAATGAGGGGATTTTTCGATAAATTAAAAAGTGCTTCACAGGGTTTTGCTTCTATTTCCTATGAAGAAGCTGGAATGAGAGAGGCTCTAGTTACAAAATTATCTATTTTGGTCGGTGGAGAAGAAGAGCCTTCTCTTGCAAGAGTTGTTTCCAAAAGAATTGTTTTAAATGAAGCTGAAAATTTGGTAGAAAAATTAAAAGATCTCTTGCCTCGTCAAATGTTTGAGCTTAAGATTCAAGCGAAAGTCTCTGGAAGGATAGTTTCTTCAAGGACTATATCTGCTTTTAGAAAAGATGTTACTCAACATATGTATGGAGGTGATATTACTCGTAAAATGAAGCTTAGAGAGAAACAAAAGAAGGGTAAAAAGAAAATGAAAGAAAGAGGCAAAATAGCAATTCCTCAAGATGTTTTTATAAAAATAATGAAGCCTTAAATAGACCTCTTTCAAAAGTCTTTATTACTTTGAATTACAAAACTCTTTCTCATCACACCTTTTTGAACCACGGATAAATTTTTGCTAAAATTTTCCTCGAGCTCGCGCCAGTCGCGCTCGCTAGGCTTCAAAAAGGTATGATTTCAACGAGTTTTGTAATTCAAAATTAGTACCCATACTATTTTAGATGGTTTTAAATAAAATTTTAGTAAATGCTAAAATATGTGAGTACCATACTAATAATTATGAGAATAGATACTATTATTGACATTATCCTTATATTTTTTTGAAATTTTGATTGCCAAAGCATATTGTTTGAAAATATATTAAAATGATAACATATGATATCAAAATCAAATAGTGATAAATATGATAAACTGAAGAAAATAAGTATTTTCATTTTACTTTTTTTTGTATTTTCATTGACCTTAAATTCCTTAAGAGGTGTTTATGATAAATACAAAGAGGCAAATTTAGCTTTAAATAGGATGAATAATCGTAAAGTAGAACTTGGAAATAAAGAAGTTGATCTCTCAAACTCTTTAGAAAGACTGGAGTCAGAAGACGGTAGAAGATTTGAGATAAGGAAAAGATTGAATTTTTCTGAAGTAGGTGAGAGTGTAGCTATAATTGTAGAGAGTGAGGGTGCTGAAGAAAAATATAAACAAAATAAATCTTTTTTTGATAAAATCAAAAATATTTTCAAGAAGGAATAAGCATCTTTCAAAATCAGTATAGTTTTTGCTAGACATACATAAAATTAAATCAACAATGATAAACTCTTTCTTAACACGCTTTCTTCTTTTTTGTCATCTATAAAAAATCCTAATTTTTCTATTTCTTCTCTTAATAAATCACTTTTTTGCCAGTCTTTGTTTATTCTGGCTTCATCTCTTTCTTTTTTTAGTTCAGAGATCTCTTCTGGAAAATTGCTAAAAGATTTTTCTACCAATTCTTTTAGTCCTATGTTAAAAATTTCACTCATTTTTTCTATTGTTTTTTTGCTTATTTTTTTATCTACCATTTCATAAAAAAAAGCCAGAGCTTTTGGTGTGTCTATGTCGTCAGATATTATTTCATTAAATTTATTTAAGACACCATCATCTTCATCTGTGTCTGGTAAATCTTTAAAATTTTGTATGACCTTTTCTAAAGTTTTTTGGTTTCCAAATAAAGAGTCCCAAGTAAAATTAGTTGGAGATGTATAGTGTCCACTGAGTAGCCATAATCTAAAAGAAATTGGATGAATTTTTTTGTTAATTAGATCTTCTATATATATTACATTTCCATTAGATTTTCCTATTTTTGCATCATCAATTTTTATATGAGCTCTATGGAGCCAAAATTTTGAAAAAGGCACTTTGCCAGAAGCAGATTCTGATTGAGCGATTTCATTGTTGTGGTGTACTCCAATATGCTCAATACCACCAGTATGTATATCTATCTGTTCCCCAAGTATTTCAAATATCATAGCAGAACATTCTATATGCCAACCTGGAAAACCTATACCCCACGGAGATTGCCAACCCATACTCGTTATTTTACTATTTTCAATCGATTTCCAAAGTATAAAATCTGTTGGATTTATTTTTTCATTATTTTGGACTCTATTGCCTTGCTCTAAACCTTCTAAATTTATTTTTCCTAATTTGCCATAATTTTTAAATTTTTTTGTATTAAAATATAAACCTCTTTTTCCTAAATAAGTAAATCCATTTTCTTCTAATCTTTGTATCATCTTAATTTGGGCCTCTATAAAATCAGAAGCAAAAGGGAATATAATAGATTTTGTATCAATGTTTAATTTTTCTAAATCAGATTTAAATAATAGCGCATATTTCTCCGCCAATTTTTTCATATTTTCCATGCTGATTGATAAACCTTCTGCTCTCAAGCCTTTCGTCATTTTGTCCTCACCCTCATCAGTTTTTCCTTCATTGTCTCCAGTTAAATGTCCAAAATCTGTAAAATTTATAACTTGTTTAACTTTATATTTTCCAATATTTTCTAAAATTTTTTTTAAAACATCTGTAAAAACAAACATAGATAAATTTCCTATGTGTTGTCTTGCATATACTGTTGGACCACAATTGTACATAAGTACTTCTTGTTCGTTTATCGGCTCAAATACTTCTTTTTTTGATGTTAGTGTATTTTTAAATTTGATATCCATGTTTTATAACCACTTTTTTATTTTAAATATAACAAATATTAATAGTGTTATTATTGCCATAATACCAGCTATTATCCAAAAATCATAGATATGGCCTGATATGGGGCTATTTTCTACATTCATACCAAAAATCTGACTTATAGTAGCGCTAGGTATTACAAGAAATGCTAATATTGTTAAAACTTTTGTTATCTCATTTTGTTTTGAAGATAAAATAGAATTGTTTGTTTCTCTCAATTCATCTAGCATGTCTTTTATGTCATCAATTTCTTCAACCATCTTTTCCCATGTGTTTAATATTAAATATGAATCTTGTTTAAATCTTTCTCCAAATAGATCTTCTCCTGCTTCTGATAATTCAATCAAAACTTCTTCATGAGAACTTATGATTCTTTTAAAACTCAGCAAATTTCTAGATGATTTTGATATTTTAATAACCATATCTTTTTCTTTGTCCTCAAACATTTTTTCTTCCATATTTTTTATCTGATCTTTTATATGCTCTATTTCGTCAAACATAAAATCATATATCTTTTTTATCATTAAAAAGAAAACATGTTCGTTGGAGTCTTTGTTTAAATTTTTTATAATTTCAATTTCTTTTTCAAACATGTGCAACGAGTCTATACCCTCATATCTTGCTGTTATCAGGTCATTTTTTGTAATTACAAAATCAATTTCTTGTTCATAATGTTTTTTTGAAGAATTTTTAAAAGATGGTGTATGAAGAACTATATGTATTGCATTGTTTGAAATTTTGATATTTTGTTTGGGTGTCGGAGACAGTAAATCTTTTGATATTATAGGGTTTAAATTGAATTCAGATACTACAAAATCAATCTCTTCTTTTGTTGGAGAATTTAAATCTATCCATTTTTTTTCTTGATATTTATGTGTTGTAATCATTTTTATTTTGTTTAAATTATTTTTGATAAGAAATGTTTATATGATATATTATATCAGAAAATGATAAATGAAAAACAATCAAATATATATATAGTTTTTGTAGGCGTACTTATTTTCTTCGTTGGTTTTGTCTTTGGCAAATCTTCTACACCTAAAATGCCAAATATAGCTATTTTAAATGCAACCACTACTGAATCAATAGATCTACTGCCTTTTTGGAAAGCGTGGACAATTCTTGAAGAAAAATTCACTCCTTCTGCGAGTACAACCAAACCAATAAGTATTGATGATAAATTATGGGGAATGATATCTGGTCTCACAAGTTCTTATAATGATCCTTATACAGTCTTTTTTCCGCCATCAGAATCAAAAACCTTTGAAGAAGAAATAGCTGGATCTTTTGGAGGGGTAGGTATGGAGATTGGTATAGAAAAAGGTTTATTAAAAGTAGTGGCTCCTCTTAAAGGTTCTCCTGCAGAAAGGGTTGGTGTATTACCAGGAGATATTGTAATAATGATAAATGATAAACCTGCTATAAATATGACCACAGAAGAGGCCATAAGGCTCATAAGAGGCGAGGTGGGTTCAATTGTATCAATTACTTTTAAAAGAGAAGGTATAAATGAATCTATTAAAAAAGATATAGTCAGAGATATCATAGAAATACCTACTATAAGTACTAAAATAACAAAAGAAAATGTTTTTGTAATAGAATTATATAGTTTCTCTGCCACGTCACCTGGTTTATTTAGAGAGGCACTAAGAAAGTTTATCGAGGCCAATACAGATAAGCTTGTTATAGATTTAAGAAATAACCCAGGAGGATATTTAGAAGCGTCTTTAGATATGGCAAGTTGGTTTTTGCCAGTTGGCAAAGTGGTTGTTACAGAGGATTTTGGTGGTAAAAGGGAAACTATAAGTTATAAGAGTAAAGGTTATGATATTTTTACAGATCAATTGAAGTTGGCTATCCTTGTAAATGAAGGTTCTGCTTCTGCATCGGAGATATTAGCAGGAGCATTGAGGGAACATAAAAAGGCTATATTGATAGGTGAAAATACTTTCGGTAAAGGCTCTGTTCAGGAACTTGAGAAAATTACAGATGATACATCTTTAAAAATAACAGTGGCGCATTGGCTTACACCAAATGGAAACTCTCTTTCAAATGGCGGATTGAAACCAGATATTGAGGTTAAATTAACAAAAGAGAATACAAAAAATGGAAATGACCCTGTATTATCTGAAGCTATAAAATATTTATTAAATAAATAATATATGAAAGTAATTTTAAAAAAAGATATAAAGGGGGTCGGTAGAAAATTTGATATTAAAGAAGTATCTGAAGGTTATGCTAACAATTTTTTGTTCCCAAATAAATTGGCAGATAGGGCAGATAAAAATACTATAGAAAAATCTGAAATCATGAAATCTCAAATTTTAGAAGATAGAAAAAAAGAAATAGAAAATTTAAGGAAGCTCACAGAATTGTTAACTGTTAATAAAATACAAATAAAAAGAAAAGCAAATGATAAAGGTCATTTGTTTGAAAAGATAAATTCTGGCATTATAGCTTTAAAAATAAATCAAGAATTTGATACAAAAATAGAAGATAATATTTTATTTATAAAATCTCCAATAAAAGAGATTGGAAATCATATTGTATCTATAAAATTAGCCGATTTTCAATCAGATTTTACTGTTGAGATTGTAAAAGGATAGCCTTTTTCAAAGATCTTTATTGCTATGAATTACAAAACTCTTTCTCATCATAACTTTTTGAACTACGAATAAGTATCTCTCAAAAGTCTTTCTTAGTATAGTTTTTGATAGACACGCATAAAAATCTGCTGATTTTTTGCTATGCTCGGTTCAGTCAACCTTGCGCAAGTCTATCAAAAACTACACTTGCAACGACTTTTGAAAGAGGCCATCTTTTTGCTAAAAAATTCCTGCGAAGTACAAATAAATTAAACAACACTAACTATTTTTTTGATCATAGTTGTGCCGTCAAAATGAGTTTTTCTCTTGCTTTTCATTTGAACTTTGCCTTCTTTGATTGAAAATATTGTGTGGTCCTTGCCTATGGAAGTACCATTTCCTGGTAATATTTTAGTGCCTCTTTGTCTTACAATTATAGAGCCACATTTTACTAAACCACCATCAGATATTTTAATACCTAAATATTTTGGTTGGGAGTCTCTTCCGTTTTTTGTTGTACCTGCAGCTTTTTTATGTGCCATTTTGTTAAATTAAAAATTATAATAATATATACTATATTTAAGTCTTTTGTTAATAAACAGAATATAACTGTTATAATATAGATTAAACACAGTATAATAGATAAAATAGAAAAATGCAAGATTCAAATAATACAGAAGAATATATAGATATAAGTGAATTAGACCAGTCTGATATTGGTAAAAAAGATGGTTTCTATCAAAAATTTAAAGAGATGTTGAATTCAAAATATTTTTTCATTTTGGTTTCGGCGCTACTTGCAATCATAGCTTTTTTGTTAGGCAGAATTTCTGCTATAACCAAATCCCCCGTTACTATTTATAAAGAAAATACTATTTTATTTAATGCTGGCGAAGTCAAAGGTTTAGAAACAGTAAAAGAAGATGTATCTTTCACAAATGGCGAAGTTGTAGCTTCAAAAACAGGAACAAAATATCATTATCCTTGGTGTGCAGGGGCAAAACAGATTTCTCTTAAAAATAAAATAATGTTTAAAAGTATTGAAGAGGCAAAAGCCAAAGGTTATTTACCGGCTTCAAATTGCAAAGGGTTAAAGTAGTTTTAAATTTAAAGAGTGCTATTATGTTTTTATGGATAATTTTGATGAATTATATAAAAAATTAAATAAGGCTCAAAAAGAAGCCGTAGATACAATAGAAGGGCCAGTAATGGTCATAGCCGGACCAGGGACAGGTAAGACTACTATTTTAACTTTGCGTATAGCAAATATTTTAAAGATAACAGATACACCTCCGTCTGGTATTTTGGCATTAACATTTACTGATTCAGGTGTTCGGTCTATGCGCCAAAAATTGACCAAAATAATAGGCGATAGGTCTAGAGAAGTTGGTATATACACATTCCATAGTTTTGCTAAAAATATCATAGATCAGTTTTCTGATCATTTTGAGCATCTTTATAAGATTGAACAAATCACAGAAATAGAATCTCAAGATATGATCAGGAGTATTCTTGTAAATGAAAAGTTTAATAAATTAAGATCAATCGGTGAACCAGATTTTTATTTAGAGAAAATTTTAGCTTCAATTGGTGAATGTAAAAAAGAAGCAATTACTCCAGAAATGATTGTTGATTTTGCCAAATCAGAAATAAAAAGAATTGAAAATGATGAGTCTTCTATATCTACAAGAGGGGCTACCAAAGGACAATTGAAAGGTGAAGCCAAAAAAGATATAGAACGATATGAAAAAACAATAATTTTTGCAGGAGTTTATAAAGAATATGAAGTATTGAAAAGAGAAAAAAGATTGGTCGATTTTGCTGACTTAATTTTTGAATTATCTTTTGCTTTAAAGAGAGATGAATTGTTGCTTCAATTATTGCAAGAAAAGTTCTTATATATTTTGGTAGATGAACATCAGGATACAAATAATGCTCAAAATATTATCATAAAAATGATAGCAGATTTTTTTGATCAACCAAATTTGTTTGTGGTGGGGGATGAAAAACAAGCTATTTACAAATTTCAAGGAGCTTCTTTGCAAAACTTTTTAAATTTTAAAGAGATTTGGCCTAGTATGAAAACTATTGC
>CAZFHL010000035.1:0-6316 GCA_964519145.1 uncultured Candidatus Saccharibacteria bacterium
TCCCGAAAGATTCCCACTTTTATTATTTCTACTAGTGTTCCCAGAAATTGTAGAGTTTCTTAAAATCTCTCCATTACCACCTTCATTTACTATATATATACCTGTTTGAGTATTCTCATTAAAAGTATTGTTTGATATTGTTATATTCCTTGCTCCGTAGTTTGTGGTAAGTTGAAGCCCGTGACAATCATTTCTGTTTGCCTGATTTCCTGAAATACTCCCCGTGCTATTTGCATTGTAATATCCGTCAACTAAAACTTTGAGCCCTGCACAACCTGAATCTTCTGCTATGTTATTCCTAACCACAACATTACCCATACCTTGCACAATAATACCCGAGTGCCCTGTTTTTCTTACTGTGTTATTTTCAACTGTTGGATTTGTTTCTATTGCCTCCCGCCACCAATTTCCAAGCCACATACCTCTCATCACTCTAACAGACGGATCTGGAAAATTACTACTATCTCTATCTATAGTTATATTCCTATAAATATTTCCATTATTTCCAGAAGCTTGAAAAACAGCAGAAGCTTGACTCGTCGGCCCACACTGCATAGAAACATTTCTTATGTTTAAATTTTCAAAAGTAGTGTTAGTGTTATTTGTAGCACCAAAAACAGCAGTGCAAAGATTGCCACCATCGATAAACATATTTGAAACAGTGCAGTTTGTACAATTTCTAACATCAAAAAGAATTCCCCCAGTAATACCATTTGAAGCAGTCCCCACACCTGTAGCTCTAAATCCTCCACCATTTGAAGCGGTAATAGTAATATTACTCTTTCCAGACACTGTGACTGTATTTGCCAGATTTACAATACAATCAAAATTCAAAGTGTCTCCGGAGGAAAGTGAATTTACAAGCTCTGTGATTTTACTAGAACCATCAGTACTACTACAAGCTCCTGACGTTGAGATATTTATACTGGCACCAACTACATTTGTAGTTAAATAAAAATAAAACAAAATGAAAAAAAGCCATTTTAAATTGTTTTTCAAAATTTCCATACATATATAATATCATATTATAATTATCACTAACAAAAACTTTTTGCTTATGCCTTTCTTGAATTTCATATTTAATAAAATAAATCACAAATAACTATTTCACTAAAAAAAACCGCCAAAGCGGTTTTTGAAAAGAACAAAATAAATAATTAACTGTTCATACTTTTTACATATTTATCCCACAAAGAACTAAATTTTGGACAATTTTGTCTGAGTTCAGCTATACTACCTGCGCCCACAATATTACCTCTATCAAAAACATAAATAACATCAAACATTGATAGTAAATTAAATTTATGAATAGTTGATATGATAGTTTTTCCATTAAACAATCTTACTATATTTTCATAAACAGAAATTTCAGTCTCTGGATCTAAACTAGATGTTGGTTCATCCAAAAGCACAATATCTTTATCCATTGATGCAAGAATGCCACGAGCAAGAGCAAGTCTTTGGTTTTGCCCACCAGAAAAGCTTACCCCTCTCTCTTTAGTAGAAGAATCCAAACCTTTAGGTAAGGAATCAGCAACACTACTAAAGCAAGCAGTGTCCATCGCTAAACGAATCTCCTTATCTCTATATTCTGCACCTAGTGTGATATTTTCTCTCACAGTACTTGCAAAAATTTCTGAGGCTTGCGGTATCAAAGATATAGCTCTTGCAATGCCATCGAAACCAGTATCGACATTTTTCCCATCAACAATTAACTCTAAATTTTGTGGATGATATAAATCCCTCATAACTTTTAGCATAGTAGTCTTTCCACTGCCGGTCTCCCCCACAAAAGCAATCCTCTCTCCTCTATTTATTGACATAGATATATTATCGAGATGGTTTACTTCTGTATTTGGATAAGAAAAAGTTAAATAATTAATCTCTATTTTATGCCAATCTCTTGGCAAAATATGATTAGAAAAACCAACTTCGACAAAATCTCCTCTCAAAACTTCAGCATTTGAAACCCTAGATCTCTGAATCAATATATCTCCATACAAGCTAGTAAAACTGAAAAAAATATCACTGACTTTTATCAAATATTGAAAAAGTAAATACACTTCTCCAACAAGTATTCCTGGCTTAGCACCAATATGTTGATAGAAATAAAGTACCAACACAGATACATTCATCAGACGACAACAAAAAGCAGTTAGAAACCATTTCCACTCACACAAAACCGCTGTATTTTTAGCCAAATCATACGGTTCATCAACTTTCCTCATTATCGACTCAAACACCAGTCTTTCTACTCTCAAAACGACAACTGTTGTTATATTCGATAGTGCATCAAATACACTTCTTGATATTTCATTTTCACTTTTATTTAAATCTTCATATCTCGTTATCAATACCCTATCAAATCTGATTGTTATCCAAACAGATAACAAAAAGAAAAACAGAATGATAAAAAAAGAATCTGGACAAAAATAAACAAGTAAAATAATAGAACCCAATAATTGAACAACTGAGTAAATGATCTGAAAGGAATCTTTAGAAAAGTTGAAAATAGATGAAGTACCTTTTTCTATCTTATCTATAGTATCCCCAGAGTGATGTTCTGTATGCCAATCTAATGGCAAATTCATAACACCTCTCAATAACTCTTCTCTATAATTTCTCCTTGCAATAAAAGCATTACAAACTTCAAGTACCCTTGCTGGACCATGAAAACTCCAGAAAAAGACGGAAGAAAAAATCAAGACGGAAAGCCATATAGACAAAGTCCTAAAACTTTCTTGTGTGATGCCTTTAACTTGAATAATGTTTATAATAGAAGCCCACAACATAGGTGCAACTACAACATCCCAAACATTTGCAAAGACAAACAAAATCCAAAAAATAACAATATTTTTTCTATTATTTTTGCAATACTGCCAATTTTTAGAGAATAAGTAGAAAAGATGATTATCTTTCATTTCTCTCCTTTCTGTCAAAGAACCAAAACACCACACTTGTTTGTGTGGTGTTTGAAATTTTTAAATAGTTTACTTATTTTAAATACTTACAACACTACACAAAATATGATTATATGAGTTTTCGGCAACATCAAATCCACCTGAAAGAATCCATGTGTTCCAGTTATTTGTTGCTATATTTTGTTTTGTTTTAACATTTATCATGTTGAGTATAATAATACACATTTTTAAAATTAAGTCAAATTTTATAGAGGTTCTATTGTTTTAATTTATAAAATAGTTTATTACCGAAACGGGCATCTATATAATTAAAAAGCGTATTTGGATTTTTGGATTGATGATTTTCAATCAAAACCAAAACATTGTCGATAGATTTTAATATTTCTTTATCTTCCAAATTCAAAATTATATCTCCAATATCTGTAATCAAATAAGTTTTATCAAATTGGTCAGTATTTATACTCAAAACATTTATTTTATTCTCTTTTAAAATTTGAGAAAGTTTTGCAAATAAATCTAATTCCTCTTTGCTTGCAAATTTTTGCATTATCGGATCAGTTCTTATACGTCCATAAAAAACAAGTTTTCCGTCTTTTTCTGATTTGGCGCTAGTGTCAAAAATCAAACCTGAAATATCCATCAAAAAGCAGTCGTAAGCAAAAGAGCACCAAATATAGCCAGATTCTCTTTCTTTTATGTTTATTTTCAATATATTATTTATTTTTGTATCTATATCAACTGTTTCTATTCTATTGTTTATAGATTTAATGCTATTTACAATTTTATCATCATCAATTAAGACCATATTAGATCTTGGAAATATGAAAAATACATTTCCTTCAATTAGATTTTTCACTTTATTTATTATTTCATCCTCTTGAATAGTCACGAGTCCATAAATTTCTATTTTTTTAACTTTCAAAAAATCCGCCCTAAATAAAAAAATTGCTCCGACAATAAAAATTAAAAATAGTAAGATTTTTATATAAAAATAAAATTTTCGCCTTCTATTGTTTCTTTCGGCAATACGAAGAGAAGGTTTAGAGTACTTTTTTTTGTTTTTATTTAAAATCATAATACTTATTATATATTAAGATTTTAAAAACTAGAAAAATAGATTTATAAAAATTTAGTTTTTTTCATTATTTTCTCTCTACCATTCATAAAAGGTCTTAAAGCCTCCGGTATCAATATACTCCCATCTATCTGTTGATAATTTTCTACCAAAGAAACCAAAATTCTAGGAGTCGGTATAGCCGTGCTATTTAGAGAGTGTGCGTAACGCATTTTTCCATCTGCATCTCTGTACCTTATATTCAGTCTTCTATTTTGAAAATCGTGAAAATAAGAAGTCGAAGCTATTTCCCTATAAGTATTTTCAAGAGGAACCCAAAGTTCAATATCATATTTTTTAACTTGTCCTAGTCCAAGATCCCCTCCACAATTAACAACTGTATGATATGGAATATTCAGACTTTCTATAAACTCTTCAGTGTTTCTATTCAAAAATTCATGAAATTTTACAGACTCTTCATGGCTAGCTTCACAAATAACTACTTGTTCTAATTTATAAAATTCATGCACTCTTATCAAACCTTTTACATCTTTTCCATGGCTCCCCGCCTCTCTCCTAAAACAAGGAGAAAAAGATAAATATTTTTTTGGCAAATCTTTTTTGTCCAAAACTTCATCAGAATGAAAGGCCATAGTGGCTACTTCAGCTGTGCCTGCCATATAATCTCCATCTTGAGTTTTATATAAATCATCTTCCCCTTGTGGCAAATAACCAGTACCGAGCAAAGTCTGTCTATTTACAAGAGAAGGAACAAGCAAAGGATTAAACCCTTTATTCATAAAAAAATTTAGAGCATATTGCCAAATAGCAAAAGAAAGCAAAACTGCATCATTTTTTAAAAAATAACCTCTAAAACCAGAGACCTTTGTTCCTCTATCGAAATCAACCATATCCAAATCAAGCATCAAATCTATATGATTTTTAGGATTAAAATTGAATTGTTTTATTTCTCCCCACTTTTTTACTTCAACATTTTGAACATCACTTTCTCCATCTGGCACAGACATATCTGGAATATTCGGCACAGAAACCATCAATTTTTGCCAATCTGCCATTATGGTTTTAAATTCTTCTTCTAGTTTTTGTATTTCTTCTTTTATTGGTTGCATCAAAATAACAAGCCTATCTTTTTCTAAAAAATCTTGTGCTTGAATCGCTTTTGCAATATCTTCTCCGACTTTATTTTGAAAAGATCTTTTTTCTTCAATTTGTTGACTCACACTTTTTCTCTTGTCATCCACTTCAATCAATTTATCCACATCAAAATCTATATGCTTTTTTTTGGCACCTAAAGAAATGAGCTCCTTATTTTCTCTGATAAATTTTATATCAAGCATATCAATTAAATTAAAAATAACTTTGCAGATCTTATTGACTTTATGAACTTTATAACTTTATGAACTTTATAACATATAATATCAAATGTTATAATAAATGTTAAATGAAAAATTTACAAGAAATAAGAACTCTAAAAGAAGATGAATTTCCGCAACTCTTAAACGAAATACCTTCTCCACCTAAAAGACTTTTTTACATGGGGAAAATTCCAGATTGGAATAAAAAGATTCTTTGTGTTGTCGGCTCAAGAAAATATACAAATTATGGTAAAGAAGTGACGGAAAGCCTCATAAGTGGACTTAAAAATCATCCGGTAATAATAGTTTCTGGACTAGCTATCGGTATAGACTCTATCGCGCACAATTCAGCTATCAAAAATAATTTGAACACTATAGCAGTACCAGGATCAGGGCTTGATTTTAAAATAATACATCCACAAACAAATATAAGATTAGCAAAAGAAATAATCGAAAATGGTGGGATGTTAATGAGCGAGTTTGATCCAAATTTCAAAGCCACTCAATGGAGCTTTCCACAAAGAAATCGTATCATGGCAGGAATGTCTGATGCTGTTTTAGTAATAGAAGCAGAAGAAAAATCAGGAACACTTATAACATCTAGATTGGCCACAGAGTATAACAGGGATGTTTTTACCGTACCTCACAATATATGGAGTAATACAAGTAAAGGTCCGCAC
Source organism: uncultured Candidatus Saccharibacteria bacterium (assembly GCA_964519145.1). Classification (GTDB taxonomy): domain Bacteria; phylum Patescibacteriota; class Minisyncoccia; order Phycocordibacterales; family WO2-35-19; genus CAZFHL01. Next base: position 6,032 of record CAZFHL010000035.1, read on the forward strand.
ATGCTACTCAGACTAGGCGCTACACTCATAAGAAATAGTGAGGATATATTAGATGCTTTAGATATTAAATCAAAAAAACCAGAAGAAATAGATTTGGAGAAAAAATACTATGATTGTTCAAAAGAAGAGATGCTGATTATAGGTTTATTAAATGAACCGAAAGAAAAAGATGAAATAATCAGAGAAGCCAATCTAATACATAAATTCAAAACCGAAGAGACTCAAACTCTTTTATCTTTGTTAGAAATTAAAGGACTTATAAAAGAAACTTTTGGACAAATAAGA
>CAZFHL010000036.1:0-6060 GCA_964519145.1 uncultured Candidatus Saccharibacteria bacterium
AATGTCAAAAAAACTTTTAATAGTAGAGTCCCCCGCCAAAGCAAAAACCATCTCAAAATATTTAGATGGTGAATTTAATGTTTTGGCTTCTGTGGGTCATATAAGAGATTTACCGAAATCAAATAAAAAAGCTATAGATATAGAAGCAGGTTTTGTGCCTACATACGAAATAAGTAAAGGTAAAGAGAGAGTTGTAGAAGAAATAAAAAAAGAAGCGCAAAAAGCTAGTGAAATAATTTTAGCCACAGACCCAGATCGTGAAGGAGAAGCAATTGCTTGGCATTTAGCAAAAGTAATAGAAGAAGATTTTAAAAAAAGGAAAAAAGAAAAACCAGAAATCAAACGTGCTACCTATCATGAAATCACAAAAGAGGCTATACAAGAAGCTCTAAATAACACAAGGAAAATAGACCAAAATTTAAGAAAAGCACAAGAAGCAAGAAGAGTTTTAGATAGATTAGTGGGTTATGATTTATCTGGACTTATATGGAAAAAAGTAAGATATGGATTGTCGGCAGGAAGAGTCCAATCCCCTGCCTTGCGTATCTTAATGGAAAGAGAAAGAGAAATAAGAAATTTTAAACCAGAAACTTTTTTTGTTTTGGATGCAGATTTAACTAAAAAAGATTCAGAAAAAAATATATTTAAAGTTATTTGCGAAGAAGAACCAAAAACAAAGAGCGAAGCCGATACTATTTACAAAAAAGCAAAAACAGGAAATTGGTTTGTAAAAGAAATAACAGAAACAGAAGTAAATAGAAGTCCCAGACCTCCATTTAGCACTTCAACACTCCAACAATCAGCAAGCACAAGACTTGGATTTTCTCCAAAGAGAACAATGATAACTGCTCAAAAATTATATGAAGCAGGACATATCACATATATGAGGACAGACAGTTTAAATATGGCAAATGTTGCTATAAATCAAATAAAAGGGATTGTATCTAAAAAATATGGAGAGTCTCTGCACCAAGTTAGGCATTACAAAACTAAATCTAAAAATGCACAGGAGGCTCATGAAGCCATAAGACCAACACATTTTGAAAAAGAAAATGTCGGGAATACAGATGATCAAAAAAAATTGTATAAACTTATTTGGCAAAGAGCAATGGCAAGTCAGATGAAAGATGCAAGAATGATGCGCACAAAAATTTCTACAAATATTAAAAATGGAAACATTCCTGATTTTGCTATAAATGGCTCTCGTGTCTTATATGAAGGGTGGCTCATTGCAGATCCACTAGCTAAAAGCGAAGATGTAATTTTACCAAAGTTATCAAAAAATGAAGATTTAAATTTGATAAATATAACCACAACAGAAAAACAAACTGAGCCACCAAATAGATACAGCGAGGCAGGTTTGATAAAAGAGTTAGAAAAAAGAGGTATAGGCAGACCTTCTACATACGCCTCTATTATAAATACAATTATTGAAAGAGGTTATGTAGAAAAAGATAACAAAAGTCTAAAACCAACAGATACAGGAGATGTAGTTTCAACTTTTTTGGAGCATAATTTTGAAGATTATATAAGTGATACTTTTACAGCAGAGATGGAAGATAAACTTGATGATATAGCCATAGGAAAAATAGAATACGAAAAAACATTGAAAGATTTTTACACTCCATTTTCCAAAGATGTAAAATCAAAAGAGAAAACAGCCAAGCTTACAAATCTAGGAGATGCTGATCCAAAATTTAAATGCCCTATTTGTAATAATGAAATGATTATTAAGCTCGGCAAAAGTGGCAAATTTTTATCTTGTGAAAAATTTCCAGATTGTAGTGGTATGAGAAATATAGACGGAAGTGAAGTAAAAGAAGCAGAGAGTATTGGTATTGACCCAAATTCAGGTTTACCCGTCTTTGTTATGGACGGCAGATTTGGACCATATGTACAAATTGGAAATTTAGATTCCAAAGCAAATAAAGACAAAAAAATAAAAAAAGTAAAACCAAAAAGAGCTAGTATCCCTAAAGACAAAAACCCAAATGAAGTAAGTTTGGAAGAGGCTTTGCATTATTTGAGTTTACCAAGAGAACTTGGTGAACACCCTGACACAAAAGAAATAATAACTGCAAATATAGGGAGATTCGGACCATATATAGCACATCAAAAAGATTTTAGATCTTTAAAAACAGATGATGTTTATAAAATCACTTTAGAAAGAGCTCTTGAAATATTTAAAGAACCAAAAAAAGTAGGACGAAGAGGAAGATGGCAAAAAAACAAAAAATCTTAATTTATTTTTAATTTACAATGACGGTCATTGTAAATGTAAATAGGATGGGTTGATCAGGTAGCAATCAAATAAAATATGTGCAATAATTCAGAAAACAATGTTGACCTATAAACCAGCGAAATCCTGGTGTGGTTAAAGGAATAGTAATAAGCGAAAGTCCGCCTACATATCAGCAAAGTAGCGAAAATTTAATAAATATATAAAACATGAAAAATAAAATAATAGTCTTAACTTTTTTGGTTTATTTAACAATTCCACAATTAGTTTCTGCTATTTGGTGGAATCCAATATCGTGGTTTGAAGCAAAAGGATTAGAAATTGTCCAACCAATTAACAATAAAAGCCAATCAGAGATTGAATTATCTACCAATGACAATACGAAAGATAAATCTTCTGCCACAGAAACAAAAATAGTCGAAAAAGAGATTATAAAAAAAATTCCGGTAGAAAAAATTGTAAAGAAAGTAATCACTATCCCCGATCAATCGATTGTTAATGAAAATAACCAGTTAAAAACAAAAATTAAAGAGCTAGAAAATGAGATAGCTGAATTAAAAAAAGATGAAAATTTAATAGAAATAAAAAAGAAAAATCTGACAGCTGAAATAATTAATATTGAATCAGCAATAAATAAGGTTTTATTGTTTAATATTTATTGTTATCAACCTCTATCGTCAACCAAATCATCATCAATCAAATCTACAAGTTGTGAATCTGGTCTAAGTGAAGGAATGAAAAACCAAAAAGCATTAGAATTAGGAGATAAAAAAACCAGTTTATTACTAGAAATTAATGAAATTGGAGGTATGAGCAATTTAGACGTTACTAAATCTTTAGATACACAAAGTATAATACAAACTACTCTTGAAAAAGAGCGGGAGGCAACATATCAATTTTTTAGAAAGATATTAATTACTAATGTGGGAAACTTTAGTAAAGATAATATTAGAATTCTTTGCGAAGTGCCAAATAAAGCAAACGGATATTACAGTCCTTTGTTTGGAATTTTAAACAGCTTTGACAAAGCTTGTGATGAATTCAGGAAATTATAAAGTGGTAATAGAATTTAAACCATAACCATATTTATCTGTTTACAATTTTACAATGACGGTCATTGTAAATGTAAATTATATGGTATAATAAAAATATGTCAGAAAAAAATAAACAAGGTATAATTTATGTATTATCAAATCCCTCAATGCCAAGAATACTGAAAATTGGTAAAACTACTCAAAATGATGTAAAGACGAGAATAGACGAATTAAGTAGAGCAAGCGGTATCCCCTTGCCTTTTGATTGTGAATACGCTGCGAAAGTTGAAAATATAGACGAAATAGAAAAAGCTCTGCATACAGCTTTTTTTAACCATAGAATAAATCCCAGAAGAGAATTTTTTGAAATTGAAAGTTATCAAGCAATTGCAATAATAAAACTTCTTGAAATAGAAAATGTCACGCCGAAAATTTTAAAACAAGAAAAGGAAGATAAAACAGATATTGTAGAAAAAGAAGCTAGTAAAGAATTCCAGAAAAAAAGACCAAATTTTAATTTTATAGAAATGAATATTCCTATAGGATCAAAAATATACTCTAACATAACAGACGATATTGTAGAAGTTGCGGATGAGAAAACAGTAAAATTCAGAGATGAGATAAAATCTTTAACTAAGGCGACTCATATTTGTTTAGGATTGGGAGAAGATGATCATAATAGAGCACCTCTTCCATATTGGACTTTTAATGGTAAAAAATTAAGTGATATATACAACGAAACCTATTTATTAATATAATTAAATTACAATGACGGTCATTGTAATTTAAAAAATGTGGTATAATTTTGTTATGAATAATAGAGATTATAAAGAATTTGCTGAGAATGAAATTTATCACATATACAATCGTGGTGTAGGGAAGATAGCCATATTTAAAGACGATGAAGATTTCAAAGTATTTTTATTTCGTCTGAAAGAAAACTTATTTCCAGAACTTATAAACAAAAATGGTGCCCCCAAATCTTCTTATAGGAGAAAAATTCTTCCGCCCAATTCTTTTGATTTAATTTCTTATTGTTTAATGCCAAACCACTTTCATTTGTTGATAAAACAAAACTCTAACATACCAATAAGTACTCTTATATCAAAATTATGCACAGGATTTTCAAAATATTTTAACAAAAAACATAATCGTGTAGGATCTCTTTTTCAAGATAAATTTAAATCAGTGAGAATTCAAAAAAATGAGCAATTATTATGGACTTCATTTTATATTCATAATAATCCAAAAAAAGCAGGAATGGTAACCAATTTATCTGATTACATATGGAGTAGCTACCCAGACTATGCTGGATTAAGAAATGGCACTTTATGCAAAAAAGATATAATACTTGAACAATTTAATTACCCATATTTAAAATACTTTAACAATATAAAAAACCCGAAAGAAATTGAAAACAAAATGACGATTGGTGAAAACTTATGCATAGATTAGCACTTACAATGACGGTCATTGTAAGTGCTTGTGTTTTTATATCTTTGCCATAATATTTAGATATGGCAAACGATTTAAACAAAATATACGATATACTAAAAAATCCTACGAATCAAAACAAAGACCTTATAAAAAAGGCCTACTATTTTGCAGAAGAAGCTCATAAAAATCAAAAGAGAAAAAGCGGTGAACCTTATTTTAACCATCTATTTGCCACCGCTTTAAACATCGCAGAATTAGAAATGGATACCACATCTATAGTCGCTGGATTTTTGCATGATATATTAGAGGACACAAGTGTAAATGCAGAAACTTTAGAAAAAGAATTTGGAAAGGATGTAAAATTTATAGTAGAAGGAGTCACAAAAATAGGGTCACTCAGATACAGGGGCACAGACAGGCATAATGAATCTTTAAGAAAACTATTTTTAGCCACTTCAAAAGATTTGCGAGTACTTATAGTCAAACTTTGCGACAGATTACACAATATAAGAACTCTTGAATTTGTCTCAAAAGAAAAACAAGAAAGAATCGCAAAAGAAACTCTCGAAATATATGCACCGATTGCATACAGACTAGGTATTAGAAAACTTTCTAGAGAATTGGAAGATTTGTCTTTTAAATATACAAACAAGAGTGGATATGAAGAAATCACGTCTTTGCTAAAAGAAGGTTATAATGAAAGATTTGAAAACTTAGAGAAATTTAGAAAATCTGTCACAAAAGAATTGGCAAAAAATAACTTCACCAATTTTCATTCTGATTATAGAGTAAAAGGTATATATAGTTTATATAAAAAATATTTGAAAAATAAAAAAGATATAGAAAAAATATCAGATATTTTAGCAATGAGAATAAAAGTAGAAAAAACTGAAGATTGTTATAAAGTGCTTGGTATTATTCATGGATCTTTTAGACCATTACCAGGGAGAATAAAAGATTATATTGCTTTTCCAAAGCAAAATGGTTACCAAAGTTTACATACCACTGTATTTACAGGAAATGGAGATGTGGTAGAAATCCAAATCAGAACAGAAGAAATGCATAAAGAAGCAGAATATGGGGTAGCATCTCATGGTATATACAAAGGAGGAAGGAAAAAAGATATAGCTCCTTGGCTTGAATCAGTGAACAAAGATTTAATATCGGTAAACGAAATAAAACAAGATTTTTTAAGTGAAAGAATATTTTTATTTACACCAAAAGGCGATGTCATTGATTTGCCTACAGGCTCATCTGTTATAGATTTTGCTTATTCAATACATTCTGAAATAGGGAACAAAATGTCTGGAGCAAAAATAAATGGTCAAATGAAATCTATAGAAACAAAAT
>CAZFHL010000037.1:0-5989 GCA_964519145.1 uncultured Candidatus Saccharibacteria bacterium
GTATTTAGGGAAATGTATATTCGTTCTGGTAAAAATTATTTGGCTTGGACTGCTTGGCCTGGCATATCCTTTTTGGCAGATATGCTTTATTTTTTGTTTGCAAGAAATAGGCGCTGGATTTCTAGGTTTGTTGCAAAAGTTTTTAAAATAGAATTGTGTAAAAATGGGACTTGCAAATTTTGAACATCAAAAAGGAGAAATTTGTGCCTGTTCATAAAAACAAAGAATGGGTGTACCAAGTTCTTGTTGGTGGCTTGTTCTTACTACTATGCCCGCCACTTGGTTGGATGCTCGCCATGGGATACAGGAAAGCTTTTGGTAGAGCTTATGTAAATAACATAAAATTTAATTCAAACGAAATTTTCAAATGGCCAAAATGGGAAAATCTTTGGCCAATGCTAATTGATGGAATAAAAGTTTGGTCTGTTATAATCACCTATTTATCTCCAAGTTTTATTTTTGGTTGGGGGATAATACTTTTCAGAAGTGGTTTCGGGCAAGAACAATGCTTCGCTCTCAGTCTTTTTATTATTGCCTGTGTTCTGATTTTGCCTTTGGGTTTGCCAGTAGTAATATTTGTTTTATACAATCATTATGCTTGGTTTACCTTTTCTTTGTTTGAAACAATAATTATTTCGACAATCTTTATTCTTGGAGTTTTCTTTGTACCATCAGGGTTTGTTTTGGTATCCCTTGGTAAAGATTTCAAACATGCGCTACCTTTTGGTGATGGTCTTAAATTTGTGATAAGAAAACCATTTCAATATTGCAAAGCATGGTGCTACGCTTTAATTTGCTGTTTCGGTGTATTGTTGTTAGGGCCATTGGCACCTTTTGGAATATTTTGGTCTTATCAAATCAGTGCAAAAATGTTTATTGATGTAGTGGTTGATGATGAAAAATACTTTTAAAAACCAAAAAACTTGTGAACCAAAATAGTTTACAAGTTTTTTTAAAATCTATTTTATTGTTTCTTCTAAAATATTCTCAAAAATTGATGTTATCGCAAAAATAACAACGGAACAGAATATTATAATAGCGCCAATAAAAACACCTCCAATTGGGTCATCATTACCATGATTTGATATTATAAAAATCTCTTCCAATATGACAAATACAATGACCGTCATTGCACAGTGTTTTATCTTTTTTACGGCTTCTATTGTATCTTGAGAAAATACTTTGTCTTGCTTAATATACGTCAAAATTTTAAATACTTTATATAACCCAAGAAAAAAAGGAACTGAGCCAATATATACAAGTATTAAAAATGGGTCATTAAGATATATTTCATAAAGATTAGTGGCATTTGCATTCACACCTTCTATGTGAGGTTCTAAAAGTAAAAAAGCAAAAGTGCAAATACCAATAAAGATGGTGGTGAATTTAAGAAAAATTATTGGTATTTTTTTCATATTATTTTTTGAAATTATTTGGTGTATTTATTGTCCTAAATTAATCAGGTTACAATTGTTCGTTGTTGGTGCCATCAGTAGGAATCGAACCTACATCTTTTCCTTAGGACGGAACTGCTCTATCCATTGAGCTATGACGGCTATGTTTTAAATCTAACATATTTAGATAAAAATTGAATGAAATAAACTTCTTTTAAAAGTCGTCGAAGATAAAACCTTTTTGGAGCCTAGCGAGCGCGACTGGCGCAGCTTCGCAGGAATTTTTTAGCAAAAAATATCCGTGGTCCAAAAAGGTTTTGTCGAGAAAGACTTTTAAAAGAGCTCTAATATATAAATTTATCAAAAAACAACAAGACAAAGTCTTGTTGTTTAAATTTGTCAATCTTTTTTAATACGCAATATTTTATATAAATTATTTATCTATGAGTTCTACCAAGACTATCTCTCATTGAACTAAAAGCCTCATCTACCCATGTTTCTTCTTCTGGTAGAGGAGAGCATTCTAAATCCTCAAGCATTTCTCTTCTATGATCGTCTCCTAAAAAGTACATAAAATTTACCCCTCTTTTAAATGCTTTTTTGGAAAAAAATAGATTAACACTGTGTCTCATATCTCTTACAATACCGCAAACAGCATATTTTATTTCACTGTACTTTATATCAGATGGTTGACTGTAAGTCATGGCTGTATTAACCATACTTCTCAATGAATTAAAGGCATCAGTCATTTTTTCTAAAAATGCGTCTAAATTTGTTGACTTTTTTTGTATATTTAAATCAGATACAGATTTTAATAAATTAGCCAATTTATCGTCATCTATGTTTCTATTACAATGCTCAACTACGATTCTTGCAATCATTGGATCTTGAGAGAAAGCAATTTTAATGATTTCTCCGCCTGTATTTTTCAAGACAATTGCGGGTATAACTTCTATTGTCATATTATTTCTCCTTTCCTTTCTATATACAAACATTTTTTTATTAAATTTGCAACAAAACTTTTGCAAAGAATTTCTGAAACAGTCATTAATTGTATCTAATAATTTGTATTGTTATAAATTATATAAATATAAAAACCCGATACGAATAATGTTTCGTATCGGGTTTATTTAAATTATTTTCCTACAAATTTTCTATCGTAAATCAAACCGCATTTTTGACAACGGCATTGTTCTTGTCTAGTTCTTGTAAATTGGCTTCTCGATCCTGGGCCTATTATAAGCGGTCCAAATATATCATTAAATGTTGCAATGAAGCTAGTAATAAGTATGATTTCCCCTCCGCAATTACAATTTCCAATTTTTTCTGATTTCGGTTCCCATTTCTTCAATTCCTCGGCTTCTTTTTTTTCATCATTTCTTTTTAATACGTCATCTACTGCTTTCATCAGATCTTCAATCTCTTCATTAGACAAATTTTTCAACATTTGCGACCTCCTTGATTTATTCTTCAGGCTTTTGTCTAACAACTAATTTGAATGAATTACCTGGTTCACTTTCCATACCATCTGTAATATTTTTTGTATTTGTAATATTTTGAACATTTGCCATCGCTTGAAGGGGTATGCCGATTATAACAGCTCCAAGAGTAGAATTTAGTTCATGAATATCAAAATCCATTTTTGTTGCAACTTCTTTTAGTGCATTAAATCTCATCTCCGCACCTAATCTTAAGTTGATCAAACCAGCAGTTTCTGGTGTTGGAGAGCAATCTGTTAATGAGAAATCAATAACAATAATTCCCCAATCTTTTGTTTTAGCTGTCATTTCAGTAATCAATTCATTTGATATTTTTTGCACATCATACAATTCCGCAAATTCCTTTCTAGCGAATACACTTCTTAAAACACTTTTTCCTAAATCGGCAATAGAATCTTCGAGATTATCAATCTCAAAAAGTGATTTATATACATCTCTAATTTTAAAAATAATGATTGCACTAATTTCAAAACTTAGGCCGCCATTGATTAATATTTTCTGGGTATCTAAATCAACGGTTCTCTGCCTTGTGTGATGTCTATAAATAGACTCTACAAAAGGTACAATGAAAACAAAACCTGGGTGAATTACTATAGGCTCATTTGTTTTTTGTTTCTTACTGCCTTGCCAAAACGTAGCTTGATACCAAGTTCTCCTTCGTGAACATATTTGAATGATTTTACTACTGTTGCAATTATCGAACTAGCAATCGCTAACAATCCAGAAATTTCTGTAAATGAAAGATCAAACATTTAATCTCCTTCTAAAAAAATAACACATATTTAAAAATATGTCTATGATATTATAAAAAGATAAATTTATAAATATTTAAATATAAAAAATAGATAATATAAAACCGGTACAGCAATGTACCGGTTAAACCGAGAGAGTGGTGCCAATCATTCAAATCATATCCCGTGCGTGAGGGAGCCGATGCGTTTCCTATTGGAAACGAGGCCATTTGATTGAAATGTGGCAATCTGTTGCGGTGTTGAGCGTGACTTTAGCTCTAGGCGACCGCACGACAGATCGGTGATACACCCCCACTCTCCATCATAATTATAGCATAATGTAATATTTTGTCAAGCATTTTTTAAATAAAAATCTGTTTCTTTTGCATATATTAAAAAATATGTTTTAAAATAAAGGTTTTTTGGTCTATGCCAAATATTAATAATAGGTTTATTTTTTAATCTGAATCTTAATTAATGTGCGGCTAGGGAGAATCGAACTCCCGTCTCATCCTTGGCAAGGACGTGTTCTGCCACTAAACCATAGCCGCTTGTATGGATAAGTTTATCTTTTTTTTATGCATAAATCAATATTTGTATATAAATCTTTCTTTAAAAACCTCTAATTTAAGTCAAAACTGTGGATAACATTGGGGACATTGTGTAAAAGTCAGCGTCTTATAAAAATATTTGGCTTTAAATAAGGATATTTATAAATAGAGTCTTATAAACATTTAGACTTTTTTATATATTTAATTAAAATATAATTTAATAAAATGGCAGAACATAATGATATAGGAGCATTAGGTGAATCAATGGTTTCAAAATTTATTGAGGACAAGGGGTTTTTGGTATTAGACAGAAATTATAATAAAAAATGGGGCGAATTGGACATGGTGGCCATCAAAGACAATGTTTTGAGGTTTATAGAAGTAAAAACGGTTCAAAGAAAGAGTTTTAATGGGGTTTTTCCTCAAGAAATAAACAATTATAGACCAGAGGATAATATGCATTTATTTAAAATAAATAGATTAAAAAGAGCGATACAAAGCTATTTAATAGAAAAAAGAAAACAAAATTTTGATTGGCAATTTGATTTAGTCTGTCTTTTTTTAGATAAAGATAAAAAAATAGCTAAAATTCGTTTTATGGAAAACATTATTTTGTGATTTTTTAGAGGTGAATATATAGATTAAAATTAAAAGGCCAACATTTTTTGTTGTTTTTCTATTTTAATGAAAAAGCAAAGGTAGTTTATTGATAGAAATTTGTCAGGACTAGTATATCAAGCTAGATTTTATAGTTAATGCAATAGATGGTTAAAATTATTTAAAATCTAAATACATCGCTAAATGATCAGAAACTTCATCAGGTAAAACTTTAAATTCATTTATTTTTATATCTTTATTTATTAAAACATAATCAGCAAATTTACATGGTTTTTTGTAATAACTAGATCTTGTGGAACTAATATCAAATTCTTTAATGAGGTTTTTCATACCTAAATCTTCAATCATTTTTAAACTTTTATTTTCTGGCATTAAATTGAAATCTCCACAAAGAATATGTAGGTTAGGGGTGTTTTTCAAAAATTTAATAATATTATCTGCTTGGATAAATCGCTCTGCCGTATCCTCTTTACTTACTCCATTCCAAAGCCCGTGAAAGTTCACAATAGTCCTTATACCATTTTCTGTATCAATAGTTATGTATTGTAGATTGCGTGCATGATTTGCATTAAAATCATCAAATATATTTTCTCGTTCCTTAAAAACAAAAATATCCCCTTCTTCTTCTATGTTTATACTTTTCTTTATATATATAGCCAATCCGTAAAAATCATGATAGTGTGGACGAAAAAATACAGAGTAATTTTTTAATATATTATTTACATTTGTGATAAGATTTGTATCAATATTTTCTCCCCATTTTGGCGCGTGTTCATGCCCGCCCTCCCACATTTCTTGAAGACAAAAAATATCGATATCTTCATTGTGTTTCCGAAAAAAATCTAATAAAATTTTGTTTCCAGCACGACCACCCCATGTGTTTAGTGATATTAATTTCATAATTAAAATTTATTTATTTTTTATGTTGTTGCTACCGCTTAGCTTCATTGATATGGAGCGAAGTGGTGCGGGATGGGAGAATCGAAGTCCAGATAATTTTTTCGTCAGTCACTCAAAAATTTCTGTTGACCTCACCTCGGTTGTTTTTCTTGCTAGAAAAACATACCTCTGGTCAGTTCGATTCTCTCGTAAGAGTGTGCAGACACTCTTACTCCATCCCTTACATAAAATTTTCAATTTTCTGTGCGGGATGGGAGAATCGAACTCCCCACCTCAGTTTGGAAAACTGATGTTTT
>CAZFHL010000038.1:0-5954 GCA_964519145.1 uncultured Candidatus Saccharibacteria bacterium
AAAATTCAACTCTCAAATCTTTTTCATCAATTTCCAAATCATCTGCACCTCCTGTAATTTTAGAAAGTTCTGGTATAACTTCTACCATTGAAAAACTAGTGTGTCTTTTTGCATTTGCATTAAAAGGAGAAACTCTAACAAGTCTATGCACACCGGACTCATTTTTTAAAATTCCATAAGCTCCTAAATTTCCAATCTTTCCTGTTATTTCTAAAGTAATGTTTCTAAAACCTCCGTGATCATTTTCATTTTGGTGGATTATAGAAAAATCTAGACCATTTTTATTGAAAAATTTAATATACATATTGAGTAGCATCGCTGAAAAATCTTCTGCATCGTCCCCTCCTGCACCAGAAAGTATGGTCATCACAGCATTACCTTTTTCATATTTAGAAACACCTTCTAAATCATTTTTTAAATCCTGAATTTTTTTTATTATCTTTTGAGCATTTTCTTTGTCATTCCAAAAATCCAAAGCAGTCATTCTTGCCTCCAAATCATTAATCTCTTTTTCTATCTTTTCTTTTTGTTGTAAATCAACCATATTTATAATTATATCATTAAATCTTTATTAACTTTATTCCAAAAATTAAAAATTCATATTATAAATATAATATGAATTTTATATGTTTCTCAAACTATTTTTTAAAATCTGAAAATTTAAAACTTCCTAATAAAGCTTTCTGATTCCAAATCCTTTTGAAATTACAATGTTTTTTAAATATTTATACATATAAATAAATTCTAAAACTTTTTTTTCAAAGAAAAATTCCAACTTACCATTTTCTTTCAATTGTCTTCTTTTCTCTTTATTTAAATTTTTTATTTCTACCATAAGATTTGATAATAATCCTCTAGCAACAAAAACTTTAACAACTTGAGCCATTAATAAGCCACGAGTGAGAGAAAAAGCCTTGAGTTTTTCATCTAAATCTTTTGGAAAGAAAAAAGTCCTCATCACCTGACTTTCTGCTTTTCCAGAAAGATGATCTGGTCTTTTTATCATAAAGCTCCTTTCTAATAACAGAATACAATAATCAAAAAAATATGTAAATTTAATAAAAACTAATCTTGTAAATACTTGTATTGTATTGTTAAATATGATATCTTTTTATACGAAAGGAGTTCTTTGAAACGAGAGTTGATATAGGCAGGTTTCTTCTAGGAGCCTTGATTACAATTCCAGGAATAGTGTTCAGAATACTCATTGAAAACAAACGAATTACAGAAAACCTAAGTTATGGTTTTGCTATGTTTTTTTGGATGTACTCATGATCATCATAACAGCTATGGCTTTTACTATCTTCTACAGCTACTTAAAAAATAGCTTGAATGGCAAAAAGAGCAAACACTTTTCTGAAAAAGATTACAACCTATCAGCTGGAATTTTAACTGTATTGATAATTTTTCTTATTGCTACAATAACGTGGAAAATATCAATTCTTTAAGGAGAAAAAATATGCGCGCACCGATTCAAAGTTCATCAGGCCAATTATTTGCCCTCACACCTTTTTTATTTATCACAGTACTTTCTTTTATTATTGTGATGAATAATTCGGCAAAATCAATAAATTCAACTAAAAATATTTCCGGTTGGACAACTTCGATTAATTATACAGAAAGATTTATTAGAATCCAAGAAACCAAACCAGAGAAAATTCAATACAGTCCCAGATTTGGCCCAGTAAACACACCTCCATATTCATCTATTCATGACCTACAAATAGAAAAGGAACATCAATGGATAAAAGTCGGAGATCATGTTTCTGTCCAAGTTAACTGCGTAGGCAGAGATACAATGTTCAATATTAGCAATGTTTGTACGATCGAGAACATTACCATTCTCGACTAACACAGTAATAAATAATATCCGATTTAAATTTCCACTCCAAGAGCGATTAAATCTTCGGGTGGATTTTATTTTTATAAAATTATTTTGAGCCGTTGAAGAGATTTGCACTCTTGACCTCGCCCTTACCATGGGCGTGCTCTACTACCTGAGCTACAACGGCATAAATATTTGATAATAAACCTCTTTCAAAAACCATCTAGTACAAATCACATTCCCTCTATTTTTTCATAATCTTTATATAAAGCAAAAAATCCGACAATTGAAATTATTGCAAAAAATACAAAATACAACAAATTATAGTAGCCTGTTAAATTCAAAAGTCTTGAACCAAAAAAAACTAAAATAAAATCAATTGGTATATAAAAAAGTGTATGGAGTAAAATAAATTTATAAAAATTTATTTTACTCAAACTAGCGCCATAAGCCAGTATTTCTGGCAAACTTATAAATGCAATTCTCGCTTTAATAAAAGATTTAGTATCAATTAAAATATCTACAAAAGATTGTACTTTAATATATAAAGTTTCTCCTACAAATTTTCTAACTACCCGCATTCCATATTTTCTACCAATCCAAAAACAGATACTTGACCCTAAAATGTCGCCCAGCAAACAAATCAAAAAACCTTTTACACTGCCAAACAATACACCAGATAATATATAAAGTGGTGTACCTCCTAGAGGCGCTATTATAAGGGTTGTCATTTTCAAAATAACCACAATAAACGGAGCAAAAAATCCAAATTTATGAATCTCTTGCTGAAGAGTACCACTTTTAATCAAATAAATAGACAAGATAAATAAGCAAGTAATGACAATAAACCAAACCAGCTCTATTATCTTTTCTTTTTTAAATTTCATATATTACTTTATATCACAAACTCTGTTTAATTCTAAAACATCTTCATCTGTAGCAACTAAATTATTTTCATTATTACTATTTGTAATATAATACATTATGGATTTTGGATTTTCTGTGTGGCCCAAACCCAAAGAATGCCCAAGCTCATGTGCAATGGCTAGCCTTAAGTCTCCTTTTGTAGAAAATTGATAAATATTTATTTCTTCACCCCTATACTCTGCCTGATCAAACTCAATATTATGACCATATTTTTGATTATAACTCTTTACCACCTCATTATAATTTAAAGCAGATTGATTTCTAGATTCTAATAAAATATTTAATTCTTTTAAATCTTGCTTTAACTTGTCTGCCATATTGTTTAAAATTGTAGCCATATCATTCAAATGTTTTTCAGATTCTTTTAATAAATCAAAGTCTTTTTTGGAAATCCTTACTGAATTATTAAATCCCGCAATTCTTTTTTCATATTCTTTTTGGTAAGATTCAAAAACATCTCTTTCTTTTTCATAAAAAGCTAAATCACTTTCATATTGATCTTGTTTAGTTTCAAATGTTCTGTCCAAATTTTCAAATATATTTTCTATATTCTCTAAACCAAATTCTGTTCTCTGTTTATCTAGAGTTTCTTTTTGTCTTTCATCATATATAAGATTAATTTTAAATTTAGAATCATTTTTGTAAACAAAAAGTTGTTTTTTTGCCAAATCTTCCCAAACTTTTTCTCCCTCTTTTATATAACTCAAAAATTCACTTTCATTTATTCCAAATTCTTTGTCAAATCTGCCAATACTGTATTCTACTTGTTTATCACAAGGTTTGTATATAAAAAAAATATTGTAAATGAAAAAACCAATAACAAAGAAAAAAATTATTACAAATATATTTTTTAAATTTTTTCCAAAATCCATTTATTTTTTAGCAATCAATCCATTTATCTTTTCCACCACCTCTTTTGGATCACTGTCGCTTTTTACCAAATAAAGATCTGCTCCCATAGTTTTTGCTTTTTCTACATCTTTTGGATCATAAAGATTGGTCAAAAAAACTATTGGCGTATCTTTATATTTATCTTGAGATTTTACAAATTCAAACAATTCAAAACCTGTCATTTTTGGCATCATCACATCAAATAAAAATACATCTGGATTTAAATTTTCGCTAACTAACATATTTTTTGCCTGTTCACCGTCTTGAGCTCCAAAAACTTGAAACCCATCTTCAGCAAAAACTTTTGTATATATATCTATCATCAAAGTATCGTCATCTGCAATAAAAATGCTTTTTGTCATAATTTTTAAATTAATTGTTTATATTATATATTTTCTACTAAAATAGCCTGTATGTAAAGAGGTATTTGTCTTAAATCCAGTAGCGATTTCTCGGTAAGACATTTTTGTGACACGGATAAAATTTTGCTAAATTTTTCCAGCGTAGCTGGCTAGAGTCACTCGCAAGCCCACAAAAATGTCTTACCGAGAAATCGAGTTACAACATATTTGATTTTTTATAAAATTGTATTATCATAAAATCATAATAATTTTAATAATATGATAAAAATATTTGGACATATCTCCCCCGACACAGATGCCACTTGTAGTGCCATAATATGGAATTGGTTTGTAAACAATCACACGAGCAACGAATCAAAACCTTATGTTTTAGGAGCTTTAAACAAAGAGACTAAATTTGTTTTAAGCAGATGGGGCTTTGATGAACCTGAATTATTGGAATCTATTTTAAAAGATGACAAAGTCATGATAGTAGACACAAACAATCCCCAAGAACTATTTGCAAACATAAACGAATCCAAAATTTTAGAAATAGTAGATCATCATAAACTAGTCGGAGGACTTTATACCGATAGCCCAATAAGTGTATATATGAAGCCTCTTGCTTCTACAGCAAGTGTGATATTTGACTTAATGCAAATAGATGTAGAGAAATTACCAAAAGAAATAGCCGGTCTGATACTCTCTTGTATTTTATCAGATACACTTATGTTTAGATCGCCTACCACCACACCACACGACAAAGATATAGCACTCAAATTGGCAGAATATTTGGATATAAAAATAGAAGAATATGCAAATGAAATGTTTGAAGCCAAGTCTGATGTTTCTGATTTTACAGATATTGGTCTTATAAATTTAGATAGCAAAAAATTTGAAGTTGGAGATAAAAATATTAAAATTTCTGTCATAGAAACCACAAACCCTCAAACTATTTTAGACAGAAAAAGTGGGCTCATAACATCAATGAAAGAAATATTGGAACAAGAAAAAGATGTCGATGATATATTGTTATTTGTAGTAGATATCTTTAAAGAAGAATCTACAGTTTTCACATATAACCAATTTACAAAAGATATTATAGAAGCATCTTTTGAAGTTTCTGCAGAAAGTGATACAGAAGTTTTACCAAATATAATTTCTCGCAAAAAACAAATTGTGCCAAATTTAAAATTAAAACAATAGATTTGTCTCAAAATATTTCATAAAAATATAGAACATATTAAAAAACCACTTACTAAAAAGTGGTTTTTTAATATCTATAAACTCCAAAGTTTTGAAATTACTGTTATAATATCAAAACTTTTATATGGTATTTTTTTACACTTATCACATTGATATTTTGTACCAAAAGAGCCAAAAATTTTGTTGAAAATATTTTCAGGAATGATCCACTTTAAAAAACCTTGCGAATCATTTTGACTAAAAGACATCACAATAAGTCCACCACACCCTATACATCTTGGACATTTACAATTCCTGCACGAAATAAAAATAGAATCATTTATATATGAAAGTGGTGTCTCACAATAAAAACATAATTGCGTAGATGTAGATTTTTCTTCAGACAAGCCAGTTATATATAAAAAATATGATCTCAAAGATTTTTTACTCACTCAAACCTCCTCAAAAATAGTAACACAAAAAATCGAAAAACAATAGTATCAGGATAACTGAATTTAAATATAAAAACCTGTCACAATCTTAGTAACAGGTTTTATTTTTCTTAATTAAATTCAAAATTGATTTCTCTTGAAATTCTGTTTCAAAATTATTTCGTATTAAATAATAAAACAGAACGATGAGCCACAAAACTCCAACACCTCTATATTGATACTGCCAAAAACAATCAAAAACCAACCCAAAAATTATTAATGAAAAGAAACAAACAGGAATTGCTAAAGATATTGAGCAAAATAAATGAAAACCCTCTTTAGATACAAAGTCTC
>CAZFHL010000039.1:0-1424 GCA_964519145.1 uncultured Candidatus Saccharibacteria bacterium
GAAAATGGTCACTCCTGCAAAAAATGAAAAATACATATTAGATCTTTGGAAAAGATCACAACACAAAATAGGACTTTGGATGCAGGGTCAAATAGTTTTGGCAGTTATTGTGGCAATGCTAGTATTTCTCGGACTTACTTTATTGAGAGTAGAAAATGCACTCTTACTCGCTGTTTTGGCGGGTGTATTTGAAATTATTCCACTTTTTGGTCCAATATTAGCTGCCATTCCTGCTGTTACTATAGCTCTCATAACAAATGGTTTAACTAGTGCCATCATTGTTATTGGACTTTATATAATTATTCAACAATTTGAAAATCAACTCATATATCCTTTGGTTGTTAGAAAGATAGTTGGTGTTCCTCCTTTAGTTTCTATTTTAGCTTTAATTATCGGAGCTAAACTTGCTGGTTTCGTTGGTTTAATAATTTCTGTACCTATTGCTACTATGCTTATAGAATTTTTAAATGATTTAGAAAAAAAGAAAACACAGGAAGTTATACGCTTGCAAAATAGTACAGATAAGTAGTATGCTTTTTCTATGGATAATAAAAATTTTTATTTCAACAAGCGAGGAGCACAAGATGATAGCAATGGTCTTGATGTCCGAGTCGATGTTGAAACAAAAGGCAAAGCCTTTTATATAACAACCACTCTCCCTTATGTAAATGCCGATCCTCATGTTGGTTTTGCATCTGAAATTGTTAGAGCTGATATTATAGCTAGAGCAAAGGTATTGCAAGGATATGAGGTGTTTTTTAATACAGGCACAGATGAACACGGGCAAAAACTTTTTGACGAAGCCAAAAAAGAAGGTATGGATGTAAAATCCTATGTAGATAAATTTTCCGAAAGATTTAGGGGATTAAAAAATCTTTTAGGGTTATATGAAGATTTACATTTTATTCGTACTACAGATGAGCATCATAAAAAATCTGCTCAGTATTTTTGGAATTTATGTAAAACCAACGGAGATATTTATAAAAAGAATTATAAAATAAAATATTGTGTTGGTTGTGAACTTGAAAAAACAGATTCAGAGCTTGTAGATGGAAAGTGTCCTGTGCATCCAAATAGGGAACTTGAAATCAGGGAAGAGGAAAATTATTTTTTTAGATGGAGTAAATATCAAAATAAACTTTTGGAATTTTATGAAAAAAATCCAGATTTTGTAGTACCAGATTTTCGTTTCAATGAGATAAAAAAGTTTGTGGAAAGAGGTCTTGAAGATTTTAGTATATCTAGACTTAAATCAAAAATGTCATGGGGAGTAGCTGTACCAGACGATGATCAGCATGTGATGTATGTCTGGTTTGACGCTCTTATAAACTACATCTCAACTCTTGGTTGGCCAGAAGATAGTAAAAATTTTGAAAAATTTTGGGTAAATGGCACTCCTGTTCAATATGCAGGGAAAGACAATC
>CAZFHL010000039.1:1524-5857 GCA_964519145.1 uncultured Candidatus Saccharibacteria bacterium
TTTGAAAAATTTTGGGTAAATGGCACTCCTGTTCAATATGCAGGGAAAGACAATCTCCGTCAACAGTCAGCAATGTGGCAAGCAATGCTTTTCTCTGCTGGTCTTCCAAATACAAAAAGTATTGTTATAAATGGTTTTATACAAAGTGGTGGACAGAAAATGAGCAAATCTTTAGGTAATGTTATAAATCCTTATAATGTAGTAAATGAATATAGTACAGATGCTTTGAGATTTTATATATCCAAAGAACTTTCTTGGTCAGAAGATTCTGATATGACAATGGAGAGATTTAAAGAAAGTTATAATTCAGGACTTGCAAATGGTTTAGGAAATTTGGTTTCAAGAGTGATGAAAATGGCAGAAGCAAATTTGGAAAAACCAATTGAGATTGAAGAATGGGATGATATGACAGAATATTTTGGATTGTTAAATGAATTTGAAATAAATAAAGCTACTAGTTTGATTTGGCAAAAAATTAGTGAGATGGATAAGTTTATTCAAGAAAACGAGCCGTTTAAAGTGGTGAAGACTGACAAAGAAAAAGGAGTTTTAATGATAAAAGATTTGGTCAAAAATCTTTATACAGTCGCTAGGATGTTAAACCCTATAATGCCAGAAACAAGTCAAAAAATAAAAGAACTTATAAAACAAAACAAATCGCCAGAAGCACCTCTATTTCTAAGGAAAGAATAAAATGAACTATTTTGATATTCACTCGCATTTGTATTTTAAAGATTTTGACCTTGATAGAGAGAGGGTTATTTTAAATATGAAAGAAAAGGGTATTTATACAGTATCTATTGGTACAAATTTAGAAACCTCTAAACAGGCTATAAAACTAGCGGAAGAAAATGAAAATTTGTTTGCTTCTATTGGGGTTCATCCAGCTGATTTTAAAGAGTATAAATTTGAGGAAGAATTTAAAACCTTGGTTAAAAATCCAAAAGTGGTTTGTATTGGCGAGTGTGGTTTCGACTTTTTTCGGTTAGAGGGGGATTTGGAAATGGCAAAAAAAATACAAAAGCAAATTTTTGAAGAGCAGATTAAACTAGCAATTGAAAATAAAAAAGCACTGATGTTGCACTGCCGTTCATCAAAAGGAACGATGGATGCCTATTTGGATACAATAGAAATTTTGAAATCATATAAAAAAGAGTTTGGGGATAGTCTTTTTGGTAACGCACATTTTTTTGCAGGGAGTTTGAACATTTTAAAAGAGTTTTTGGATATTGGTTTTACAGTTTCGTTTACAGGAGTTATCACCTTTGAGCCAAAGGCCGGTCAATCTATGGCTGATCATACAATCGAACTCATTAAATATGTTCCAACCGATATGATACATGCCGAAACAGATGCTCCTTTTGTTGCCCCAGTGTCTTTTAGAGGTAAAAGAAATAGTCCAGAATACATAGAAGAGGTAGTAAAAAAAATGGCAGAAATAAAAAATATTGAGATTGATGTTTTAAAATCACGACTCATTAAAAACGCACAAAAGCTTTTTAATTTACCATTTTTATAGAAGGAATTTTTTACTTGTAAAATTTATTAAATATGTTAATATCCAAACACAAGCCCGAAGCACATTATTATAACGCTTCTGCCTGATAAAAAAGGAACCGCTTGTGTAAATTAACAAAAATATGGAAGAAACAATGAAAAATGATGATTTGGAGATATATGAAGTTGGTTTTCATATATTACCAAATGTAGCAGAATTTGATTTGGAAACTGAGTTTTCTAAAATTAAAGATTTAATATTAGAAAAAGAGGGAACTGTAATAACAGAAGAATATCCTGTGCTTATAAATTTGGCTTATGAAATAAGCAAAAAAATTGAGACTAAAAATATGCATTTTGATAAGGCTTATTTTGGCTTTATAAAATTTGAAATAGTAAGAGAAAATATTTCTGAAATAAAAAACAAGTTAGATGGATTCAAAAATATATTAAGATTTTTGATTATAAAAACAGTAAGAGAAAATACTATTTTTACACCAAAACAACAATTATTCAAGAAAGATAATAAAAATTCAGTTGTTGTAAATGAAGAAGATAAGGTGGATATAGATGAAGAAGCCGAAGTTCTCATAGATAAAAGTATAGATGAACTTGTAATATAATAATTAAAAATAAAAATATGTATATTAATAAAGCAATTATATATGGAAATTTGACAAGGGATCCAGATTTGAAATCATTACCTTCTGGTATTCAAGTCTCTGAATTTTCTTTGGCAACAAATAGGGTATGGAAAGATAAAAATGGTGCTAAACAAGAATCTACTGATTATCACAATATCGTTGTTTTTGGTAGACAAGCCGAATTGGTAAAACAGTTTTTGTATAAGGGCAGTGGAGTATTTGTAGAAGGTAGGATACAAACAAGAAGTTGGGACGCTCAAGATGGTACAAAAAGGTATAGAACAGAGATAGTGGCAGATAGAATACAATTTGGTCCAAAAAATAATTCTTCTTATCAAAATAATCAACCAAAGAATGATTTCGCTCCAAAATCTTCAGAAACCAATAAAGATGATGTTCCAAGTATTGAATATCCTGAAGAAGAGATAAATGTAGAAGATATACCATTTTAATCAAATTAATAAATAAAAATATGAAAAAACAAAATTGCTATTTTAAACAAAACGGAATAAAACATGTTGATTATAAAGACACAGAATTGTTAAAAAAATTTATAAATCCTCATGCTAGAATTCTAACAAAAAAAAGGACAGGGGTTTCTTCACCTTTCCAAAGAAAACTCGCTATGGCGATAAAAAGAGCTAGATTCATGGCTTTGTTGCCTTATGTTTCTAGATAGTTTAGTTTTTAGATTAAACAAAAAACAAAACCTTAAGGTTTTGTTTTTTGTTTACAGATCTTTAAAATATCAAATCTCTTCCAAAAGTCTTTCTTGTTTTAAATTACAAAACTCTTTCTCATCACACCTTTTTGAACCACGGATATTTTTTTGCTAAAAAATTCCTGCGAAGCTGCGCCGGTCACGCTCGCTAGGCTTCAAAAAGGTATGATTTCGACGAGTTTTGTAATTTACGATAAAATATAGTTCTACTAGACACGCATAAAAATCTGCTGATTTTTTGCTATGCTCGGCAGAGTCATCTTGCACAAGTCTATCAAAAATTACACTTGCGACGAATCTTGGAAGAGTCATATTTTTTTACAATCTTTCAACATATTGACCATCTTCTGTATTTATTCTTATAACATCTCCTTCGTTTATAAAAAGAGGGGTGTTTACAGATGCGCCTGTTTCTACTTTAACCACTTTATTTCCTCCTTGGGCTGTATTTCCTTTTGTTGAAGGAGGTGCTTCTATGACCCTCAAATCCACCTTGATAGGCATTTGAATTCCTATAATTTTATCATCAAATATTATTGCTTTAACAATTGCGTCTTTTTTTAAAAATTTTGCTCCATTTCCAATCTGGCTATCTTTAAGGGCAAATCTTTTGGATTTATCATTTTCTTCGTTGAACCAGTATTCTCCTTTTGATTCATATATAAATTTAATCTCTTTTTTCTCTATATCAGCTTCTTCTGCTTTTTCTGATTGATGAAAAGAATATTCAGTGACTCGTCCCGTTATCATATTTTTGAGCTTAGTTGCATTTACTGGTTTTCTTTGTTGTTTACGAAAAACATGTGAAGATAAAACTTCCCAAGGTTCTTGATCAAATATTATTATTTTCCCAACTGTTATTTCATTATATTCAAGCATAGTTATCAAAATATACTAAATTTTACCTCAGAAAACCACTTGACATAGCTTTATATAGATGTATAATCTATACTAGAGGTGTGTTATGGATAATCACAAAAAACAAGAGACTGTTTTTAAGATCATTATTAAGTTAATACTATCGGCAATTTGTTCTTTTGTGGTGTCTGCTGTTATTTTTATTTTTATTTATATGATGCCTTGTAAAGATATCTTTGGTGGCAACGGTTTTGCTATTTTTATGAGCGCTGTTTTTTGTGTTTTGTGTGTAATGTTTTTCTGTTTTATGGAAGAATTAGAATATTGATTTTTAAAAACATCGACATTTAAAATGTTGATGTTTTTAATTTTCTATACTGTCTGTAATATTTGTGCTTCAAAGCAGTAGCTATTTTTTGATTTATTTAAACTTCTATATTTTTTCTATCCACTTAATGAGTTATCATTTTTTGTTATTAATGTTATTCAACTGATTCTTTTGAATCCTCGTCCTCATTTTCTTCTTTCACTTTTATAATAGAACCACCATTGTCTTCTAATTCTTTTTGGATTTTTTTCAAGATTTCATCAGACATTTTTTTGTTTTCTTTCA
>CAZFHL010000040.1:0-5739 GCA_964519145.1 uncultured Candidatus Saccharibacteria bacterium
GGTCATCTTGCGCAAGTCTATCAAAAACTACACTTGCGACGACTTTTGGAAAAGATTTATTTTTTGTTAAAATTTTAACAAATTATTTCCAAATTCCTGTAGCAGGATCTTGTATTGTGCAACCGAAAGTATTAGATACTCTACATAAACCAGTATGAGCACTTCCACAATAACCAGCCCATCCTGGATAGTATCCACAATGTATACTGCCTCCATTATAAGTACTATTCATTTGCATTAAATTATCTGTTCCACCTGTCCAAACATATTGAACATAGTTCCATCCATCTGGGGATTTTGGCCAATTACCAAAAGTCGATGTAGTATTACACATTGAATTTGTAGGATTTGTTGAGCTATTTGGGATAACAATCTTTCCTCCATCATTATCACATTGCAGTATAGAGTTTGTTATAGAAAGTCCGGCTTCTAAAGCAGCTGCATTTCTTGCTTTCATTCTGGCAGTGCTTAAATTTGTGAGTACAATACTAGAAAGCACACCAATAATAGCTATAACAATGAGGAGTTCAATGAGGGTAAAGCCTTTTTTATTTTTAAACATGTCTATATTATAAACTATTTTTTTATAAAAAAATAATATTTGTTAATATCTTTTATAAAAATTTGATTAGGTTTTTTGTTTTACTTTGAGTTAGTAATTAATTTAATTTGAGTAATTAACATATTTTATATACAAGCTAATTTGGTTATGAGGTATAATGTATTTAAATTATGGCACCAAATTTTCAATCATCTTTTATTCCAAAAGGACCAATATCTGTAGATACAGGTTTAGCTGTTAAAAAAACAGGTTTGTTTGGATATTTAGCTATAACATTTTTTGTTTTCTCTATAATTGCTTCTGGAGGTTTGTTTGTTTATAAAAATATGTTGAACAGTAAAATATTGAATTTACAATCAGAACTTGCTAATGCTGAAAAAAATATAGATAAAAAGACAATAGGAGACATGATTCAATTTAGTAAAAAATTAGAATTAATAAAGTCTGTTATAGATAAACATACAGTAGTTTCTAATTTTATGTCCATCATGGCATCATCTACTGTTTCGAACGTTTCTTTTCAAAGTTTTGATTATAGTGGTCAATCTCAAAAAGAATTGGTTGTAAATTTAAAAGGTCGAGCTCCAAGTTATGGCAGTATTGCATTACAAGAAGATGTGTTTAAAAAAAATAAAGAATGGAAAAATGTTAATTTCTCTGATTTAAAGTTGACTGACAAAGGTGCTGTTTCATTTTCTGTAAACATTACAGTAGATCCTCAATATTCTTTATATAAACCAATTATAGAAAATGCAGTTAAAAATGAAAAAATCGATACAAAAAAAGACACTAATTCTACAAAAAACACAGAAATAGAAGAAGATTTGGACAATTTCAATTTAGATGATTTTAATAAAATAGATCCAGAGTTAGATAATATTTAATTATCATGAGTAATATATCAATCATTTCTTATATAATATTGAGTTTAGCTGTTTTATATTCTTTTGCATATCCAAAATTTAACCAAGTAAATTCTCTAAATCAAGAAAAAAATAAATACGAAGAAGCTTTAGAGACTGTAAGAAATATAGAAAACAGGAAAAATGAATTACTGAGACAATATAACAATATTTCAGAACAAGATAAAAAAAGGATAGAGTCTGTTTTACCAAACTCTCTAGATCTTATAAAATTAGTTTCAGAGATAGATTCTGTTGCTAGTAGATATGGTATATCTATAAATAACATATCCTCATCAAATCAATCAGATTCTATAGGAAATTCTGTTAAAGATGCAAAATCAGTAAGAGAATTTCAATCTGCTATTATAGGTTTTTCTTTTGATGCTACATACGAAAAGTTCTTGATATTCATTGATGATTTGGAGAAAAATTTAAGAGTAATGGATTTAAGATCTCTGAAACTGGAAACAAAAGAAAATAATTTCTCTTATAAAGTAGAATTTGAGGTTTATTGGCTTAATAAAGAGAATAATTTAAAAGATAATAATGTTAATACAAATATACCTACAAATGATACAAATGGACCTGCAAATATACCAGCACCTGCACAAATGTTAAAACAAAATTAATAAAATTATGAATATTCTAAAAAACAAAAGAACAATATTAATGGCGATAGTCCTTCTAGGATTACTTGTTATAGCATATAAAAGCTTTTTTATACAAGATGAAATAGAAATAGGAATTGCAAATGAAAATGAAAATGCTAGTGCTAGAGTAGCAACAGTGTTGGCAAGTATGGATCGTATAAATTTTAATAAAAATATATTAAATGATCCAAAATTCGCCACCTTTAAAGATTTTTCAGTACCAATGATTTCTCTTCCAATAGGAAAGAAAAATCCTTTTGCTCCTGCGCCAAATGAACAGGGAAGTCAAAATTCTAAAATAAAATTTTCAAATCAGACCGTTGCTAGATAATATAATTATATGAGTATATTAGATATTCTTGTAAAAAAAGGAATAATTGAAAATAAGGATATTTCTTCTATAAGAAACAAAAATAACATATCTGAGGTAGAAATAGAACAAGAGTTGAAAGAAATAGGAGTTTCTGATATTGACATTTTAGATGCTAAAAGTGAGTATTATAAAATTCCTTCAAAAAAAGTAAATCTCCCTACTATTACAAGTAAGATATTAGATTATATTCCAGAAGAGTCTGCTCTATATTATGAATTTGTACCGATAGGTCTAAATGAGGGTGTTTTAGAAGTGGGTGTCATTGATCCTGACAATATATCTGCGAGAGATGCTTTAAATTTTATATCATCAAAAATTAATATTCCTTTTAAAACATTTTTAATATCAAAAAATGATTTTGAAGAAGTAATAAAATTGTACAAAGGCCTTTCTGGTGAAGTGACAAAAGTATTGTCAGAATTAGAAACAGATTTTATAGCAGAATCAAAAAAAGAAGATACAGAGGAGGAAGATGAAATAAAGAAAAAGTTAGAAGATTATAATACAGAAGAAGATAATGATATAACAGCAGATCAAGGAAGAGATTCTAGATTTATAGAAAATGCTCCTGTTACAAAAATCGTATCTACAATGTTGCGATATGCTATTGATGGTAGAGCTTCTGATATTCATGTAGAACCAACTTCAAGTAATGTAAGAATCAGATTTCGTGTTGATGGAGTGATGAACACCTCCTTGGTTCTCCCTTCAAGAGTACATTCTGCTGTAGTTGCTAGAATAAAGATTATGTGTAATATGCGCCTCGATGAAAAGAGAAAACCTCAGGATGGTAGATTTTCTGCTAAATTAAATAACAGAAAAGTTGATTTTAGAGTTTCTACTTTTCCAACTTATTTTGGCGAAAAAGTGGTGATTCGTATTTTAGATCAAGAAAAAGGTGTCAGGAAATTAGATGATTTAGGTATTAGTAAGGAAAATTTGATTAAAATTAAGAATGCCATCAATCAACCTTATGGATTGATTTTGATATCTGGTCCTACAGGGAGTGGTAAATCGACAACGCTTTACTCAATGATAAATGAGGTGGATAAAGATCATAAAAACGTTTTATCTCTGGAAGATCCAATTGAATACAATATAGATGGTATGAGTCAATCCCAAGTAAGGCCTGAAATAGGTTATACTTTTGCATCTGGTCTCCGCACTACTCTTCGTCAAGATCCAGATATTATAATGGTTGGAGAAATTAGAGATAAAGAGACAGCACAGCTTGCCATTCAAGCAGCTCTTACTGGACACTTAGTTTTTTCTACAATACACACCAATAATGCCATAGGTGTTGTTCCTAGGCTTATAGATATGGGTATCGATCCTTATCTTATTGCTCCCACTTTAGTCATTGCTATTGCGCAAAGATTGGCAAGATCTTTTTGTAAGGGAGCAGGAAAAGCGATTCCAGTTGATGAAAGTATAAAAATGATGATAGATAAACAGTTTTCTGATCTACCAGAAGAATATAGAAATAAATTATCAA
Organism: uncultured Candidatus Saccharibacteria bacterium; assembly: GCA_964519145.1. Lineage (GTDB taxonomy): Bacteria > Patescibacteriota > Minisyncoccia > Phycocordibacterales > WO2-35-19 > CAZFHL01. Next base: position 3,986 of record CAZFHL010000040.1, read on the forward strand.
TGGGTAATGAGATATATGAAGTGGCCCCTGGTCCAAATTGTCCAAATGGTCTTCAAGGCAGAGTTGCTGTTATGGAAGTACTTGAAATAGATAAAGAACTCAAACAGGTTATTTTGAAAAATCCTACAGAGCAAGAAATATGGAAACATGCTAGGAGCAGAGGTATGTTGACAATGAAAGATGATGCCGTTCTAAAATCTTTTGATAGGGTCATACCTTTTGAAGAGGTTAATAACTTATAAAAGTAGCCATAATTTTTTATTAGATGTATAATATTTTGTATGGAAGATAAAAAATATAAAGTAGTAATGGTTGATGATGATGATTTTTTGCTTGATATGTATTCAACAAAATTTCAAGCAAAAAATATAGAAGTTATTGCTTTTAAAAATGGTCCTACTTTTTTTGAAAGCGCAGATAAATTAAAAGATATAGATTTGATAATACTTGATATAATAATTCCAGGTATGGATGGTTTGGAAATATTAAAAAATATAAGAGAAAAAAATATTTTTAATAGCATTCCAATAGTTATGTTAACAAATCAAAATGATCATAAAGATATAGAAGAAGCAAAATCTTTAAATGTATCAGGATATATAGTCAAATCAGCTGTAACACCAACAGAATTAGTTGAACAAATAACAAAAATAATAGGCGAATCAAAAAAATAATTTATTTAAATTTATGCAAGAATTAGATACATTGGTAGAATTAGTAGTGAAAGAGGGGGCTTCAGATCTTCATCTTTCCGCTGGACGCAGTCCATTTTTGAGAATATCAAGTGTACTTATACCCTTAAATAAATATCCTGAATTGTCTGACAAACAAATGGAGGCTATTGTAAATGGGATACTTACAGATGCAAAGAAGGAAGTTTTAAAAAATAAACAAAGTGTAGATTTTTCTTATTCCCATAAAACTGATAGATTTAGGGTCCATATTTTTATAGAACAACAGAGGATCAATATGGTATTACGTCATATACCGAAAAGGATACCTACGCTACAAGAGCTTGGTTTGCCAGATTATTTACAAAATTTCGCAAGATTAAAATCAGGATTTTTCCTTGTTGTAGGGCCGGTTGGTCAAGGAAAATCCACGACAATTGCATCTCTATTAGATGTAATAAATAATGAAAGACTTGAAAATATAATTACAATAGAAGATCCTGTCGAATATATGTTTGTTCCAAATAAATCCATAATACACCAAAGAGAAGTTGGTATTGATTCGCCATCTTTTGCTGAGGCGCTCCACGATAGTTTTAGAGCAGATGTAAATGTTATTATGGTAGGGGAAATGCGTGATGCAGAGACAATGAAAACCGCTGTCACGGCAGCTGAAACAGGTCATCTAGTTTTTTCTACTTTACATACAAATAACGCAGCCCAAACAGTTGATCGTATAATAGATTCATTTGACGCTACTCAACAAAATCAAATAAGATTACAATTATCATCTTCTCTTTCAGGCATCTTTTCTCAAAGACTTATTCCAAAAATTTCTGGTGGATTAACTCCTGCTTATGAATTAATGTTAAATAATACAGCTGTAGCAAATCTTATAAGAGAAAAAAGAACTCATGAAATAAATACAATAATAGAAACAGGTTCAGGTATCGGTATGATTGATTTTAATAGATGTCTTGTTGACAAAGTAAATAAAGGCGAGATAACTGTTGAAAATGCTTATTTATATTCTAATAACCCAAAAACATTAGAAAAAATGTTATAAAAATATGATTTTTGATT
>CAZFHL010000041.1:0-5250 GCA_964519145.1 uncultured Candidatus Saccharibacteria bacterium
AAAAAAATATCCGTGGTTCAAAAAGGTGTGATGAGAAAGAGTTTTGTAATTTAAAGTAAGAAAGATTTTTTAAAAAGTTTTGTTATTTAATACTCAATAGTGCCAACTATTTTATTTTCTTTGTCGTATAAGTTTATTGTATCATGTCGCTCTCTCCATAATGGTCCAAATTTGTTTAAATATATTCTATATTCATTACCAGGAAAATCTGTGTCATCAAAATGGTAGGCAACACAAGCATTGTAATTTACTTGTGTTTCTAAATAATCTTTACAAAATTGATTTACAGTATCTGGTAAATCTCTTAAAAATTCACTATTTACAGTTTCACATCTAGAGAGATTTTCTATAATTTCTAAACATTCCTCATTTCTGTCTATGTTTGTAGAAAATTTTGGTAAATTTCTGTCTTCTACTAAAGGACAAGATGTATTTAAATTGGGTGTAAATGTTTTATCCTCTTCAAAAAAACCAACACATTTGTTTGTCCTAAAAGAAATTCCAATCGGAGAAAAACCTTTGTTTATTATAACTTTGTCTCCTTTTTCTAAAATTATATCACTATCTTGTTTTGTATAGGGGAAGGGAAGTAATGAAGCTTTTCCTATATAAACTAAACTCTTTGTTAATTCGCTTTTTAGATACCAACCTGTTATATTTACTTTTTCATTTTTGTCTAAATATGAATGTATGGTCATGTATTGTTTATCTGGATTTTTGTCATACAAACCAGATATACCAGATAAACTTATTTTTTCTGAATATTTTGATTTATTTAAATTTTTATTTTCTTCTTTTATCTTTTCTTGTAATTCTTCAATTTCTTTCTCGGTTTTTTTTATATTTTCAGATGTTTCTTTATTTGAATAAGTGGTTTGGGTATTCTTATTTGTGGTTATTACGGAATCAGTTTTTTTTGTAAATAAATTGTCATTTTTGTTGTTGTAGGAAAGGCCGACTAATATAAACAAAATTAGTATTATAAATGTGGCGTCTTTGTTTGTTTTCATTTTAATATTTTATTTGGTGTTTGTTGCAAAAATGAGCACTCCTACCTTTTATAACCATTCTATTTATTATACCTTTACAATTTGTTTTTAAGCAATGTTTATTTTTTCTGCCATAAGCTTTGTGAAAATTTTGAAAGCTCCCTTTTTCCCCGAATATGTTTCTATAATCAGATTTTGAATCGCCACCTTTTTTAATAGAAAGTTTTAATATTTTTTTCATAACATTAAACATTTCTTTATATTTTGTTTCTGGTATCAAATTTGGTTTTGATAGAGGGTGTATACTTGTTTCAAAAAGAATTTCATCAGAATATATGTTTCCAATCCCACATATACCACTTTGATCTAATAGAGCCGTTTTAATTGGTAGATTATTTTTGTTTTTTATTATTTTATAAAAATTTTGCCATTTTAGATTTTTATCTAAGGCATCTATGCCAATTTTTGATAAACTATTATGCTCTTTTAATTTGCTAGTCTCAATTATTGTTATTCTGCCAAATTTTCTCATATCAGACATAACCAAATGTTTTTCATTGTCCAAAGTTAAAACAAAATGAATAAATTTGTTGAAAGGGTCTTTTAATGGCCCGTCTTCAACAACTTTCCATTCTTCATTTTTGACTTTCTTATAAACCCCGTACATCAAATGACCTGTCATTTTCATGTGTATTATTATTGTGAATCTTTTTTTATCTTTGGTTTCTAGATGTATTAAAATATTTTTACCAATTCTTTCTGTATCTATAATTTTTGATGAAATAACAATTTTTTTAAATTTTTTTAAATAAGAAAAGTTTTTTATGGTTTCTGTTTTGTTGTGATTACTTTTAATATGAAAATCGCTCCATACATCTTTTATGGTTTTATTTAATATTGTGTTTTTTATACCAAATACGGTTGTATGTACTTCTGGTAATTCTGGCATTTTATTTTTCCAATTCTTCTTTTACGACAGATAAATCGTCCCATTTCTCTTTTTGACCATCTTTTCCCATAATGTATGGATCCGTGCCTTTACCTGTTATTAACAAAGCGACTTTGTTTTCTGTGCTAATTTTTTTAGATACCGCAATTCCTTTTTTTATAGCCTCTCTTCTGTCTAATATTATTTCCAAATTTTTATTTTTTATAGCTACTTTCATATCATTTATAATCTGCATCGGGTCTTCATCATACGGGTCTTCGTTTGCAAGTATTATATGGTCACAATATGTGTCTGCAATTTTAGCCATTTCAGGTCTTTTCCAAACATCTCTACCTCCACCTGTGTTACCCAATATGCAAACTTTTTTTAAATCACTGTGGGCTTTGTATATAGCTTCTAGCGAATCTGGTGTATGAGCATAATCTACCACAATACTAAAATTTTCATTTACATCAATTCTTTCCATTCTACCCTTTATTACTTCTATCTTTTCCAAACCTTTTTTGATATTCTCATCTGTAATTTTAAAATATTTAGCGCAAGCTACAGCTCCTGCAATGTTGTATATATTAAATATGCCACCAATTTTTGTATGTATAACCGATTTATTTAATTGAAAAGAAGATGAGTTGTGGTTTGTTTTGACACCAATAAAATCATCTGGAGAATAACTTATTTTATTTGGAATATTTAATTTTAAAAATCTAAATGATTCTCTGTCATCTTTATTTACTATAATTACCGGTTGTTTTTTGTTAAAAATATCCATTAAACCTTTTTTCTCCATTTCTCTGGCTATATTTACTTTTGCTTCTATATATTTTTCATAACTACCATGAGACTCAATATGTTCTTTTGCTAAATTAGTAAATATTAAAGCATCTAAAAATATATATTTATTTCTAAATTGTTTTGATGCTTCTGAACTTATTTCTATTATAGCTACTTCGCAATCATTTTTTATCGCTTCTTTTAAAAATCTTTGTATAAAGAACCTTCCAGGCATAGTCATTTTGTATAAATTCCTTTTTTCTGTTTTGCCGTCAATAAACCTGATTGTGTTTGATAGAGCGGTTTTGAAACCAGCTTCTTTAAAAATATGATAAAGTATTTCGCTTGTGCTACTTTTTCCTTTTGTTCCTGTGATACCAATAACTTTTATTTTTCTAGACGGGAACATATAAAACAAGGCACTTAAAAAGGCTAGTACACCATGATACATAGGCTGAAAATATATAAATATTTTTTTAGGTATTATTTTTTTTAATATATTAAACATATTTATTTACCCAATTCTTTTAACGCTTGTTTTATCTTTTCTTCTGTATTTTCCGCTGACACTTTTTTTAGAACTTCTCTTATTTGTTTTTCAGAATATCCAAGAGAAAGTAATGCGTCTATTGCATCTTCATTTGTATCTTGATTTATAAAATCATCATCATTTATTTTGTCTATTTTCCCCTGAAGCTCTAAAACTATTTTGTCTGCATTTTTCTTTCCAATACCAGAAGTTTTGATTAAGGAGTTGCTATCATTTAATTTTATTGCTCTTATGATATTAGAAATAGGGCATACAGAAAGTATTGTCATCGCAGATTTTGGCCCAATACCAGATACAGAAAGTAGAAGTTCAAAAAAATCCAATTCTTTTTTATTTTGAAAACCATACAAATCCATTGCATTTTCCCTAACTGCTAAATATGTAAAAAATTCCACTTCTTTTGTATTATCTTGTGGAGAATTCGGTAAAGATGCTGTATTTGTAAATATTTTATAACCAACTCCTGATACATCTAAAACCACCCATTTAAAATCTGTAAGTATTATTTTGCCTCTAAGGTAAGATATCATATTATTTCCTATATTATCATAAGTGTTTATATAATAGAACGATATTTATTTTCTAAAAATTAGTTAAATTACAATTTATTGCATAATTTATATATATATGTTAGACTCTTTAAATAATAAAAATATATGCCAATAATTCAATCAGCCAAAAAAGCATTAAGATCTTCAAAAAGAAAGAGGTTTTTTAATTTGAATAGAAAAGAGGAATTAACTTCTGTTTCTAAAGAATACAAAAAACTTTTATCTATTGGAAAAAAAGAAGAAGCTAAAAGTTTATTACCAAAATTACAAAAAGCCATAGATAAGGCAGAAAAGAGGGGTATAATAAAGAAAAATACAGCTTCTAGAAAAAAATCTAGATTAATGAAAAAAATATAAATATTTTTCAAAAATATTTATATTCGATAATTTTAAATTACAAAACTCTTTCTCATCACACCTTTTTGAACCACGGATATTTTTTTGCTAAAAAATTCCTCGAGCTCGCTTCAGTCAAGCTCGCTAGGCTTCAAAAAGGTATGATTTCGACGAGTTTTGTAATTCATGATACAAAAAAATGGCTCGATTGCCATTTTTTTGTTATTCTCTAAACACAAGCTCCCATCGTTCAATGGATAGGACATGACTTTGCGGAAGTTAAAATGTAGGTTCGATTCCTACTGGGAGCACTATTATTAATATGTCTTATATTGATAATCTTTTTATTTATGTTATCTTAATAAAAGATAGGTTAGTGAAATAAAATAGTCTGAAAAGGAGATTTGTATGATTACAGACAAACAGGTTAGGGCATTAAAGTATCTTGTTTATAAATCTAAATATGGAAGTGATCTTGCAAAAAAGATATTTTTTTATCTTTTAGATAAATCTGATAATTTAACAAAAGAAGTGTGCGTTTCCCTTGTAGAAGGTTTGTCTGGGTATAATAATGATGAGATTCATAACGCAGCTTTTTCTGTTGATTTTATGAAAAGTTGCAATCTCACAACTCATTTGAACGAAATTTTTGATGCAATGGGAAGCGGTTTTAATTTCAGCACTCATTATGGGGATTTTGATCCTAATCGTGAAGATATATTTAATAGTGACGGGATGTTTGTTGGGTGGGACAGGAATCAAGTTTCGCGTGAGGGGTTAATCAAGGAGGGTATGCCAATGCGTTACACTTTTTGGTTGTCAGAAGATGAATTTTCAGCTGATGCAAATCTTATTCCTTTTACACGATATGAAATTGATAGTATAGATTTGAGTAAACATGGTTTATATCAGTTTTTAGATAAAATAATTAATTAAATATCATCACTTAAAAAACCTCATAGTTGTTTTTTATGAGGTTTTTGATTGTTAAATAAATTTGTTAAATTTTTGTAAAAGTCATTTTAAGTGTAGTTTTTGATAGACTTGCGCAAGATTGGTTGAACCTTGTATAGCAAAAAATCAGCAGATTTTTATGCGTGTCTA
>CAZFHL010000042.1:0-5090 GCA_964519145.1 uncultured Candidatus Saccharibacteria bacterium
GTTCGAGCGGTTTTGTCGCTGTACAGCACTACTCTTCGAGCCGTACAGCAACGATACCAGCCAAATTGATGACGGCGACGACAGCCGCTGCAGCTCGGCCGTCTCCCCAATATCCCCACGACTGGGCGACTTGGGAACCGAACAAGATCTTATCCCACGCGTGAATCGTCCCAGGCGAGATCACCGCCAGGGCGAGAGGGATAAAGAGTGCCATCTGAAAGATAGTCACTCTATCCTTCATTTTTTGATCCATTTTCATTTTGGACCTCCTTATACATTATACACCAGTCTATATATAAAGTCAATGTATAAATTTTGGTATATACAGTGTATAATAGATATCATGAAAGACTACTATAAAATATTAGGTGTGCAAAAAAATGCCTCAAAAGACGAGATAAAAAAAGCATTTAGAAAACTTGCTCATCAATACCATCCAGATAAGAAAGACGGCAATTCAGAAAAATTTAAAGAAGCAAATGAAGCCTATAGTGTGCTTTCTGATGATCAAAAAAGAAACCAGTACGACAGATTTGGTTCAAACGGACCCCAATTTAATACAAGCGGGTTTAATGGATTTTCAGGTTTTGATGGATTTGATTTTTCTCAGTTCACACAAAGCAATGACGGCTCTTCTTTTGAATTTGATATAGGAGATATATTTGGCGACATATTTGGAGGAGGGAGAAATAGAAACAAAACAAAAAGAGGAAGAGACATATCACTTGAAATAGAAATCTCTTTTGAAGACGCGGTCTTTGGTGTAGAAAAAAATATACTTATAAACAAAGTAACCTTTTGCGATACTTGCAGTGGTAGTGGTGCAAAAAAAGGTACAGATACAATAGACTGTAAAACTTGCAACGGTAAAGGGAAAATCAGAGAGATGAAAAGATCTATTTTTGGTTCAATAGAAGTTTCTAAAGTTTGTGATATTTGCAATGGTGCAGGCAAAATACCAAAAGAAAAATGCAATATCTGCGATGGGTTTGGTGTAATCAAAAAAGAAGAAGAAATAAAAATCAAAATACCAGCAGGAATAGACAATGGAGAAATGATAAGACTTAGTGGTATGGGAGAAGCTCTAAAAAATGGAGGAGCGGGGGACTTATATATAAAAACTCATATAAAAAAACATAAAATATTTAAAAAAGAAGGCAATGATTTAGTGATGTTGCTTGATATAAAAATAAGCGATGCTATTTTAGGTGGTGAATATGAAATAGAAACATTAGACGGAAAAGAGAAAATCAAAATTCCTGAAGGCACAAATACCGGAGATATTTTACAAATAAAAGGGAAAGGGGTGCCAAATGGCAGACAAAGAGGAGACATTTTAATATATATAAAAATCCCAACTCCAAAAAAGATATCCAAGAACGCAAAAGAAATAGTGACAAAACTTAAAACAGAGGGTTTGTAGTTGTTTGTTAAATAACTTTTTGGTATAATTTAATCACAAATGATACACTTTTCAGCGACATTTGGAATAATAGCTGGCATATTTTCTTTTTGTGCTTATTTATTTTACATTGTTGCAATATTAAAAGGAACGACAAAACCAAGTAGATCTACTTGGATAATATGGTCAGTTATTGGCATAATTCTAGCCTTTAGTTATAAAGCAAGTGGGGCAGAAAATACAATATGGGTAGCAGTGAGCGAAGCTATAGCTCCAACAATAATAGCCTTACTTTCAATAAAATATGGTGTGGGAGGAACAGACAAGATAGACATTGTCTGTTTTTTAGGCTCATTATTTAGTTTATTATTGTGGTGGATTTTCGGTTCTCCTATTATTGCATTAGTTTCAAATTTGATTATAGATTTTTTCGCAGCAATTCCGACAATTCATAAAAGTTGGTTAAACTCTAAAGGAGAAGACAAGTTTGCATGGTCAATGACACAGACAGGAAATTTGTTCAATCTGTTTGCTATAGATAAACTTACATTTGCAGTGCTAGTATACCCTATATATACTTTTATAATAGACGGGGTAATTATGGGTATATTATATAAAAAAAGATAAAAAAATATGACAAAAAAAATAATTTTAAAGAAAAGTAAAATACACGGTACGGGAATATTTGCAAATAAAGATATTAAAAAAGGAGAAACTGTTTTAATTATTCGAGGTCATAAAATATTTCAAATAAATAAAAATAAAAAAGATTCATTTAATGGTCCTGATTGGATCGGGATAGACAAAAATAAATGGATAGACCCAATAATACCAGCTAAAAAATTAAATCACAGTTGTAATCCTAATTCTGGTATAAAAGGAAAAGTAAAAGTTGTAGCTATTGATGATATAAAAAAAGACGAGGAAATAACAATAGATTATTCAATAACAGAGATAGACAATTTTTGGTATATGAAATGTTCTTGTGGATCACACAATTGCAGAAAAGAAATAAGATCTGTTCAATTTTTACCAAAAAGGATATATAATAAATATAATCCAAATATCCCAACTTTTTCTAAAAAAATATATGAATCAGAAAATCTATCAAAATCATAAAATAATCACATTTGTATTTTTTTCATTATTATTTATATCTATATTTATTTCCTTAATAAAATATTTATATTTTGAAAATTTTGAATTTATTTTACATTAATGAATAATTCTGTACAAAATATCATAGAAATGTGTAATTGGGGTAGTAGTAAATTACTTATATTTTCAAATAATGTCTTTGCACCTCTTATATATTATTCACACCTAAGTGTTATATTTGTTGCTTTATTTTTCGGACTATTCATTTTTTTAAATAACAAAAAAAATCTACTAAATAGATTATTACTATTCTTAACAATCTGTCTAAGTATATGGATGTTCTCAGATCTTGTATTGTGGGCAAGCAACTCACCTAAACAAATAATGTTTTTTTGGACTTTAGAAATAATACTTGAACCATTAATTTATATAATCGGATTATATTTTATATATGTATTTATCAATCAGACAGATATATCACTAAAAACAAAAATAATTCTTTTTATTTTGTATTTACCAACCTTAATATTAGCGCCGACAAAATTTAGTATCAATGGTTTTGATTTAACAAATTGCGATAGAGCAGTTATTGAAAATGTAGTACCCATATATGGGTACATAATCCAGATTATTATTATTATTTGGATTATATTTTTTAGTTTTGAAAAATATGGAAAAACAAAAGAATATATAAAGAAAAATCAAATATTATTTACAACTACAGGACTCTGTTTATTTTTGTTTAGCTTTTCTTTAGGAAATATAGCAGAAGTTTTATCAGGGAATTGGTACATAGGACAAATTGGTTATATAGGTATACCAATTTTTATAGCATTTCTAAGTTATCAAATAGTAAGATTTAACACTTTTAACATAAAAATTATAGGGACGGAAGTTTTTGTATCTTCTATATGGTTTTTGATTGCGACTATTTTATTTATAAGAAGAATAGAAAATGTTAGAATTGTCGTCGCAATAACGCTTGCATTATATACAATACTGGCCATACTTCTAACTCGCTCAGTAAAACGCGAAGTAAAACAGAGAGAAATAAACGAGGAACTTGCAAAAAAATTGGAAGATCAGAATGAAAGACTTGAAAGTACTAACGAAAAACTTGAGGAACTCGACAAAATGAAATCAGAATTTTTGTCTTTAGCTACGCATCAAATAAGAGCTCCGCTTACAGCCATAAAAGGTTATTCGTCTATGATTTTAGAAGGAGATTATGGAAAATTGCCAAAAACAGCAGAGAAGCCAGTTAATGTAATTTATCAATCTTGTGAAAATTTAATAAATATAGTAAATGACTTTTTGAATATTTCTAGAATAGAACAAGGCAGAATGGTTTATGAAAAAAGTATTTTTAGTTTAGCGGATGTTGTAAAGGAAGTGGTAGATGAACTAAAACCAAATACAGATAAAGCAGGTTTAACTTTGGATTTAAAATGGAAAAATGATTTTGATACAAAAATAAATGCAGATATTGGAAAAATCAAACAAGTTATCACAAACATTATAGACAATGCCATAAAATATACAAAAAAAGGTGGCATAGATATAAGTTTAAGAACAGAAAATGATTTTGTGCTTATAGATATAAAAGACACAGGAATTGGTATAGATCCACAAGAAATATATAAACTCTTTAATAAATTTTCTAGAACAAAAGATGCAAATAAAACCAATGTAATTGGTACAGGGCTAGGTTTATATATAGCCAAAAAAATGGTAGAGGCTCAAGGTGGTGACATATTGGTAAATTCTCCCGGATTAAACAAAGGTACAACTTTTTCAATCAAAATGCCTTTGGTTTAGTAATATCTCTCTTCCAAAAGTCTTTCTTAGTATAGTTTTTGATAGACACGCATAAAAATCTGCTGATTTTTTGCTATGCTCGGTTCAGTCAACCTTGCGCAAGTCTATCAAAAACTACACTTGCAACGACTTTTGAAAGAGGTCATCTTTTTGCTAAAAAATTCCGACATAGCTGGCTAGAGTCACTCGCAAGCCCTCAAAAAGCTTATTTAGGAATTTTTTCTTACAATAATCTATGTTTTTAACAAATAAAGATATATAATTCAACTTATGACTCAAAAAGAAGCATTGGACATACTAAAAACAGGAAGGAATGTCTTTTTGACAGGTCCAGCGGGATATGGGAAGACATTTGTATTAAGAAAATACATAGAACACTTAAAAAGTTTGGGAGCAAGTGTTGGTATCACTGCTTCTACTGGTATAGCTGCCACACATATGGGAGGTACCACTATTCATTCTTGGAGTGGTATTGGTATAAAAGATTTTTTGACTAAAGAAGATGTGGAGAGTATAGCCGAAAAAAATCATATCAAAAACAAAATAAAAAGCGCCGAAATACTTATCATAGATGAAGTTTCTATGCTACATCATTTTAGACTAGATTTGGTAGATAAAATTTTAAAAAGAGTAAAAAATAATGACGAAATATTTGGCGGATTACAAGTAGTATTTTGTGGAGACTTTTTTCAATTACCACCAATACAAGAGAGGAACGGTATGGGAGTAAACTTTGCCTATCATTCAGAATCTTGGAAAAATTTAAATTTAA
>CAZFHL010000043.1:0-5079 GCA_964519145.1 uncultured Candidatus Saccharibacteria bacterium
CAAAAAAATGGCAGAAGATTTGGCAGAATTTTTAAAAGAAAAAAATATAAAATCTGAATATTTGCATAGTGATATAAAAACAATAGAGAGAATAGAAATTTTGACTAGATTTAGAAAAGGGGAGTTTGATTGTTTGGTTGGGGTAAATCTTCTAAGAGAGGGATTAGATTTACCAGAAGTTTCTTTCATTGGTATTTTAGATGCAGATAAAGAAGGTTTTTTAAGAAGTGAGACTTCTCTTATACAAATTATAGGTAGGGCTGCTAGAAATGTAAATGGTAGGGTTATTTTATATGCAGACAATTTTACAGGTTCTATGGATAGGGCAATAAAAGAAACAAATAGGAGAAGAGCTTTGCAAATGGAATATAACAAGAAACATGATATAACTCCTAAAACTATAAAGAAAGAAATAAAAGATATAACAGATCAACTTCAAAAAAATCACAATAGAGCAGTTAGTACTCTTTTTAATATTGATATAAAAAATTTAAAAAATGTAGATAAACTTATAAAACAAAAAGAGAAACAAATGAATGCTTCTGTAAAAATACTTGATTTTGAAACAGCTTCCATTTTGAGAGATGAAATAAGAGAGTTAGAAAAGATAAAAGTAAGATAAAAATAAGGCTCCAAAATTATGATTTCGAGGAGTTTTGTAATTAAAAATTATTTATAAAAAAGAAAAAGGCGGTCCTCCCATGAAGACCGCCACCGACTGAACAAACCAACTCGAACTGCTGGGGAGGGGGGCTAAGCCTTATCCCTCCCCCCGTACCAACAAACCGATTGCCCAGAGGAGCTTCCGTCTACATAGCTCCTCAAACTCCGACCAACATCGGTGGAGAGTGGCCAACTTTGGCAATCACTCCCACCGAAAACCATCTTTTGGCTCGGGGGGCGGGGTCCTGTTGTGCCCCGCTTCCCCGTCCAACCGACACTTTAGGCGAGGGGCTCCACCCCACTATGGTAAGAAGCATAGTGCTTCTTGGGTTGGCAGTGCAGAGGTACAGAAGCCCAAACTGCGCTGCCCAAATGTGAGCATTCATCTCATAAGGTATGATCCTACAAGATTTTCGAAGTTATGGCGCCTCAATAGGAGGAACCAAGAAGATTATTCACATTTATAACCTTCTATCTTCTAGCCTGATTTCCTATCAGGCAAAAGCATTCGGAATTTCCTCCGTTTTGGATACCACCACCCTAGGGGTGACGAGTCTTTTTCTGATAGTGCCAAACTCACCAATTCAGATTTTTCAAACATCATTCCGATGTTCTAGCTAGACCTTTCTAGCAACTCGATTCTTACATAAGTATAGCATAGTATATATTTTGTGTCAAGCATTTTTGCAATAAAAAACAATTTTCTTTTTGTAATTCTGAAAATATGGCTTAAAATAAGGGTTTATATAATATCAATAATTTTTCCTTTTAAAAGTTTCTAAATTGTTATATTATAGACAGAATACCTTTTTTAAAAGTCGTCGAGGATAAAACCTTTTTGGAGGCTTGCGAGCGCGACTGGCGCGAGCACGAGGAATTTTTTAGTAAAAAAATATCCGTGCTCCAAAAAGGTTTTGTCGAGAAAGACTTTTAAAATAAGCCCAGTAAATATAATGGATAAAAAACAAATTATAAAAAGTGAAGATAAAATTGTAGTTAAAGGAGCAAGGACACACAATTTGAAAAATATTACTGTTGAAATGCCAAGAAACAAGATGGTTGTTTTTACCGGACTTTCTGGAAGTGGCAAATCTTCTTTAGCTTTTGATACAATTTTTGCTGAAGGGCAGAGAAGATATGTAGAATCTTTATCTTCTTATGCAAGACAATTTTTGAGACAAATGCAAAAACCAGATGTAGATGAAATATCTGGTCTCTCTCCCGCAATCTCAATCGACCAAAAATCAAGATCAAATAATCCTAGATCAACGGTGGCTACTATCACAGAGATTTATGATTATTTGAGAGTTTTATATTCAAGAGTCGGCAGACCTTATTGTTTGGTTTGCGGAGATGAAATAAAAAAGTTGTCTACGGATGAAATAAAAAACATTATTTTGGATAAAGTCAAAGAAAATATAAAATCTAAAAATAAGCAAAACAAAAATATAGATTTACCAATTTATTTAGAAATTTTTGCACCTATGGTGAGAGGGAGAAAAGGAGAATACTATCAACTGCTTTATGATATGTTGGGAAAAGGTTTTACAGAAGCTTTTATAGATAACAAGAGGCAAGCTTTGAGAGATAGGATTGAGCTTGCAAAAAATAAACGACATGATATTTCTTTTTTGGTTGACTCAATAAATGTAAATGATTTTACTCAAAACAAAAAGATAGCAGAAGAAAGATTTACAGAATCTTTAGAAAAAGCATTGACTGAAGCAGAGGGCCTGGTTTCTTTTTCTTTCAGAGATTTAGAAAAAGAAAATAAAGAAAAAGATTATAAACAAGAATTTACCACAATGTCTTCAAAATTTTCTTGCCCTAAAGATGGATATTCTTATCCTGAAATAGAACCAAGATTATTTTCTTTCAATTCTCCTTATGGAGCATGCCCCGAATGTAATGGTTTAGGTACAAAACATTTGTTTGGAGAAGAGCCTTGTCCAATATGTAACGGAGCAAGACTTAGAAAAGAAGCTTTAAATATTTTGATTAACAAAACTAATATTGTGGATTTTGTGAATATGTCTATTGAAGATGCTTTTTTGTTTTTAAATAATTTAAGTTTAACAGAGCGAGAAAAAAATATTTCTAAAGTGATAATAAAAGAAATTGAATCAAGATTAAAATTTATGTTAAATGTCGGTATAGAATATCTTTCTCTAAATAGGCGAGCCCACACACTTTCAGGAGGAGAAGCTCAGAGAATACGCTTGGCAAGTCAGCTTGGTAGTGGGCTTGTCGGTGCTCTTTATGTGCTAGATGAACCAACTATAGGACTTCATAGTAAAGATAATGATAGATTGATACAAACACTCATTAAACTAAGGGACTTGGGAAATACAATACTCATAGTAGAACATGATGAAGATACAATATTTGCTTCTGATTATATTATTGATATAGGTCATGGGGCAGGTATTCATGGCGGAGAGGTGGTTGTTTCTGGATATTTAGAAGAGCTTTTAACTGAAAAAGAAAATAAGTCAAATTCTAAAACTCTCTCATATTTAAGAGGAGAAGATTTCATTGATATACCAGATGTAAGGAGAGATCAAGATAAAGGGAAAATATCCATAAGAAGTGGAAATGTTTTTAATATAAAAAATATGGATATTGATGTACCGCTCGGTAGATTTGTTTCTGTTACAGGAGTTTCTGGAAGTGGCAAATCTTCTTTTGTTTATGAAATTTTATATAAAAATTTGCAAGCAAGACTTGAAAGAAAATATAGAAATGCAAATACATACAATTGCTCATCTTTTACAGGGAGTGAATATTTAGGAAGATCTATTTTGATAGATCAGTCGCCAATCGGCAGGACTCCAAGATCAAACCCTGCCACTTATACAGGTTGTTGGAGTTTTGTGAGAGAGTTATTTGCAGAAACTTCTGAGGCTAGAGTGAGAGGTTGGGGGCCATCAAGATTTTCTTTTAACAGAGCAGGGGGGAGATGTGAGACTTGTGAAGGAAATGGTGAAATTGCTGTTGAAATGCATTTTTTACCGACGGTTTATGTACCTTGCGATGTTTGTGGAGGCAAAAGGTTTATGAAAGAAACTCTTGAAATAAAGTATAAGAAAAAAAATATATATGAAATATTAAAAATGACAGTTGAAGAGGGTTTAAATTTTTTTATTGATATACCCGCGATATACGATAGACTTAAAACGCTAAACGATGTTGGCCTCGGATATTTAGAACTTGGCCAATCTGCCACCACTTTATCTGGAGGAGAAGCTCAAAGAGTTAAAATTTCAAGTGAATTATATAGACCTCATATTCAAAAAACTATTTATATATTAGATGAACCAACAATCGGGCTTCATTATGAAGATGTAAAAAGATTTATTGGTATTTTGCAAAAATTGGTAGATAAAGGAAATACTGTGCTTGTCATTGAGCACAATATGGATTTAATCAAATCTTCTGATTATGTGATTGATATCGGGCCAGAAGGAGGTGTTGGTGGTGGAAAGATAGTGGCAAAAGGTACTCCTGAAGAAGTGGCTAACAATAAAAATTCTCATACAGGTAAATATTTAAAAAAGGTTTTAAAATAAAATCAGATTAATTTAATATGATTTATAATTTATATAAAAAAAGAGGAGAGACTCCACTTGAATGTTTGGAGAGATTCAAAAAACAATATACAGGAGAAAATGTAGAAAAGGAAAAAATGACTTATTTGGGCAGGTTAGATCCTTTGGCAGAAGGAGTTTTGCTTGTGGCAACAGGAGATGATGTTTATAAAAAAGAGGAGTTTTTAAATTTAGATAAAGAATATGAATTTGGAGCACTGTTTCAATTTGCTACAGATACATATGACATAATGGGTAAAATAGTTGATGTTAAAAAAGATATAGAAATAAAAGAAATGGATTTGATAAAGATAGTAAAATTATTTGAAGGAGAAAGAAATCAAGAATATCCAATTTATTCTTCAAAGATGATTAGTAAAAGAAAAAGTTTTCATGATAATTTAGAAAGTGATTTAGAACCTTTATATAAAAAGGTAAATATATTTGAAATAAAATTTAAAAATATTGAAAATTATTCAAATACTAAATTATTTAATAAAATATTTTTAGATATAAGCAGTGTGAATGGAGATTTTAGACAAAAAGAAATCATAAATGATTGGCAAAAGATTTTGATAGAAAATAAAAATTCAAAAGGTTTTTTAGTTGGTCATTTTTCTGCCAAAGTTTCTTCTGGTACATACATTAGAAGTTTAGTAAATGATATGGGTAAGACTTTGGGTGTTTTGGCTACTACTCTATATATCAAAAGGGTGTCGGTGGGAGATTATAAAATAGAGAATTCTTTAATTTTTTGATATAGCAACTAATTTTAAAAGTCTTTCTCGATAAAACCTTTTTGGACCACGGATATTTTTTTGCTAAAAAA
>CAZFHL010000044.1:0-5060 GCA_964519145.1 uncultured Candidatus Saccharibacteria bacterium
AATTCTACAATTTCTGGGAACATTATTAGAAATAATAAAAGCGCAAATCTTTCGGGAGGTTTGTATTTTGTGCATGGAGCAGATGGTCTCAATGTTTCAAATAACACTTTTTCCAATACAAATGGTAGTCAAACTGCGGGTATAGTCTTTGGAAATGATGCTTTGATTTCTAATACTAATATTTTTAATAATACTTTTTCTTCACACAATAGGGATGGAATAACTCTCTGGTCTCCACCCCAAAATATTTCTTCTTTAAATATTTCCAATAATACTTTTTCAGGAAACACTGCTTTCGCAGTTTCTGGTTCAGCTTATCAGAGTAGTTTTTCAGGTGTTACGGGAAGTGGCAATACTTTTTCAGGAAATGGCAATAATACTTCATCCAATGTAAATATTTCTTCTGGGACAAGTCAAACTACAACACAAACCAATACCCAGACTAACACACAGACGACCACAAATAATCAAACAACACAACCAAATCCAACTACGCAAACTTCTACTTCCCAGACCAGCAGTCAGTCTTCTCAAAGTTCAGGAACTTTTCTAGCTCAAAATAATGCTTTTGTTAGGAGTATATCTTTTGGAAGTCCACTCAGAAATGATTATACTGGTTTTGTCGGTTTTTCTTTTACTGTCGGTAGCCAACCTCTTACAGTCTCAGCTCTCGGGAGATTTGTAGTGTTAGGTAATACTCAAAGCCATTTGGTTAAAATAGTAAAAGCGAGTGACAGTTCTCTTGTTGCTTCTGTAAGTGTAAATACAGGAGGACAATCTCTCACAAATTTTGCCTATGGAAATCTTTCAAGTTCTGTTGTTTTATCTGCCAATACCACTTATTATATTTTAAGTCAGGAGACTGGTGGAGGAGATTTTTGGTATGATTTTGGTAGTACAATATTGACCACAACTTCGGATGCAGTTGCAAATAATGCTGTTTACCTAAATGGTTCTGGTTCATACACTACTGTTGGTATTGCAAGGAGTTCTTATGTACCAGTAGATTTTAAATATACAGTAGGAGCTTTAAGTACTGGAAGTAATAACAGTACTACAAATAGCAGTATAAATACTTCAACAAATAATAATACAACAACAAATACTGCAAATTCAAGCAATGTGACTACTAATAGTTCTACAAATAATCAAGTAACATCTACAACAAATATATCTAACAATACGACTCAGTCCGCTACTACACAGACAAATAGTAGTACAAATACTTCAAATACAAATAATACGACTTCCTCAAATAATTCACAAACAAACACAGGTCAAAATGGTACAAATAACAATAATTCTACTACAAGTTCAAACAGTACGAGCACTTCATCTGGTAATAGTCAGGCATCAACTTCTAACAATACAAACAATTCTAACTCCCAATCATCAACTTCCAATAATCAATCATCAAATAATACTACAAACTCATCTAACAATAATTTAAGTAAGAATAATAATCAGAATTCAGAAAATAAATCATCAGATAATACATCAACAAGATCTAGTGGTGGCGGGGGTGGAGGCGGTGGTTCAAATTCTAAACAGATAAATAATACTGACAATAAATCACAGAATATAAAAATAAACACGTCATCAAATAACGAAACATTTACTTCAATAAAGACAAAAAAATCCATATCTCTCGGTTCAAAAGGTGATGATGTTGTTGTTTTGCAAACATATTTAGCTAAAGATTCAAAAATCTATCCAGAAGGTTTGATCACTGGATATTTTGGTAAGGCAACAGTAAAAGCTATAAAAAGATTTCAAATAAGACATGGTATAGCTGGTCCTGGAGTTCCTGGATATGGTGAAGTTGGTCCAAAGACAAGAGCTAAATTAAATGAACTTATACAAAAATAATTTTTTGTTGGTATAATAATTTAATGAATAAAAATCATAACAATTCTATTATTGTTGCTTATATGAAATGGCACTATGGATCTGGTTTGGTTGACTTTTTAAATGTTTATAAAAACTTTTCAAAATTTTTGATACATTTTTTTTCTTTCAAATTACTTTTAAAGACAATATTTCAGCCTTGGCATAGATTAAAAGAGAAATATACAAATGTATTGGATATAGAAAATTTTTTATCTTCACTTCTAATAAATGTTATTTTAAGATCTGTTGGGTTTTTTACTAAAATATTTGTGATGATTTTTGGTGTGATTATTTACATCATTTTTAATTTATTAGCTGTTGTTTTATTTATTCTATGGTTATTTATGCCAATTTTCCTTTTGTCTTTATTTGTTTTGACTATTACATTTATATTAATTTAATATGACACAAAAATTTTTAAAAGAAAAAACAGAAAAACATTTTTATTGTCTTGAGATAGATAATATTATTTCTTTAAAATTTAGAAAGATATTTAGACATTTATTTTTTGGCCTATCTATTATTGTTTTTATATTTTCTTTTGATGATCTTCCTCTTTATTTTGGTTTTGCCGATGCGATGTTTTTCTTCTTTTTATTTTTATTTATACTGTTCTCTTTGGTAGAATTTTTTTATAGAGCAATGCTTGATAATTCAGACGATTTTACTTTGTCTAAATTGCTTTTTGATACTGACGAAATCGATGTAACAAGAGGTTTATTTGAATCAGAAATTGGTAATGGTATTTTGTTTAGAGCAGGGTTAACAAATGAAGATATAAATGCTTTTACAAATTTAGATAGGACACCTATAATATTTTCTTCTCTAGAATTAACTTCTGATTTAGTTGACACACTTCATTATTTGGAATCTTTGTATAATAAAGATTTGGCTTTTCAAAATTTTTTGTCTGTTAGAAATATAAATAAAGAAGAATTTTTAGGAGCTGTTAAATGGGTTATGGATAATGAAAAAGACACCTTAATTGAAGCAAAATTTTGGTCTATTAAAAACTTAAATAAAATACCATCAATTGGGACATCTTGGTCTTATGGTGTAGCTCATGATGCTTTTAAATTTGGATCTTTATTTCAAAAAAGAGACAATTTTGAAAATAATTTTAGAGAAAAAGAAGTTTCTTTGCTTGAAAATATTTTGGCTAGAAAAAATGAAGCAAATGCGATTATTATAGATGATGATGAGAGTGTAGCGAGAGATATTTTATTAGAATTTTTGTCTAAAATTAAATCAGGTAAAGTTTCCCCTGTCTTAGAACATAAAAACATAGTAGAACTAGATTTTGAATCAATTTTATCTTCTTTTAAAAATAGGTCAGAACTCGAATCTGAAATAATAAAGATTTTTAATCAGTCTGTTCTTGCAGGTAATATCATTTTATATATCAAAAATATAAGCACATTTATTGCAGGTCTAAATAATTTTGGAATAAACTTTAGTTCTATTTTTTCAAATTTTATAAATTCTCCAGATTTGCAGGTAATTGCGCATAGCACCAATACAGATTTTCATTTTTTTATAGAAAACAATTCTGCTCTCGTTGACTCTTTTGAAAGGGTTTTACCAGAAAGTGTGTCTGTCAAAAAAACTTCAGAAATATTATTGACAAAAATCAGAAGAATTGAAAGTCAATATAAATTGTTTTTTACTTATCCAAGTATTTTAAAAATAGCTGAATCTGCGGATAGATTTATTACTTATGGTGAAATGCCAAAAAAGGCTATTGATTTACTGTATGAATTTGCTCCATTTGCAAATCAAAATAATATTTATTTTATAAAAGAAAATCATATATTAGATTTTGTTTCAAAAAAGACAGGTATAGTATCGGGGGATATAAAAACAAATGAAGTCCATAAGATAAATCATTTAGAAGAGCTTTTGCATAAAAGAGTGGTTGGGCAAGAGGAAGCTATAAAAAATATTGCAAGCAGTATTCGTAGATCTAGGGCTGGTATGAATAATTATAAAAAGCCAATCAGCTCATTTCTATTTCTGGGTCCGACGGGAGTGGGCAAAACTGAAGTTTCAAAATCACTAGCTGAAAGTTTTTTTGGTGATGAAAAAAATATGATTAGATTTGATATGTCAGAGTATAACAATTTTGAATCCCTCAGTCGTTTGATAGGGGATTTTAATACAAATAAAAATGGTATTTTAGCAAGTAAAATCAGAGACAATCCGTACAGCGTGCTCCTATTGGACGAAATAGAAAAAGCTTCAAAAGATGTTTTAGATTTATTTTTACAAATTTTAGACGAAGGAATATTTAGTGATGTTTTTGGTAAAGAAGTAAATTGCAGAAATTTGATGATCATAGCCACTTCAAATGCAGGTAGTGATTTAATTTGGCAAATTGTAAAATCTGGAAAAAATTTGAATGAATTGAAAGACACAATATTAGAAAATATCATTACAAATAATATCTTTAAAAGAGAGCTTATAAATAGATTTGATGGAGTTATTGTTTTTCATCCGCTTGATAAAAATCACTTAAATCAAATAACTCTAAAAGCTCTTTTGAAATTAAAGGATAAATTAAAACAAGAAAAAAATATTGAGTGTAATTTTGAAGATGATTTAGTTGAAGCTCTAGTCTCATCTGTAGAAAATCAAGAATTTGGAGCTAGGCCAATAAATAGGATTATTCAAGATAAGGTAGAAGATTTTTTGGCAAGGAAAATTACAAGTGGGGAATTGAAGTCAGGGGATTCCATAGCTATTTCAAAAGGAAGTGTTTTTTCATAACTATTTAAAATACTTTGAATTACAAAACTCTTTCTCATCACACCTTTCTGAATCACAAATAGACATCTTTCAAAAGTCTTTCTTAGTATAGTTTTTGATAGACACACATAAAAATCTGCTGATTTTTTGCTATGCTCGTCTCAGTCAGACTTGCGCAAGTCTATCAAAAACTATACTTGCGACGACTTTTGAAAGAGATCTATTTTTTGCTAAAATTTTCCTGCGAAGCTGTTTCGTTAAACTTGCTAGGCTTCAAAAAGGTATGATTTCAACGAGTTTTGTAATTCATAATAAAATATGTTCTAGAATAAGGATTTTTTGGTAAATATGAAATTAAATTCAAAAAATACATAAAATTGCTTGACAAAAGATTAAATTATGCTATACTTAACAGCGGAAGTTTC
>CAZFHL010000045.1:0-3417 GCA_964519145.1 uncultured Candidatus Saccharibacteria bacterium
TAAATAAAATTGGGAACCAATGCCCCTAAAGAGTAGCTTCGGCAAAATTTAGGGGCGTTTTTTTGTATAATGATTATCCAAATTTTAAAAAAACTTTTAATTAAATACTAGAAAACCTTTCATCTATTCTTTCCATATCTCTTGGAAACATAGAAGCCTCCCTAACATTTTTTAGTCCCAAAAGTTGCATAGTAATTCTCTCTGCTCCAAACGCAAACCCGCCTTCTGGCGGCGCTCCATATTTAAAAGCTTCCAAAAACATTTTTACTTTTTTAGGGTCCATTTCCCAAATCTCAAGATGTTTAAGCAGTTGCTCATAATCATTTATTCTTCTACCACCAGAAAGCCACTCCAAACCTCTACAAAGCAAGTCCATACCTTCATTTACTTCAGGGTTTTCTTTGTTTGGATAAACATAAAAAGGTTTCTTTCTTGTTGGATAACCATAAACAAAGACAAAATCAGAACCTGTTTCTTTTTTCACTATTTCACAAATTTCTCTTTCGTCTTGTGGATTTAAATCTTTCTCTCCCCGAACATCTCTATTAAAATGTTCAAATATTTTTTCTTGGACTTCTTTTAGTGAAAAGGTTGGAGTTTTTTCTATCATTATTGGCAATTCTACTTTCAATAAATTCAAATGCTCTTTATTTTTTTCTTTTACTTTCTCTAAAATAAATCTGACTGTGTCCTCTGCCATATCTCTCACATCTGTCCAGCTTTCAATAAAAGCCATCTCAGCGTCAAGAGATACTACTTCTGTTAAATGTCTTGTTGTTACAGATGGTTCTGCTCTAAAAATTTTATTTACAGAGAAAACTCTTTCAAAAGCTGTCATGACAATTTGTTTGTATAATTGAGGAGATTGAGAGAGGTAGGCTTTTTTATCAAAATAATCTAACTGAAAAACTTCACTCCCCCCTTCTGCTACTGCTGGAGTTATACTTGGTGCTTGAAATTCAAAAAACATATTTTGCTTCATAAATTCTCTAAAAGAATCTATGACAGTTTCTTGGACTTTAAAAACTGCTTGTACTTTTGGATGTCTCAAAACTAATGCCCTATTATCAAGCTCTGTTACAAGTTCTAAGTTGTATCCATCAAGAGACATATCAAACGGAAGTTCTTTTGCTTTACCTAGTACTTCAATATTTGTAATCTCTAACTCTATATCTCCGTTTAAAACTCCTGTTTTTATATTTCTCTCTGGTCTTTTATTTACTTTACCGACAATCTTTAAAGCCCACTCACTTCTTACTTCTTTTGCCTTCTCTAAAATTTCTGTATAGTTTGGCAAAACCACACATTGAACTAAACCTGTCATATCTCGCATATCAAAAAAAACCATTTTACCCTGATCTCTTCTGACATTGACCCATCCCTTGATCAAAACCTCCTGACCTATTTTCTCATTTAAATTTTTTATATATGTTCTTTCCATATTTAGAATATATCATATGTAATAAATCTAATCTAGATTATTACACCTATACTTTTTTTAACCATTTCCATTTTTCTTTGAGCCACTTCTTTTGCTTTCAGACCCCCTTCTTTCAAAGCTTTATCGATCATGCTTTTATCTCTTAGTACTTCATTTCTTTTTTCTCTAAGAGGAGATATAAATTTTTTTAAATCCTCTATTAAAAATTCTTTTAAAATCTTATACTTTCCTTTGTGCTCAGTGTATATTTTTTCTAGTTCTTCTTTTGGTTTTATTAAACTATGTATTGCAAAAACGTTTTCAGGTCGCTCTCCGCTTGAATCTGTTTTTATATTCATCACTTTCTCTTCTATTTCTTTGTCTTCTGCAAATAAATTTATATAATTATCATAACTTTTGCTCATTTTTCTACCATCTATTCCTGGAACAGTTTCTAGATTTTCTTTTATAAGCTCTTTTGGTAATTTAAAAGTTTCTCCAAATATTCTATTAAATTTTTCTGCTGTGTCTCTTGCAAATTCTATATGTTGTTTTTGATCACTTCCAACAGGAACAAAATCTGGTTCATAAAGTAGTATATCTGAAGCCATAAGCATAGGATAATTAAATGTCCCTACACTCAATTCTTCTTCCCTCCCTTTTTCTATAGCGTCTTTATATGCATGTGCTCTTTTTAAATAAGGAAATGTTGTGATTGTTTCAAAAATCCAAGCAAGCTCTGTATGTTCTGATACGTCAGATTGTTTAAATAAAATATTTTTTTGAGTATCAAAACCTAGTGCTAAATAATCTATAGCCACTTCCTCTGTTAAATTTTTCATATCCTCTCTGTTTTGTATAAAATTTAGGGCATGATAATCAACAATTATTGCATAAGTGTGAAAGTCTTCTTGCATATCTATGAGTTGTTTCATCATTGCAAAATAGTTGCCCAAATGAGGTTTGCCTGTTGGTTTTATACCCGAAAGTATTGTTTTCATATTTTTATTATATCTTTTGTCTCTTTTTTTGCAATACTAAATATTTGTGTTAGACAATAAGTCCTTTCAAAAATCGCATCAATTTTCTAGTATTGTAAAAATTGACATAGGCAACAATAAGTCATTTTCTTGTTTTAAAACTAATTCTCCAAAAATGGATTTATTAAATTTATTTTTTATTTTATAAAGTATGTTGTTTATGGATATAGAAGACAATTCAGTAGAATACATATTTAATATAATAAAAATCGGTTCATTGCTCAAAATTTCTTTGGATAATTCTAATAAAATATTTAATTTTTCTTCTATTTTCCAGATTTCTCCATTCGGACCTTTGCCATAGCTCGGGGGGTCCATAATGATGGCATCATATTTTACCCCCCTTTTTATTTCTTTTTGTAAAAATTTGATTGAGTCGTCTAGTATCCATCTTATTGGAGCTTTTTCTAAACCTGATATTTTTTGGTTTTCTTTTGCCCAGTCTATGCTATGTTTAGATGCATCAACATGGGTGACCAATGCTCCAGCAGAAGCGCAAGCCAAACTTGCCAAACCCGTATATCCAAAAAGATTTAAAACTTTTATTTCTTTATCCGGATTTAAATTTTTCTCTTTTTTTATTTTTTCATACATAAAAATCCATTCACTTTTTTGTTCGGGAAAGATACCAATATGTTTTGATTTGCTATTAAATTTGATTTTAGATTTAATTTCCGACAATCCTATGTCTAATATAATATTTTCTATTTCACTTCCTGTACTATTTATCCATTTATTTTGAATGGTATCAAAAGTCATTTCAGCTTTTTGCCAATCTTCTTTTGCTAATCTTTTTGGCCACCATGCTCTAGGTTCTGGTCTTACTATCCTAAAACCGTTTATTTCTTCGAGTTTCATTTTATCCCCCGAGTCCAAAAGTCTGTATCCATCTATATAGTCTGACCAAATTTTTATATTTTCTTCTTTCATATTTTAAATACTAGCAAATATTTTCTA
>CAZFHL010000045.1:3517-4617 GCA_964519145.1 uncultured Candidatus Saccharibacteria bacterium
CTCATTCCTATTTGTTTAAATGTGTTATAAATATCTTTAAATTTTTTTTGAGATATGGAGTTTTTTAGATGATAAATATTAAAATTTGGATTTTTCTCTTTTATTTCCAAAATGTGTTCAATTATTGTGTCTGTTTTTAAGCTTCTTTCTTTGGATATTTCTTTTATGTTCATACCCGTCTCTAACATTTTTTTTGTTTCAGAAACTGTGTCTAACTTCTTTTCTTTTCTCTTTTCTCTTTTTATTTTGGATTCAAAATCTTGGTGCATAGAAGAAACTTTTTTCTCCCCCATTGTTTTTATGTGAAATGAGTTTGTTTTAGATAGTTCTCTAAATTTTTTATCTATTTCTAAAACCTCCTCATTTATTTTTAGGGCCATATCATTTATCCCTTTTAGTATTAATCCATCTAAATTTTTTACACGAGAAAGAGCCACATAGCCCATACCTCTTTCAAAAGAGCTTGATAAATCTATGATTGCTCTATCTAAAGACATACCTTGGCTTTTATGAATGGTGATGGCCCAAGCAAGTCGGAGTGGGTATTGAGATATTTCAGCTTTTATTTTTCCATCTTCTTCTATTGCCCAGCTCACTTCCTCTACATTTATTTTCTTTCCATTTATGGTTTCAACTGTTATTAAATATTCATTGCAATTTATAACAGTTCCAAGTGTGCCATTTACATAACCTTCTTCAAAATTATTTTTTACAAACATTACTTTTGCACCAATTTTTAATTCCAAAGTTTCTGGAGCCAAACAGCTCTTTTTTAATGCTTCAACCAAATTTCTATTACCTCTTGAACTCATTTCAAATTTAAACACTCTTCCGTCTAATTTTTTAAGTTCCTCTGCATTTTCTTTGTCTACATCTCTGTTGTGTGAATATAATCTAGTGGCCACCATATTTTCGTGTTCAAAAGTTGTTCTACCTCTCAATATTTCTAAAGTATCTGTATTTACTTTATTATCCCTAATATCATTTAATATTTTTAAGTAATTTAAATCATCTTGCCTGTGTTGCTCTTCTAAATAACATATTTTTAAATTTAAATTTTTCCAAGATTCTGAATGATAGGCAAAGTTTACTCCCATACC
>CAZFHL010000046.1:0-4434 GCA_964519145.1 uncultured Candidatus Saccharibacteria bacterium
AAAATTCCTCGAGCTCGCTTCAGTCAAGCTCGCTAGGCTCCAAAAAGGTTTTATGTTCGACGACTTTTGAAAAAGGTTGAAATAATCTAATTCATATGAGCCTTGCAAGTTCTGGCTGCTGGGTTTGCGATAAGCCTTTCTTCTTCTATCATTTCTCCTGAAATTTCACAGATACCATAATTATCATTTTCAATTTTTTCCAAGGCGTCTTTTATATCTTTTAATTTTGTTTCCAAAGAACTCAAAACAGCTGTATTATTTCCCAATTCCTCCATCTTATCAGCTACTTCTGTTTCATCTGCTGTATCTATATCTAAACTATTTCCTTGAGCTTCCCAATCAGATTGATTGCTTGGATTTTTAGCTCCTATTTCTTGCAATTCTCTCTCTACAAGCAACAATTCTTCATTTAACTTTTCTTTAAAAAAATCTAGATCTATATCTTGTCTCATTTTATTACTTTGACAAACTAGTGTTTGTTTATTATTTATAATTGAACAATACTAATATATCACTTATAAACTATCTGGTAAAGTTCCTATTTGTATAAGCACTTAAAATATCAACAACTACGTTCATATCTTGCGTAATAACAATATTATTTTTGTCCAAAAAAGAATATGCCAATATATTGTTTGAATCAGAATCCATCAAAACCCTTATGTCTTTATTTTTCACAATCTCATCAACCCAAGTTAATTTTTCTCTATCTTCTTTATTTAAATTATTGCTTTCAGAAATAAAATATAAATCATCGTATAAAGTATTTTCCCATTCAAGCATACCTGAAAAAGCTAAACCGAAATCAGAAACATTTAAAATCAAAAATAAATGATTTTTTTGATCTTTTTTAAAAGCGCCAAATACATATTGATCTTTTAAGGTTCTCGATATTATTGACGTCGGAGCAATAGATATAGAATCAAAAAATACTTTAGAACTATTTATTTTTTTACCAGAAAGATCTTCTATATCTAAAATATTTATACCATTTTGATAATTGATAGATCTCACTGTATCAAAAAATTTATTTGAATCTATAACAATTTTTATATTTCTGCCAGCTATAATTTCTGGATTTTTTACTATCTGTTTTGAAGTATCTTTATTTAATAATATTTTTGAAACCAACATAAATACGGCCACACCACCAACAATTAAAAACACAGCCACCAAAAATATATTCACATTTATACTCTTATTTTTTGGCTCACTATTTACATGATCATCTTGTTGCAAAACAGCATAATTTGGTTCTTTTTTTTGTTCTTCTTGTTGTTCTTGTTGTTCTTTTTCTTTTATAGCAATAGAAACTACAGATTCATTTTTATCCTTTATGATTTGAGCCATATCTCCTTGATATGTCCTCAAGGAAGATAATTTGTTCTTGCCATGCAAAACATCTATAACTCTACCAAAATCATTTTCTTTATTTTGAGCCTCTTCTTTATCCATAAATACATTATAACATCAAGATTTTTAAAAAAATAGAAATTTAAAAGTCACAAAACATAAAATATTTTTGGAGGCTTGCGAGGCTGACTGAGCCGAGCACGAGGAAAAATTTAGCAAAATTTTATCCGTGCTCCAAAAATATTTTATGTTTTGTGACTTTTGATACAGATTTGATAATTTTTACAAATCTTTTTTCTTTATAAAATTTGGATCAACGTCCTTTATAGAAAGTTTCAATCTGCCTTTTTCATCAACATCTTTTATCACCACAGGCACCTTCATGCCAATACTTAAATAAGATTCTACTTTATCAATTCTAAAATTAGCAATTTCAGATATATGTACCAAACCTTCTGTTTTTGGACCAATTTTAACAATAGCTCCAAAATCAGCAATTTTTATAACCTCAGCCATAAGCCTATCTCCTGTTTTATACTCCTTCACTATTTCTTCAATTCTAATTTTAGCTTCGCTTGCACCAACACTATCACCTGTTATAAAAATTGTGCCGTCTTCTTCTATATCTATTTCAACACCTGTTTTTTCTTTTATGTCATTTATAACCTTTCCACCTGTTCCAATAACCATACCTATTTGATCTGGTCTAATTTTTATGGAAATTATTTTTGGAGCATTTTTAGAAATATCTAGTCTAGGAGCATCTATTTCTTGTTTTATAACATTGAGTATTTTTATTCTAGCTATTTTAGCTTTTTCAAAAGCTTCTTTTAAAATATGAAGAGGTATTCCATCTACTTTTACATCCATTTGTACAGCTGTCACTCCGTCTATTGTACCAGCAACCTTGAAATCCATATCACCATGCTCATCTTCTGGTCCTTGAATATCTGTTAAAACTTTATAATTTTCTTTATCCATCACTAAACCAGAAGCAATACCCGCAACAGGCTTTTTTATAGGCACACCAGCGTCCATTAGGGCAATAGTAGAGCCACAAACAGAGCCCATAGAAGTAGAGCCGTTTGAGGCAAGCGCCTCAGAAACTATACGAATAGTATAAGGAAATTCTTCTTTGTTTGGTATCACAGGCAACAATGCTTTTTCTGCCAAAGCCCCATGTCCTACCATTCTTCTATTTGTACCACCGATTTTACCTGTTTCTCCCACAGAAAAAGGAGGAAAATTGTAATGATGCATAAATCTTTTATTGGTCTGAGTTTCCATACCATCTATGAGCTGAGAATCTCCTGGGGCTCCAAGAGTCAAAACAGATAAAATATGTGTCCCACCTCTATAAAAAATACCTGACCCATGCAAAATAGAAGACACTCCACCCGCTTTAGCAAAAAGAGATCTTAAATCATCAAACCCCCTACCATCAAATCTGACATTTTCAATGAGTGCTTTTTGATGAAGAAAATTATTTATTTCGTTATGAAATATTTTTTTAATATCTACTTTATTTGGATTTTCTATTTTTTCACTAACTATTTTAAACCACTCATCTTCTAATTTATAAATTCTTTCTTTACCAGCTTCTCCCAACAAGTCGTTAAATTTTGGTTTTATTTCTGACTCAAAAAGAGAAATTATTTCAGGATTTATTTCTGTTTTTAAAATTACTATCTTTTCCTTTCCAATCTCTTTTATTATAGATTCTTGAAACTTTTGTATTTTATCTAATTCAATTTTTGCGAGATCCAAAGCGCTCATTAGACAATCTTCACTTACCTCATTTGCACCAACCTCTATCATATTTATAGTTGAATCCCTCCCACACGCTAATAAATCTAATTCATAATCTGGATTTGCCCTATCTTCATAAGAAGGGTTTATGATAAATTCATTGCTATTTTTAAATTTACCAATCCTCACTGCTCCAACTGGACCATTCCAAGGTATTTCTGATGTAGAGAGCGCCAAAGAAGAGGCTATGACTCCTAAAACATCTGGATCATACTTATCAAGAGAAAGTACGGTTACAACTACCTGTATTTCATTTATTAAATCACTGTCAAAAAGAGGTCTAATTGTTCTATCTACTATCCTGCCTGACAAAATAGCCTCATCTGATGGCCTCCCCTCTCTTCTTAAAAATCTAGACCCTAGTATTTGACCAGATGCATAAAATCTCTCTTCATATTCTACAGACAAAGGAAAGTAGTCTATATCTTTTTCATTTTTAGAAATCACAGCTGTAGCCAAAACAGTAGTATCTCCGAGTTTCAATATTACAGAACCATTTGCATTTTCTGCCAGATCTGTAAAATCTGCTATGAGTTTTTGTCCTGCAATATCTGTTTCAAATTTTTGAGACTTCATTGTTTTATCAATTTAATTTTTATGGATAAAATATATCATATCTATTCCCAAAAAACGACTTGTTTATATTATAATTTGACATAAAGATATAAATATGATATTATTTAATAAGGCCACAAAGGAGTGCCTTAGGAAATGAAGAGCTTCAACATTGGAGTCGTCGCCCTTTTTCTGGTTGTCTTTGGTCTTTCGACCAATGCCAATCCAGTAATCAATGGTGTTTCGACATTTACCGAACAAGTAATCTTTGAAATTAACTTCACTTTGCAAGATTATGTGATGGGATTTGACCACACAAACCATAACCTATTTAACAGTGATGGTAAGCTCACTGTCATGTACTTGCAAAACATCTTTTTGCCTTTGTGCTGGATCATGCTGGCGCTGAATGTCGCCTACTACGCAGGCAGAGGCGACATCGGCAAGTTCTTGAGGGCGGTTGGTCCGTGGCTGAAGTCGTGGAGGAAAGCTCCGGCTTCAACCACAGAGGAGTCTTTGGGGTAATCAAAAGTCCCCCACAAAAAACCCTGTTCCTTTTAGGAGCAGGGTTTTCGTCTTTTTATAAATAAAAATTAATAAAATATCACGAATTACAAAACTCGTCGAAATCATACCTTTTTGAAGCCTAGCGAGTGCGACCAGCGCAGCTTCGCAGGAATTTTTTAGCAAAAAAATATCCGTGGTTCAAAAAGGTGT
>CAZFHL010000047.1:0-4160 GCA_964519145.1 uncultured Candidatus Saccharibacteria bacterium
ATTTTATTTGTGATTTATTATTTATTTAAAAATAAATAATAAATGAGATTATTTTTTTAAAGTGCACTCGCAAAATTTATTTAAATTATTAAAAAATATTTTCAAAATAATTTTTGCATTCGACCTGATATAATTATCGCTTTAAAAAAAAATTAAGTAAATATTTTTTTGCAAAAAAATGTGGATAAGTCAAAAAAATATTTTTTTATTTTTTTGAATTTAAAAAAATAAAAATCATATTTTAAAAAATATGATTTTTATTTTAATTTTTATTTATTTTTCTAAATCACCCTGAATTACAAAACTCTTTCTCATCACACCTTTTGCATAAGTTCACTAACATATGAGACTCAGTTTTTAAGGTATTTTATGCGAATTTTCAATAAATTTAAAGAAACCAAAGGATTCATATCAACATGGGAAAGAGTGATACGCTTTAGGTATATGATTACCGAACAAGCAAAACAAAGATGTCGTATTCTAAGCTTTTGGGAGAAGCATGGACTTATTGCGACTAAAGAAGCTTTTAATGTCTCCCGACCCACTCTTTTCCGGTGGCAAAAAGAATTAAAAATTAATAAAGTAAAACTAGAAGCTTTAAACAAAAAAAGTACCGCTCCTAAAAACAAAAGAAAGAGGATTATTTCAGAAAAAGTGAAAAACTTCATTTTAAATGAAAGAACATTTGATCCACATCTTTCTAAAGACAAACTCTCCGTCCTAATGAAGCAAGATGGTATAGCCAATCTTTCATCCTCAACTGTGGGTAGGATACTGAGTGATCTAAAGAAACAAGGAGTATTGTCTAAAAACATCAAACTCTCGTATTATGCAAAAACAGGTAATTTCAAAGAAAGGACAATGATAAAACGCAAGAAATTGCGCTCAAAAGGACATGAAGGTGGTCTAGTTAAAGCAGACTCAATTGTACGATTTACAAATGGTATTAAGCGATATATTGTTACTGCCATAGACAAAGAAAGCAAATTTGCTTTTGCCTACGCTTACAAAAATCATTCATCTGATTCGGCTTCAGATTTTATGAAAAAATTCAAAAAAGTTTCTCCTGTTTATTTGACTCATGTTTAAACTGACAATGGTAGCGAGTTTTCTAAACATTTTGAGATTCATTTAAAGAAAAACAACATCATTCACTTTCATACATATCCAAGGTGTCCTAAAATGAATTCCGAAATAGAAAGATTTAACCGTACTCTTTCTGATGCTTTTATTAAACAAAACAGATTACTTTTAGCATATGATATTGAAGCTTTCAATACAAAATTAATAGATTGGCTTCTCTGGTACAATTCTCGTCGTCCCCACTGGTCTCTTGGTTTAGTTTCTCCTCTGAGGTATATTTGTAATAAATTAGAAGAAAAGTCTCAAATGTGGTGGACGGATACACCTTTTTGAACCACGGATAAATTTTTGCTAAAATTTTCCTGCGAAGCTACGTCAGTCGCGCTCGCTAGGCTTCAAAAAGGTATGATTTCGACGAGTTTTTTAATTCAGGATAAATTATAATTTTAAATATTTTCTAACCGCAAGAAAACTTGAAACAGCTCCGATAAAAATACCAGAAAACAAAACAATAAAAATGATCTCTAGAAAATTTGAAAGATAATAATCAAAAATATTTAAACCGACAAAGAAATTCTCAGTAGTTTTCCCTATGTAATAAGAAAGTGGAAGGAAAGATAAAACAGTTACCAAACCTGCAAGCAAACCCACTATTACACCGGTTATTACAAAAGGGCCTCTTACATAATTTTTTGAAGCCCCGACAAGTTGCATAACGCTTATTTCTTCTTTAGACATATATATTACAAGTCGTATAGTATTGAAAGTAATAATAATTGATACCAAAACCAAGACGAGAGACACCGCCAATCCTAAATTTTTTATTGCAGAAATTATTTTACTTAATTTTTCTATAGCAATTTTATTTTCAAAATAATTTACTTTGTCTATTATTTTTTGACCAGTAGAAGAAAGTGCGCTGTCTTCAGAAAGAAAATTTGCAACTCCTTCATATTGAGAAGGTTCTTTTGCTTTGATGTTTAAAGAAGCGCCCAAAGGATTTTCTCCTAATTCTTCAAGAGCCTGCAATGTTATTTCATCATTTTTATGTCTTTCTTTAAAATCAATTAATGCTTGCTCTTTGCTTGTATAAGAAACATTTAAAACTTCTGGCATAGCTTCTAACCTAGTTTTAATATAAAAAATATCTTGCTCTGAAGCAGAAGTTATAAAATAAACATTTATATCAACTTTTTCTTTTAGCTCTTCTAAAGAAACATTTAAAACTGCTCCCATGAACATAACTCCTCCTATGGTGAAAAGAGTGAAAAGCATTACTAAAACGGAAGCAATAGATACATAACCATTTCGCCAAAAATTAAAAAATCCAGCCTTCAAAATCCTTTTTAACTTCAATTTGAGTTCTATTTTTTCCATTTTATATAAATTTAATTTTATAATATATATTTACCATTAGAATCATCCCTGACTATTTGACCATTTTGCATTGTGATGACTCTTCTTCCTATGGAATCAATCACTCCTTTGTTATGTGTAGTCAATATAACAGTAGTCCCAAGATCGTTTATTTTTTTCAAAATTTGAACAATATCATAAGTATTTGCTGGATCTAAATTTCCAGTTGGTTCATCTGCTATTATTATATCTGGCTGATTTACTATTGCCCTAGCTATAGCCACCCTCTGCTTCTCTCCACCAGAAAGCTCCCCTGGAAAATTCCAAATTTTATCTATTAAATCTACGAGTTTTAACACATGAGGAACATCTGATTCTATTTCATCATCTGTCCTACCTGCAGCCTCCATTGCAAAAGCAATATTTTCATAAACATTTTTTTGAGGTAAAAGGCGAAAATCTTGAAAGACAACACCGATTTTTCTTCTAACAAAATTTATAGCCTCGCCTTTTAATGAATGGATATCTTTATCTTCAAGCAAAACTTTGCCTTTTGTTGGTTTATCTTCTGCTAAAAGCATTTTAAGCAATGTTGTTTTACCAGCTCCCGAAGGCCCTACTATAGAAATAAATTCTTTTGGGTCTATTTTAAAGCTGACATCTTGCAAGGCAACAGAATTGTCTGAGTATATTTTTGAAACTTGATCAAAATAAATCATCCCATTAGAGTTTTAATTAATAAAAAAATAATAACTTATATAACATAACAATATTATAATTATACATTAATATCATCTAAAAACATATCAATCTCTCCGTCCAATACAGCTTCAATGTCTGAAGTCTCCTTTCCTTTTCTATGATCCTTTACCATTTTATATGGATGTAACACATAAGACCTGATTTGATTTCCCCATTCTATTTGCATGGTTTTAGAGATATACATCCCTTGCTCTTTCTTTACCCTATCCTCTTCCATTGCTTTAAAAATTTTTCCTTTCAAAATAGAAACGGCTTTTTCTTTGTTTTGGATTTGAGATCTTTGGTTTTCACTGGACGCAGAAAGGTTTGTAGGAATATGCACCACCCTAACTGCTGTCTCCCTTTTATTTACATTTTGCCCCCCTGGACCAGAAGACCTTGAAAACTCAACTCTTAAATCTTTTTCATCAATTTCCAAATCATCTGCCCCCCCTGTTATTTTTGAAAGCTCTGGTATAACCTCCACCATTGAAAAACTAGTGTGCCTTTTTGCATTTGCATTAAAAGGAGAAACTCTAACAAGCCTGTGTACACCAGACTCATTTTTTAAAATTCCATAAGCACCAAGATTTTCAATTTTTCCAGTTATTTCCAAAGTAATATTTCTAAAACCCCCATGATCATTTTCATTTTGATGAATTATAGAAAAATCTAAACCATTTTTATTGAAAAATTTTATATACATATTTAAAAGCATGGCCGAAAAATCTTCTGCATCGTCCCCTCCTGCACCAGAAAGTATAGTCATCACTGCATTACCTTTTTCGTATTTAGAAACTCCTTCTAAATCATTTTTTAAATCTTGTATTTTTTTAATAACTCTTTGAGCATTTTCTTTGTTATTCCAAAAATCCGAAGCAGTCATTCTTGACTCCAAATCATTAATCTCTTTTTCTATCTTTTCTTTTTGTTGTAAATCACCCATATTTATAATTATATCATTAAATCTTTATTAACTT
>CAZFHL010000048.1:0-4141 GCA_964519145.1 uncultured Candidatus Saccharibacteria bacterium
AACAAAATGTCTGGAGCAAAAATAAATGGTCAAATGAAATCTATAGAAACAAAATTAAAAGGCGGAGAAATTATAGAAATCATTACAAACAAAAATAGTAAACCAAATCGTAAATGGATAGAGCACACCAAAACCTCTTTTGCCAAAAAACAAATAAAAAACTTAACTGATGTAAAATAATTTTATTTTAAAATTCTTATTAAATACTGAAATTTTTGATTGAGTAAAGCTCTTCTTGCTCTTTCATTTCTTCTATATTTGGAATTGGCGTATTTTCAACTTCTTTTATTTCTTCATTTGTCCTATCATCTATCAAATCACCTTCATCTGAAACAAGGTGCTTGTTGTTTTTTTGAATCATCTTTAAAATATCTTCTAAATCCCCTTCTGAAAAAAATTCAATCATCAACCTACCGCCGTTATCTTTCTTTTCAATCCGAACTTTTGTACCCAAAGATTCTGTAAACCTCTCTTCTAGAGCAATAATTTCTGGATCAACAGAAGCGTTTATTTTTCTTATTTTTTCGATAGCAATCCTTCTTGCTGCCACTTCTGCATCTCTTACATTCATCTTTTTTAATATGATTTCTTGAAACAAAAATCTTTGTTCTTGCGGTCTTTCACTAAGCATTAAAAGTGGCCTAGTATGCCCTTCATTTATTTTCCCTTCAGAAAGAGCATTTAGCATTTCTTCTGGCAATTCCAAAATACGCATTGTATTTGTAACATAGACTCTACTTTTACCAACTTTTTGAGCAATATGATGATGTTTAAATCCAAACTCATCTACAAGTCTTCTAAAAGCTTTTGCTCTTTCTACGGGATTTAAATCTTCTCTTTGAACATTTTCAATTATGGCCAATTCAAACTTCATTAGATTATTCCTCTTTTCTTCTTGCTCCCCTATTCTTATGATAGCTGGCACCTGAGTAAGACCAGCCAATTTTGAAGCGCGCAGACGACGCTCTCCCGCAATAAGTTCATATTCAACAACCAATCCATCTTCTCTGGCAATTTCTTTGCGAGTAACAACTAAAGCCTGTAACACTCCATATTGTTTTATAGATTCAGACAAAGCTCTTAAAGCTTCTGGCTCAAACTCTCTTCTTGGTTGAAATGGATTTGGTTTTATTTTGTCTATATCTATCCAAAATATTGAATTTTGATAAAATCCTGTATTATTGTACATAAAAATATATTATCAAATTTATTTAATTTGTGATAGGTATATTAGCATAATTTGACAATACATATATTTATATATAATCTAAAACACAGAATAGATCGGTTCAAAGGAGTAAAATATGGAACTATTGAAATTTGGTTTATCTTGCTCTATTGGTGGAATTTTTGGTTGTATTTTATCAGTTATCTTCTACCCCAAAATATTGTGGCTTGCCACGATATCTGGTTTTGCAGGAGGATATTTGATTTATGAGTTTAGAGAAGTTTTGATAAATAGTAAATTGACTATTAAAAATGTTTTTAATAGTCAAGATTGGAATTTTAAAAACGACCTTAGAGAAATTTTAGAGTTTGCATCAAAACCAAGACCTCTAACTTATATTTCAGGTTTAACATTATTTTTATTAAATATAATTTTTTGGTCTAAAATAGTATTTGTATATTCTAAAATATATAAAGAAATGATAGAGAAACATGGTGAATATTCTTCACTAATACCTTCATATTTTTTACTGTTTATTTTATTTTTGTTTCTATGGATGTCTGTAGCTATGGTATATCATGAAATTGCTAAATACGGAGCAAAAAAATTTGGACTGGAGGATGATTTTTCCATGCATGTTGATGGAACAAAACCTATTGATTACAGTACTTTTTTTAGATTATTTTTCTATGGATTAATCTACCTAATTATAGATCCAGTTGTATTTATATTTTGGAAATTACCGGTAAATATAGTCAAAGTGATTTCCTATATTTTAGTTTTTTTGCTTATGACGATCTTAGCTATTTTTATAGCAGTATATAGCAACAAAAGGATGCTCAGAGGTTTAAGTGGGGCGGTAGGAGCTACGGTGAGTGTTTTCTATTTTTCTGACCATAATCCAATTGTAATGATTCTTTGTGGCGGACTCATAGGAGGAGCATTTGGTGTATTGAATTTTCAATTGATTTCAAAGAGACTTTTTGAACTAGAAAATCAAAATTAAATCAAAAGGCGATGGCAAAACCATCGCTTTTTTAAAAAGTTAATTTAATAAAAAGTTTTTTATTTCACCAATAATTTCTTTTTTTTGATTTATTCCAAACCATTTTATATTTTGATCCCTTTTAAACCAAGTCATTTGTCTTTTTGCATACTGTAAATCTCCTTGTTCTATAAGTTCAAAAAGTCTTTTCTTATCTATTTTATTTTGTAAAAAATCTGCCAAATATCTATATTCTAATCCTAAATTCCTCATCCTTTTGTATGAAATTCCACTATCCTTAATCATTTTAGCTTCTTTTGTGATTCCTTTTTTAAACCTCTCTTCTGTTCTTTTTTTTATATTGTCCTTTAATTTTTCTTTATCTATCTGAATACCAATTTCCAAAATATTTTCATCTATTAAATCAGATTTTATTTCAGGCACTTTTCCTAAGACCTTTGCAATTTCTATAGCCCTTATCAATCTGACTTTATTTTTTTTATCAATACTTTCTGCTCTTCTCTTATCTAATTTCAAAAGAATTGAAAATAATTTTTCAACCGAAAGTTTGTTTAATTGCTTTCTCAGTATTTTATCTGACTTTACCTCTGGTAAAATTTGATTTCTCACAATTGAATCGATATAAAACCCAGTGCCACCACAGATAATAGGCAATTTATTTCTTTTTAAAATATCAACAATACTCTTTTCTGCTAATTTTTTAAAATCTGAAACATTAAAAACTTTTTTTGGATTACACACATCTAATAAATGATGCTTGACGCCTTGCATCTCTTTTTTAGTGATTTTACCAGTAGCTATATTTAAACCTTTATAAACTTGCCTTGAATCTGCCGAAATTATTTCTCCATTGAATTTCTTTGCCAAAAATACAGCTAAAGCACTTTTGCCACTAGCCGTGGGGCCGAGTATTACCAATAATTTATCTTTCATATTGTTCATGTTTGTTATATAAAATTGAAATATGATATTACCACAAAAATTTAATTTGTATAATAAAGTTTTTGCATAACCTTTTTTCGGGTACTAGTATTTATGTGCACGGATATTTTTCTGGTGAAAAATTCCTCGTGCTCGCTCCGTCGAGACTCGCAAGGCACATAAATACTAGTACCACTCAAACGGTTTGCGATAGATCAAATTTATCATTTGTATTTTTCATTATTTTAATGTATTCTGGAAATGTTTGTTGTAAATTAAAAAAATAAAATATAAAAATATTAAGTATATTTTTACAATGCCGGAGTGGATGAAAGGCAAACTGCTTTGCGTTTCATCCGAACAAAGTGAGGTGGCCGACACTTAGGCATTTTAGTAAAAATACGGAGTATATTTTTACAATGCCGGAGTGGCGGAATGGTAGACGCGCACGACTCAAAATCGTGTCTCGTAAGGGGTGGGAGTTCAAGTCTCCCCTCCGGCACATATTGAGCATAGCGAAAGTTGTGCAGGAAGAGAAAATCAAACTGCTTTGATTTTCGTGGGGACTTGAAAGCCAGAGTCATGTTTTTGTACCAACAAAAACAGACGAGGTAGGGTCGTGAAAATTTTATTTTGACGAAAATAAAATTATTCCTGACCAAGTCTCCCCTCCGGCACAAATTGACATAATTTACTTTTAGTCTAATATCTTTAAAAGAAAGGTGGTTCAGTAATGCTTATTCAAATATTAAAACATCCAGAATTTAACGGAAATGGAGAGATCCAAAAATTGATATCATGGCTACCTCATATCGTTTCTTGGTATATGCCGAATATAGATAAAGCCAATTCTTGTGTAGTTTGTTTAGATGTTGCAGACTCTAATTTTAGGCATAGCAATAGATTTGGAATAATCATTTTTGCAGATACAATATCTCTTGATATTTCTGTAGAACAAATAGCTAGAAAAATATATGACAGTATACTTAATAAAATACCTGAATTAAAAAAATTTGGAAATTTTTTTGTAAAAATAATAATCAGTA
>CAZFHL010000049.1:0-3428 GCA_964519145.1 uncultured Candidatus Saccharibacteria bacterium
TGAGAATTCTTGGAGCAATTTTTGGGTGGTTAAAAAATATCTTGTCAGTAAAACTTCTTGTTGCTATCGTTTTTTCTATTGTGTTAGTGCTTTTCTTACTTCCAGGATATTGTGGTTCAACAAAAAGCAATAGTAAGAAAGCAGAAAATAAAAAATCTGCAAGGGAGTCTGTAGTTTCTCCTTATGGAGAAAACCAATTTCTCACAGCAAAAGCAGACCTTGTACTAAAGGCGGTTCAGGCTTGCTACCCTGACGAGTTTAGTACCCAGGCAAAAACAGAGACTGCAATTGCCAGGTACAGGAGAGATGGGCTTATTCGTTGGATGGATCAGATCGAATGCTGGGAAACACATATCACAGAAGAAATGCTCCCTTTCAATTTGGCCATCTTTACAGCAAACCCAATTCCAACAGAAATATCTGCTCCATATTTAAGTATTGATGGAGTAATAACAGAAAGACTCCCCGAGGGGTCTGACTGCAAAGTCAAAGAAAATACTGGGAAAACCTATGGTTGTGCTGATCGTGTTACAAACCCTTTCAGCAGAAAATTGGTTTTTTGGTCTTCCGGAAAGCCGACAAAAGTGAAAGTGGTTGTCCGAAAACAGTGAGATTGAAGAGTTTGTGTTCTAGCGGGCGGTCTTTTGACCGCCCGCTAAATTTTTAATGAATCTTTTCCAAAAGTCTTTCTTAGTATAGTTTTTGATAGACACGCATAAAAATCTGCTGATTTTTTGCTATGCTCGTCAGGGTCATCTTGCGCAAGTCTATCAAAAACTACACTTGCGACGACTTTTGGAAAAGAACGACCACTTATAATTAAATATTAAATTATCATTAACAAAAATATAAAGTACAAGGAATGCCAAAAGTAGAGAGTGCTATACGAAGTATTCCATAAACAGAAAACATTATGAAAAAACCCAAAATACCGTATTTTACAGTTTCAAATTTTTTGCTCATATCTTTGCTGTCAGAATTCCAAATCAAATCTGCAATTCCATAGAAAAAATAAATTGTAGCTATTATAAATCCGAGCAAAATAAGAGGATTTATAATAAGTATAGCAATTTTGTTTAATAATATTTTAATAGTCATTTTATTTTAAATTTTTAATATAAATTTTAAATATTATACTTTTTCAAAAAGTATTTAAGTACAAAATCTTTTTGGAGGCTTGCGAGGCTGACTGAGCCGAGCACGAGGAAAATTTTAGCAAAAATTTATCCGTGCTCCAAAAAGGTTTTGTCGAAAAATACTTTTTGAAGTATACAATGATTAAATTATAACAAATTATACAAAACAAAAAAGGCCTTTTAGCCTTTTTTGTTTTGATTATAAGAAAGACTATGCTTTTGGTATCAAAGGAGCAACTGAAGGAGCTGATTCTTTTTTCACACCCACAGCATCACCCAAGAAATTTACAAGTCCCCAAACTGAAGCCATAACAAACAAAGCAATTATACTCCAAAGCATTGTGCTTTTTGCTTCTTCTGCACCACCTTCTCCACTCCAAATGTATTTGACCAAGCCCCAAAAAAATGAAAGCAAAGCAACTGCAAAAAGGATTGGTATAATATTGTTTACGATAGTACCAATATCAGTTACCAAACCATTTATATTACCTAAAGCAGCAAAAGATGTAAAAGGCAACAAAGCCAAAGCAAGGACGATAGAAACTTTTTTCATAAATATTTATTATTGTTAATTTTATAATTAAAATGGAACACCATTTATATACTCTTTATTATACCACCAAGCACAAATTAAAACAAAAGTAATCCACATATAATATACAGATTATTATTTTATTTACTATGGTGCTGTTCTCACTGATCCAGAAGTCCTTGCTCCGCCAGAAGTACCACTACCACCATTTATTGTAGGTATCCTCATGTCTGTCTCTGTACCAACATTAAACTCTGTTCGAAGCCATGCAACAAGTCCCCAAACACAAGACATAACAGCCAAAGCCACCACTCCCCATGTCATTATATTTTTTGACTTCTCCTTGTCTGCACCAAGTGATAGGATATATTTCGCTACACCATAAAAGAAATACCCTACAGCTATTATAAAAGCAAGAGGAATAAGTCTTGTTGAAACTATATTCTGGAAAGAAGTTAGTATTCCATCTGATTTTGTTAAATATTGAGCATGAGATAAAACTGGAAGCAAAACCAAAGAAAATAAAAATATTTTTGATAATTTGTTTTTCATTTTGTTAATTTAATAATTTAATAATATTTAAACGGAATATTGTTTACCGAAAAACCCACATTTTCTTTTATCGGCAAATTTATTTCTGTTTGTATTAATTTAATTATACCCCAAACAGAAAAAACAATAAACAAACCTACGATACCCCAAACCATTATGTTTTTGCTATTTTTAATCTCTTTTTCACTATCTAAACCTTTTATATATTGAGCAACGCCCCAAAAAAAATAAAAAACACAAAGAGCAAAAGCGAGAGGAATCAATCTATCATCTACTATTTTATAAGAAGAATCTATAAAATCCCCTATTCCAGCAGAAAAAACTTTTGAAGGAATAGCAGAAAAAAATAAAATACTCAAAATTCCTAGCCTAGAAATAAACATTGAAGCTTTTTCAAAATTCTTTCTCAATAAAACCTTTTTGGACCACGGATATTTTTTTGCTAAAAAATTCCTCGAGCTCGCGCCAGTCGCGCTCGCTAGGCTCCAAAAAGGTTTTATGTTCGACGAATTTTGAAAAAGACCTAATATTTGTAGTTTTTTATTTAAAAAATTCATAATATTAATTAAGGGATTCTGACTTGTGGGATACCCACATCCCCACCAAAACCAACCTCACTTTTCAATAAAGAAATTATACCCCAAATAGAAACCAATATAAACAGACCTATAACACCCCAAATCAACATATTTTTTGTATCTTTTATCTCTTTTCCATTACCTGTTTCTTTTATAAACATAGCAATATTCCAAACAAAAAATAAAAATGCCACAACACCCAGAAAAGGTATTAATTTTTGACCTATGTTTATAAATATATATATAATTGATGTCAGAGTCATAAATTATTTTCTCAATTCGTTTATTGTACCAGCAATAGCTTCAGACAATACCCAAGCTCCAAGCAAAAGAGCCGCTCCTATTACGGAATACT
This sequence comes from uncultured Candidatus Saccharibacteria bacterium, assembly GCA_964519145.1. Taxonomy (GTDB): domain Bacteria; phylum Patescibacteriota; class Minisyncoccia; order Phycocordibacterales; family WO2-35-19; genus CAZFHL01. Next base: position 3,154 of record CAZFHL010000049.1, read on the forward strand.
TTATACCATCTGTTGCTTTCTTTATTTGAGCAGTATCTCCATTTGCTGTGATATAAAGAAACCCTGAATACATAATAGCGAGTACCGCCAAAACTCCTCCAATTGGCATCAATATATCATTTATAATAAATCTTATTAGAGATTCTATGCTATCTGCCTTAAATGGATTTGAAATAACTATTCTACTGCTTTGAGTACTTCCTCCTGCACCTCCAGCAGAAGTGGAACCTCCAGTACCCCCAGCTGAAGTAGACCCGCCTCCAGCCGAATTAGCA
>CAZFHL010000050.1:0-3240 GCA_964519145.1 uncultured Candidatus Saccharibacteria bacterium
GTCCTATTCATCTGTTGTCCTAAATAACCACAAAAATCCATCATTTTTGTTTATAAAAGTGATGTAATTATCGTTTTTTGATATTTGTATATTATATATATCAAAATATTCATTGATTGTGTTATATAAATCATTAATTCTGTATGTTACATTTGTTTTTGTATCAATCTTGATTAAATCATCTTTTGTGGAAACAACACCCTTATACCAATCTTCTGGATACTTAGCTTTAGGTATTTCAGAGGGTATAGCACAATACACAGAATTTTTGTCTTGTTTTAACCATTCACATTTATCACTAAATGTATTAATCTCTAAATTATAAATTTTATCTGTTTTATGTTCTACTAGATATAAATTTGGCACTTCCCCACCAGATGATACTAAATTCAATTCACTATCCTTGTTTTTTATAGACAAACCTAAAAATCCAAAACCTTTTTTTGTGATTGTTTTATTTTTTATGTTTAATATGTATGTATAAGATAAGTATTCACTGTTTGATTTTGTTTGTAATAAAACTTCATTATCAGATAGCCATACAGGGAGCCACTCTGTTAATGGGTGGTTTAACAAGAAAGTACTATTTGTTCCATCTATATTTGCAATATACCAACTAGATTGATTTTTGCTTATATAATATATAATTTTTTTAGTATTTTGATTTATTGCTAACTCTTTTATTTCAAGAGGTAATTTTGATATTTTTGTATCATATAAGGTTATATCTTCTGTGTTTGTATTATCTTTTTTTGAAATTTTCACAAAATTTGTTTCTATTAAATTTGTACCTTGGATCAAATTTTGAGTTATAAAACCAGAACCATCTTTTAACCAAAAAGATCTATATATTTTTGGTATTGTGGTGTTTGTTAATCTTTCTGTTTTTAAATTATCTGTACTAGCTTCATAAACATTTCCTGTACCTTTTTCTGAAAATCTTATTTTTGTACTAGATCCATTTTCTAAAACAATATAACCAGAAATAGGCTCTTTTGATAATTTTCTTAACTTTGGTATTTTTTGTTCGTTAATATTTTCTTCTGTTGTTGTTTGGTTTTGATTTGGAACAAAGTTTGTGTCTATTTTTGTATCGTTGTTTTGACCAAAAGGGATAAAATCTCTGATAGAAAATCCAACTTTACTATCACCTACTCCACCATCTTTTATTTCATTGGATTTGTATATAAAAAACACTCCTAAAAAAATAATTACAAATATTAACAATATAATTAAAATTTTCTTCATATTTTTAAGGTCTATAAACTGTTTGGTTTTGATAAAGTGAAAAATGGTTGCCGTTTATCCCTGGTACTGTTAAAACTCTTCTATTTGCTTCATCTGGCGTCATACCAGCAGATACCAAATCTCTTATCATGGTACTTCTTTGATTATCATTTTGTACTTCAAATTGAGCGAACATGTTAACTTTTGAAGCATTTTCTATAAATGTTTTTATATTTGGAGCATTTTGATTCATTAATATTGCATCAATACAAGTGCCGTTGTAATGACAAGAATGTTGATGATTTACCACAGGTGGAAAAGCTTCAGTTGCACCCCAAGATAATCCAGAATCTTTATTGAGGTTTTGTAGTTGTATCAACCCTACATTAAAAGTACTATCAATATTTCTAAACATATTATTACTAGCGGAACCAATACTACTATCCATTGATACACAATTTGCACAATTTAATCTTCTTAAATTTTCTGCACTAAGTCTTGCTTGAGCAGAACCTATAGTACAATCAGGGCAAGCTCTATTTAATTCTCTTCTCAGTATCTCTGGGTCAACCACAGCTGATATAAGTCCAGAGTTTATAGCTTTTGTTTCTACATTAGATATATTTAAATCTATTACTAATAGTTTTGGATTTATTTGATATAAAATAACATAAGATCCAATAACCAAAACTAAAGCCCATAAAGCATTTTGTATCCTTTGTTTACCATCTTGTTTTTTTTGCAATGATTGTGATGTCATTTTTTCTATTCCACCTATTATCACTACAACAATAGCTATAACTCCAGATATACCTATACCTAATTTAAACAAACCTTCTAAATACACTTTTAAATCTGTTTTACAATTACCACCTGAAATATCTTCGCCACAATCTGTTGTTCCAGGAAGTGGGGTCAAAACTAAGTATTCCCCTGGTTTTAATTCAGCAGATAATTCATTTGGAAAAGCAAAAAAACTAAATGTTTGTATAAACAGACTAAATATTATGATTATTTTTATTAAATTATATTTTTTCATTTTGAAAATTGTATTAAAATATTATTTTCTGCACTCTGTAAAATCTTTATTGGATTTTCAAATCTTAAAGAAAGTTTTGAATTTCCACTTTCTTCGATTTTTCTAAATATTGCATTTCTGGAATCATTTAAATCTGTGATTGTTTTACCATTTAATAACCATGTGTATTTTATTTTAGATGAATCATCCAAAGAAACATAAAAAGGTTCGGCTATTATTTGCAATTCCTCTTTTTTTAAGACATACAATTGGCTCAATGCTTTTTCAAAATTATACCCATAATAACTATCATTTTCATAAAATATCAATTCAGTCTCTTTTGGATATATATCTAGAAATGATTCAGCTACCAAATTATTGTTTGGATCTTCTACAAATAATCTTATTTCTTCTTTTTCTCCTAATATTGAACCTTTAAAAATAATAACATTTTTACCGTAGCCGGATTGATTTTGATATACATTTTCCCCATTTGACCAGGTATATATTAAATTTTTTGGAGAAATAGGTTTATTATTTATTATAAAATTTGGCATGGCTACCACCTTTACTAATCCTTGAAAAGAATGAAAAGCTTTGCCTTTATAAAAAGGTGGTGTGTGCGATATTGCTTCCCAAACCAAATCAACCTCTGCAGGATTAAATGTAAAAGATTTATTAAATACAGATCCGTTTTTTAATTCTATTTCTATTTTTATATCTGTTTTACTTCCAGCTTCACCTAAATAAAAAGAATGTTCTTTACTACCTATTCCAGACCTCTCTAATTTATTATTTACAAACCAAGATATTTTGGCTGAATTTAAATCAGCTGTGTACATAGATAAACCCATAAAAACATTCTCATAAGGTTTGGGATAATTTGGTATTATTTCTACACCAAGTTCATCTGATAAGTTAAATATATTGTCTATATTAAACTGTGCAAATGAAATATTTGGAATAATAAAAACAAATAATATGAAGAATAAAAA
>CAZFHL010000051.1:0-3168 GCA_964519145.1 uncultured Candidatus Saccharibacteria bacterium
CACTTTTTAGATTTTGCAAAAAGAAATAATGCTGATTTTGTAGCTACAGGGCACTATGCAAGAAAAATAGAAATATTTGATAAAAAAAGTGGAAACAATTTTTATCAATTAAAAGAGGGTCTTGATAAAAACAAAGATCAATCATATTTTTTATGGACATTAAATCAAGAACAATTGGGGCGTGCTCTTTTTCCAATAGGTAATTTAGAGAAGGGTGAAGTCAGAGAAATTGCTTTAAAAAATAATTTACCTCAAGCCACAAGAAAAGACAGTCAAGGTTTGTGTTTTTTGGGTAAAATAGATATAAAAGAATTTTTATCAAAATATATAGAAACCAAAATAGGGGATGTTTTGAATTTGGAAGGAGGAGTTATAGGAAAACACAATGGTTCATTTTTTTATACTATTGGAGAGAGACATGGTTTTACCATAAAAAATAAAACAAATTCTGATTTGCCTTTGTATGTGGTAGATAAAGATATGATAAAAAATACTATTACTGTTGCTCCAAAAAAGACTTACTTGAAAGAGATAAAAAATGGCAATTTGTTAAAAATGGCAAATATAAATATTTTAAGTGAAAAAGATTTTTCTAAAAAAATACAATGCAGATTGAGATATAGACAAGAAAAGATAAAATGTTTTATCAGAAATTATGATTTAAAAAACAAAAGAATTGAAATGGTTTTAGAAAATCCTATTTTTGATTTTACAAAAGGGCAATCGGCTGTTTTTTATGATGGAGAGGTTTGTATCGGAGGAGCAATTATTTGTTAGACACATAAGGTTTGTCTCAAAACTCTTTTTAGTATAGTTTTGATAGACTTGCGCAAGGCTGACGAGCCGAGCATAGCAAAAAATCAGCAGATTTTTATGCGTGTCTAGCAAAACTATACTAAAAAGAGTTTTGAAATGAGTTAATTATCTTAATGAAGAAGTCTTTTAATAATAAAGATTTTGTTAATTATATATTTTAATGTAAAATGCTTGTATGAATAAACAAATATATATAACAAAATTTAATGGTGACAGAGACATCTTTGACCCTCTAAAATTAAGAGAATCTTTAAAAAGAGCAAAAGCTAAACCAGAAACTGTAGACAAAGTGATTGCTCATATAGAAAGTGAACTAGTTGATGGTATGAGTACAACAGAAATATACAAACATGCTTTTGAATTTTTAAAAAAAGAAGAGAAGCCTGCTTCGATAAGATATTCTATCAAAAAGGCTGTTATGGATTTGGGACCATCTGGATTTCCGTTTGAACAATTTATTGCTCAAATATTTATAGCAAAAGGGTTTGAGGCAACGACAGGAGTCAATATGATGGGAGAGTGTGTTTCTCACGAGGTAGATGTAGTGGCTTGGAACAAGGAGAAACTTATAGCCGTTGAAGCAAAATTTCACAATCAATTGGGTATCAAATCTGATTTAAAAGTAGTTTTATATATCAAAGCCAGATTTGACGATTTATCAACCACTTTTTTTGATTATGGTGGTAAAAGGAAGATAGATGAAGGTTGGCTCATCACAAATACTAAATTTTCTACTCAAGCAATACAATATGCAGAATGTAAAAATATGAAATTGGTTGGTTGGAATTATCCAGAAAATGGTAGCCTTCAAGATTTGATAGAAGAAACACATTTGCATCCGATTACTTGTTTGCAAGTTTTGGATAAGGCAGAAGAGCAAGCTTTGATAGAATCTGGAATAGTTTTATGCAGACAAGCAAAAGATAATTTGGATATAGTGAGGCAAACTGGAATGTCAGAAGAGAAGATAAGAATGATGATTGAAGAAATAAATTTAATTTCAAAATAATATGGCTTTTTATAAAAAGAAGTTGTACGATCCAAAATCCAAAGAGGCTTTTAAATTGAGTAGGTCCAAAATAGATTTATTTTTAGAGTGTCCAAAATGTTTTTATTTAGATAGAAAATTGGGAGTCTCTAGACCACAAGGTTTTCCTTTTAATTTAAATAGTGCCGTTGATCTTTTGTTGAAAAAAGAATTCGATGTACACAGGAGACAACAAACCCCTCATCCATTGATGGAGTATTATGGTATAGAAGCCGTGCCTTTTTTAGAAAAAAGGATTGATGAATGGAGAGAAAATTTTGTAGGAGTGCAGGCTCATCATCAAAAAACGAATTTTATTGTTTTTGGTGCTGTTGATGATATTTGGAAACATAAAAATGGGGAACTTATAGTGGTAGATTATAAAGCCACAAGTAAAGATGAAGAGGTGAATTTAGATGCAGAATGGCAAGATGGTTATAAAAGACAAATGGAAGTTTATCAGTGGCTTTTGAGGAAAAATGATTTCCAAGTCTCTAATATAGGCTATTTTGTATATGCAAATGGAAAAAGGGATAGAGATTTGTTTGAAGGTAGGCTTGAGTTTGATATAAAACTTATTCCATATACTGGGAAAGACACTTGGATAGAAGATACTCTTTTAAATATTAAAAATTGTTTAGATGAAGAGAATATTCCAAAACATTCTCATAATTGTGAATATTGTAGTTATGTAAATAATGTTTTAAATTCTAAAGCTTAAAGTATGAGTACAAAAGAAGAAAAAATAAATAGCTTAAAAGAAATCAGAGATGAAGTTTTAAATCTCAAAAAATCTCCTTTGTATAAATTTAGAATTGAAAATAAAAGTTTACCAGTCATAGGAGATGGAAATTATTCTGCAAAAATAATGCTCATAGGAGAGGCTCCAGGGAAAAATGAAGCAAAAACAGGCAGGCCATTTTGTGGAGCGTCTGGTAGAGTGCTTGATGAATTACTCTTGAACAGTCTACTTAAAAGAGAAGATATTTATATTACAAATATAGTAAAAGATAGGCCTCCGCAAAATAGAGATCCGTTACCAGAAGAGATAAAGATTTATGGCCCATTTTTAGATAGACAAATTGAAATTATAAAACCAAAAATTATTGCTACGCTTGGTCGGTATGCTATGAATTATATTATGAAAAAATTTGGTTTAGAGGAAGAGTTGGATATCATAAGCAAAATGCATGGCAAGGTTTTTGATATTAAACTTTCCTATGGAAATGTAAAAGTGATACCCCTATATCACCCAGCTGTTGCTGTCTACAATAATCACACTAAAGATGTCTTGAAAAAAGATTTTTCTATTTTGAATGGTTAAA
>CAZFHL010000052.1:0-2915 GCA_964519145.1 uncultured Candidatus Saccharibacteria bacterium
CCTATAAAAGTAAGTTAAAAAAACTTTATGAACCTTAAAACTTTAAAAACTTTGTAACTCATTATTATGTCAATATTTGATTTTATAAAAAAAAATAAACCAAAAGAAGAACCTATTATTTCTATTTTGCCAAAAACAATCACAAATACAGATGATTTGGATTTAAGCGACATTATAGCTCCAAGCGCTCTAAAGGTTAGCCCTAAAGAAATAAATTTAGGAGAAAAAGTAATGAGGAGCTTCTTTACTATATCTTACCCAAGATTTCTTACAGAAGATTGGTTTTCTCCTATTATAAATATGGACAAAATGTTTGATGTTTCTATATTTATTCATCCACTCGAAACATCAAAAATGCTTAGAACATTTCAAAAAAAAGTAGCTGAAGTTCAAAGCCAAATCAGAACAAGAGAAGAAAAAGGTTTAGTAAGAGACCCTATACTTGATACAGCATATCAAGATTTAGAAAATTTAAGAGATGAACTTCAACAAGCTCAAGAAAAAATGTTTGAAGTTGGTTTATATATATCTATATATGCAAACAACAGTGAAAATTTAGACAAAATAGAATCAGAAATAAAATCAATAATGGAATCTAAATTGGTTTATGTAAAACCAGCTCTATTTCAACAAGAACAAGGTTTTAAAAGCATTTTACCAATAAATGAAGATGAGTTATCTGTGCATTCTCAAATAAACTCTTCTCCACTTTCCAGTATATTTCCATTTGTGTCTTTTGATTTAACATCAGATAAAGGAATTTTATATGGAATAAATAGACACAACTCTTCTCTTATTCTTTTTGATAGATTTTCTTTAGAAAATTACAATTCTATTGTATTCGCTAAATCTGGTTCTGGAAAATCTTATGCGACAAAACTAGAGATAATAAGAACACTAATGTTTGACACAGAAGTGATAGTGATAGACCCGGAAAATGAATATCAATATATGGCGGAAGCTATAGGAGGTAGATATTTCAACATATCGCTCAACTCAGATCATCATATAAATCCTTTTGAACTCCCTGTTCCAAATGAAGATGAATCTTCAGCATCAATTTTAAGATCTCAAATAATAAATCTGGTTGGTTTGTTTAGAATAATGATGGGTGGTCTAACAGCAGAAGAAGACGCTATTATAGACAGAGCAATAACAGAAACTTATGCCTTAAAAGATATTACTCCCGATTCTGATTTTAGAAACATAGAACCTCCTCTTTTGTCTGATTTTGAATTGGTTTTGGGTGGTATGGAAGGAGCAGAATCTTTAGCTCAAAGATTTTCAAAGTATACAAAGGGAACTTGGTCAAACTTTATAAACAAACCTTCGAATATAGACATAAACAAAAAATTTGTAGTTTTCTCTATTAGAGATATGGAGGATGAATTAAAACCTGTAGCTATGTATATAGTCACTCATTATATCTGGAATATGATAAGAAGAGAAATCAAAAAAAGATTACTTGTTATAGACGAGGCTTGGTGGATGATGAAATCAGAAGATACTGCTAGTTTTTTATTGTCTTTAGCAAAAAGAGGTAGAAAATATTTTCTTGGTTTGGCCACCATAACACAAGATGTGGATGATTTTTTGAAATCCCCATATGGTACACCCATAATAACAAATTCGTCTATTCAAATGTTGCTTAAACAATCTCCAACAACAATAGATAAATTGCAACAAGTTTTTAATCTTACAGATGAAGAAAAGTATTTACTTTTAGAATCAGGGGTTGGGGAGGGAATATTCTTTGCAGGACTTAAACATGTAGCTATAAAAGTGATTGCCTCAACAACAGAGGATTTGATTATTACATCTGATCCATCTCAAATATTGGCAATTAAAAACAATGTAAATAAAGAATAAAATGGACGAGGATAAAGAGTTAGAAAACAAAAAACTAGAAAATATGAGGTTGGAAGATAAAGAATCAGAGTATAGTGAATTAAAAAATAAAGAATTAGAAAATACTGAATCAGAATATGAAGAATCAGAAAATGAAGAATTTGAAGAAAGAGAATTAAACAGTAGACCATTACGCAGACCTATAAGACAAAGAGTTGAGATGCCTCAAAAAAAAGAGCGTATAAAAAAATGGGTCGCTGTATGTTTGATTATTATGGCTTTATGTTTAGATATTGCAGAAATAGCTATATCTTGGATAGGTTTTGTTGTTGTTGGAGAAATACTTAATATATTGATTTGGATAATAGCCACAATTACTTTTTTTATAATATTCCAAATAATTGGAGTAAATAGATCATCTAATGTTAAAAATATAGGCACAGATACTGTATCAAAATATGGACAAAAATTTATTTTACAATTAAGCACTGTTTTTATCGAGATATTACCAGTAGATTTTACATTTATACTTTCATTTGTTTGGACTATTGGAATAATTCTCACAATCGTTATGACTTGGCAAGAAGATAGAGGCGAAAATCCTAGTGTTATTTCTGCAATAAATGAAGCTTTGAATTACAGTTCTATGTTAAGTACTTTTGGATCAGGATTTATTGGTAATAAAAAATTAAAAAAAATGCGAGCTCCGAATCAATAAATCTCTCCCATAACCCTTTTTCGGGTACTAGTATTCATATGCACGGATATTTTTCTGGTGAAGATTCCGGCGTAGCTCCGCTCCGTCGAGACTCGCAAGGCATATGAATACTAGTACCACGGAGCAGGTTATGTAAGAGGTCTAATAATTTAATGCTTTTAAAATAAAAATATTGTAAAATATAGATATGGTAGAAAATCTTAAAAAAACCTATACATTATTTCAAAAGTCGTCGAACATAAAACCTTTTTGGAGCCTAGCGAGCGCGACTGGCGCGAGCTCGAGGAATTTTTTAGCAAAAAAATATCCGTGGTCCAAAAAGGTTTTATTGAGAAAGACTTTTGAAAAA
>CAZFHL010000053.1:0-2624 GCA_964519145.1 uncultured Candidatus Saccharibacteria bacterium
GCCATTTGAAAATTTCGTTTGAATTAAATTTTATGTTATTTACATAAGCTCTACCGAAAGCTTTCCTATATCCCATGGCGAGCATCCAACCAAGTGGTGGGCATAGTAGTAAGAACAAGCCACCAATAAAGACTTGATGCAACCATTCTTTGTTTTTATAAATAGGCGTAGATTTCTCCTTTTTGATAATCAAAATTTACAAACCCTATCTTTGCACAACTTCAACTTAAAAACTTTTGCAACAAACCTAGAAATACATCGCCTGTTTCTTGCAAACAAAATATAAAACATATCTGCAAAAAATGATAAAACTGGTAAAGCAGTCCAAGCCAAATAATTTTTACCAGAACGAATATACATTTCCCTAAATACTTTTAAACCAGAGATGATTTCTCCATTAAGGAATCCATGAATTTTTGCCCTTAGCTCATCTGGTGTGAATCCGAGAGAATAAGCCAAACAATTTGGATTGTTTAAATCTTGAAAATCAGTATTTTCATTACTTGTTTCTTTTAACCATTCAATTTCTTTGACACAGATATAACAACGAGCATCATAAAAAACTATTAGTCTTTCCATATAATTTTTCACTCCTAAGAAACAACATACATAAAAATACCAAATTTGTCAAATAAATCAATTAATAGGGATAATAAAAGTGATTTTTTAACATAAGAAAACTACCTGTTATTAGAGCAGGTAGTAGTGGATTAGGAAACCGATCGTGGTGCCAATCACAGCACCGATAGTGATTGTTTTATCGGTCTTCCAGCACAACTTCAAAAACTTTATAACTAGACCGAGGAGCCATTTTGCAGATCTCTTTAGTGCCTTCAAAAACCACTTGACGAAAATCCAGCTTTTTTTGTTTTTGTGTTGCTGAATAATCATCATAAATCCGTAAACAGTGATACCTAGAGTCAACAATGGTTGCAAAAGAGAAACGATGGCTCCCATAAAAAACAAAACTATTGTTTCTATCATCTTTATATATTATACACTATATATAAACAAAGTCAAATTTAATTAATAAACCTCTTTCAAAACTCGTCGAAATCATACCTTTTTGAAGCCTAGCGAGCTTGATTGAAGCGAGCTCGAGGAATTTTTTACCAAAAAAAATATCCGTGGTTCAAAAAGGTGTGATGAGAAAGAGTTTTGGAATTTAAAATAAGAAAGACTTTTTAAGAAAACCGAGTATTTAAAAAACTAAATATTAACAAAACCACCTCCTTGGAGGTGGTTTTGTTTTATTAAAATAATTTTTAAATTATTTTACAGCATCTTTAAATGCTTTTGCAGGTCTGAATTTAGGCACTTTCATTGAAGGGACATTTACAGTTTCTCCTGTTCTTGGATTTCTAGCTGTCCTAGCTGCTCTTACTTTTGTAGAAAATATACCAAGTCCACCAATAGAAACTTCACTACCTGACTTTAGAGTTTCAATTATTTTACTGATAACTGTTTCTAAAACTTCTTCAGATTGTGTTTTTGTGCCACCAATCATTTGATGCACAACATTTGCTAAATCTGCTTTATTCATATTTTTAACTAAACAAAGTTTAGTAATTTAATTAATTTTTATAATTTCCTCCTTTTAGCTAAACTGATGATCTCGAGAGTCATCTGTTTATTCCTCCGTATATAATTATATACAATATGTTTTTAAAACATATATTGACTTTGTGTTAAAATATAATCTAATTATATTATCGTGAATTATTAAACTCGTCGAAATCATACCTTTTTGAAGCCTAGCGAGCGCGACTGGCGCGAGCTCGAGGAAAATTTTAGCAAAAATTTATCCGTGGTTCAAAAAGGTGTGATGAGAAAGAGTTTAGTAATTCAAAATATATTACTAAACTTTAGAGATTATTCTTGAAAAAGAGTTTGGATTAGTTAGGGCAATATCAGCAAGCATTTTTCTATTTAAGATAATACCTTTTTTGGTTAATGAACCTATAAATTTACTATAAGAAAGACCTTGTTTTCTTAATTCTGAATTGATTCTCACATTCCACATTCTTCTGAAATCTCCTTTTTTATCTCTCCTATGAGCAAAAGCATAATTTCCTGCATGAGAAATAGCTTCATACGCTTGTTTTTCTTTTTTTGATCTACCAAAACGATAACCTTTTACCTGTTTTAATATATTTTTTCTTGTTTTTAGTGCATTTACACCTTTTTTAACCCTTGCCATAGTATTTTATTATTAATTTTTTGATTAAATATTGTTTAGAAATCTGCCACGATCTTTGTTTGTCATTTCAATCAAAACACTCTTTCTTTTTGCAAGAGTTGTGTTTGTTCTATTTTTAGCATTAAAGTGGTTTTGGCCTATCTTTCTAGTCACTAATTTACCATTTTTGGTTACTTTTATGCGTTTTGCAAATGATTTATTTGTTTTCATAATTTATTTTTGAAACAAGGATAAACAAAAATTTTCTCCTAGTAGTATATATTTTGCATAAATAAGAGAAACTGTCAATAAATAAATCTTTCTTTATCTAAAATAGCAAAATTTACTATGCTTTTTCTATTACCAAAGTCATACCTTTAGGACTCTTTTTTGCCTCTTCTAGTACTTTATATGTTATAGATATTAAATTTAAAAACCTATTAAA
>CAZFHL010000054.1:0-2343 GCA_964519145.1 uncultured Candidatus Saccharibacteria bacterium
AATTCAAAATATTTTTAATATCGGCACCTCTCCAGCCATATATATTTTGATCACCATCACCAACAACACAAATATTTTGATGCTCTTTTGCTATTGCTTCAGCGATTTTGTATTGCACTTTATTTGTATCTTGGTATTCATCTATGTGGACATATTGCCATTTTTGGTTATATCTTTTTCTAATTTCCTCTTTTTCTAAAAGTTTTGCACTAATTAAAAGCAAATCATCAAAATCTAAAGCATTTTCTTTTTTTAAAATATTTTCATATTCAATCCAGACTTTTGAAACAACATCTCCAAAAAAAGATTGACTACCTTTGTTTTTGTAATCTACTGCTCCTATAAAATTCCCCTTCTCTCTTGAAATAATTGAAATTATTTTATTTACATCAAATTCTTTTGGGTCAAAACTGTATTTTTGGAGAGCCTCTTTTATTATTCTCTTAGAATCTCCTCTGTCATATATACTGAAATGTTTTTTTATACCAACCTCTTTATGATTTTCTTTTATTATAAAAGCCCCTAATCCATGAAATGTGGCGACAAAAGGTTTTCCTGTCATTTGCACCGGTCTATTTAATTCATTGCTTTCTTCTAAAAGTTTTATTATTTTTTCTTCCATTTCTTTTGCTGCCTTGTTTGTAAATGTTACAGCTAATATGTTTTCTGGAGCAACTCCGTTTTTAATTAAATTTAAAATTCTATACGTGATGGTTTTTGTCTTCCCTGCTCCTGCACCTGCTAATATAAGCAATGGTCCAGATGTTGTTAAAACAGCACTTCTCTGTCTCTCATTCAATTCATTTAAAAATGACATTTAAATATTCTAACATAAAAATTGAATATAATTTATGTTGACTAAAAGTGGTTTTTTGATACCATATATCTTGTGCCAAATTTACTGTCTGATTATATATTATGGCTCTGTTAAGCCGTATTTCAGAAAAATCCAAAATTAGCATTAATTCAAGGCTTATTTTACGAATTCTAAAAAAACTCAATAATATTTACCCTTATTTTATAAGGATAATTAAGCAAAAAAATATAGACAGCAAAGATTCTTATAAAAGAAAGTTTTTGTTTGTATTTATATTTTTACTATTGCCTATTTCTGTTTCTGCTGGTCTGGTTAGTATTATAAAAAACAATATTTTAAATAAAGATACAGAAATATATCAAAAAAGTGAAGAAAAATTTAATTCAATGGATTTATTTGTATCAAATATAAATCCAACAAATAGTGATGGAAATTTTGATATACCAACCATAGAAAATGACGCATTAGTATCAAATAGAAGCAATTTTGGTGTTATAGATACAAATTTAAGTAATAATCAAAGTGATCAAATAAGCATATATGTGATAAGAAAAGGAGATACTTTGTCTCAAATAGCAGAAATGTTTGATGTTTCTGTAAATACTATTAAATGGGGAAATGATTTAGATTCAAATACATTAAAAGAGGGTGAAACTTTGGTTATATTACCAATATCTGGTGTTAAACATACTATTTTGAAAGGGGAAACAATTTCTTCTATTGCAAAAAAATATAATGCAGATGTTAAAGAGATAATGGATTATAATAATATAACAGAAAAAGATTTATATGTTGGACTTTCAATAATTATTCCAGACGGAGAGGTTTCTAGTTCAAGTAATGTAAATTATAATACAAAAACTAATCAAAACACTAAAGATACAAAAGGATTTTTTGCTAGACCAGTTGCTGGTGGTAAAAAAACACAAGGAATACATGGACATAATGGTATAGACATAGCCTCTTATCATGGCGCTGAAATATTTGCTTCAGCTGATGGAGTAGTTATTATAAGCAAAAATAGTGGTTGGAATGGTGGTTATGGTAATTATATTGTTATAAAACATAAAAATGGTACTCAAACACTTTATGCTCATAATAGTAAAAATTTGGTTTCTGTTGGAGACAGTGTTAAACAAGGAGATTTGATCGGACTTATGGGTTCTACAGGTAAATCTACAGGTGTCCATTTGCATTTTGAAATTCGTGGCGCTAAAAATCCTTTTTAACTCTTTTAGATTCCTTTAAAAGTCTTCCTTTATAATTTTTTTTAAATTTTCCAATAATGTAAAATTATGTTAATATCTAAATATTATATTTAGTTAACCAAAAAATAATTTGTCTACACAATACAGGATTAATAATTTTATAAGATCAGAAACAGTTAGACTTATAGGTCCAACAGGAGAAAATTTTGGAGTTTTATCTAAAAATGAAGCCTTGGACAAGGCAAAAGAGTTTGATTTGGACTTAGTTGAGATATCTCCAAATACAAATCCACCTATAGCTAAAATAGTAGATTATGG
>CAZFHL010000055.1:0-2281 GCA_964519145.1 uncultured Candidatus Saccharibacteria bacterium
AAAACAATCAAAAACCAACCCAAAAATTATTAATGAAAAGAAACAAACAGGAATCGCTAAAGATATTGAGCAAAATAAATAAAAAAACTCTTTCGATAAAAAGCTCCACATAAAACCTCTTTTCTTTTTTTGACTCCATATAAAATATACACCGAAAGTACATAAAGTCAATTTATTTTCACAAAAAAATCCCAATTTTTTGATATCAAAAGATTGGGATTTTAGATAAGTATTAATTTCTGTTTTGACTAAAAATATGATTAGTTAGACAAATACAAAAAACAAGAAAAGAAAAACAAAACAACATTGAACAGATGCTAAATTTTACAAAATATAAAACAAACTCTCTTGAGAATATATCTTCTTTTTTATCCCCCCAAATTACTTTCTGATTTTTTTTAAAAGCATCAATGAAAACTTTGATTGTTGCTATCAAAGAAATCAAAGATACTAATCCAAACCAAATATATGTATTTTCTCCAATGAGTGGCATCTTCTACTCCTTTTATCTATTTAAATTAGAAATTTACTCTTACTAGAGATTATAATATTAATATTTATATGTCAAATCTATTTTTATTACAAATTATTACAAAAAAGGAGCCTATTGAAATGGCTTCCTTTTATTTTGATGAGCTTTTAGCTCACCATGAACAAAATATCTACCTGATCAGTTTCTGGATCTTTAATCTGCACTCTGACAAAACCTTGCCACACCATCATCAAAGAAAAAATCTTTTCACGAACATCCAT
The DNA here is from genome assembly GCA_964519145.1 of uncultured Candidatus Saccharibacteria bacterium. GTDB lineage: Bacteria > Patescibacteriota > Minisyncoccia > Phycocordibacterales > WO2-35-19 > CAZFHL01. Next base: position 754 of record CAZFHL010000055.1, read on the forward strand.
AAATCCAAGAAAATAACCTTTATTAAACCTAATACTCAATAAAACAATTTGATCTTCAAATAACCTATTAATAAGTCTTTGAGATGATACCCAACCAACCAGATCAACTGGTACTAAATCAAAAAGAGCCTTCTTTAATCCATCCTCTTTTTGCTTCAATCTCATTAATTCATCTTTATGTCTTTTTTCAAGATGCTCACGCTCTAGAATGGCGTCAGATATGCAACCACTTTCTAATATCATTTTTACCTCCTAACGTATTATATATCTAAATAAATTAAATGTCAAAATTTACATTTTAGATATTATTTTTATTCAAATATATTGCTCTATCTTCTTTAGAAAACTTTTCGATAGCATAACGAAGCATTGTCCTCCCTATTTTTTGACCATATTTATTTAAAAAGTTTTTTAAAATATTTACATCTTTTTTTCCAACTTCACGAAGCATCCACCCACACGCTTTTTGTATTAAATCCTCCCTATCTTTTACTAAAATCTCTGATATTTTCAAACAATCTTTAAAATCCCCGCCACGAATAAACGCAAAGGTAGAAACAATGGCAACTCGCCTTTCCCAAAGATTTTTAGACCTAGCTAATCTGTATAAAACTTCTCTATATTTTTGCTTTTGGCCAAATAAATAATCTCCTAAAATATGATATGCCGAACCATCTACCAAATCCCAATTATTTACAAATTTTAAATTTTTCAAATAAAAATCTACTATTTTTTTAATTTCACCATTTTTCTTAAAATTTTCTCCCAAGTCTTTCCTTTGGAATTTTTGTAAAGATTTTTTTAAATTTTCGTATTTTAAAACCAAAATTTCCAAAGCTGTAAATCTATGCTCATGAATCTTTGAATTCAAAAGTTTTAAAATTTCAGACAGGCTTAAATCTACAAACTTCAGGGCCACATTTCTTTGTTCTGGCACAGTGATACCTAAAAAAATATCCCCCTCTCCATATTCGCCTTTCCCAATCTTAAAGAACCCAGCTGAGACTTTTGCTCTTTGCGGGTTTGATAGTTTATTTAACTCTTTTATTAAACTTAGATAACTCAAATTCATTTTTTAGAAATATTTTAAATGAACTAACTCCAATGGAGAATATTGAGGTATTGTGAATAAAAAAACAAAAGAAACCGCGAAAATAAATGAGGGGTCAACAAAATTTACAAAACTCTATTGCTTTTTAGGTTTTATTCTCACTTCCCAACCAGAACTAGATTGCCCTTGTCTTAATTCGCACCCACGATTTCTTAATTCACTAAAAAGCATTTCTGCAGGCAAAGCACCCAAAGCTGGAATTTTCCAAGCACCCAAATCTTGGAAATCAGCGCTTACTGTTGCCATTATATTATCGACATAACCACTAATTTGTTTTGCGTGGCTTTCTCTTCCTTCTTCACTAAGATTATTCCAAGCATTTGATGCATATTCTGAAAATTGTCTCATGTTGTTATTTATTATTATATTTTTAATTTAAAAAACAATAAAATTTCGAACTAATTTTATAGTGTGGAC